>NZ_JAMQHN010000114.1 GCF_025993755.1 Thermomonas sp. | reverse complement strand
CTCCGCGACGCCTGCGGCCGGTGCCCAGGACCTCCCTGCGCCGCCGCCCGGCGCGGTGCACGTCGACTGGCTGCCCGCGTCGGCCAATGCCTGGCTGGACGGTCGCGTGCGTATCGCCAATGCCAACTTCGCGCGCATGGGGCAGGATCTGGACGCCTTCAAGGATGCTTCCCTGCGCGCGGCGCCCGGCGTTCTGTTCGTGCTGGTGCCGGTGTTCGCGCTGCTGCTCAAGCTGGCCTATGCCTTCCAGCATCGGCTGATGATGGAACACCTGCTGGTGGCGCTGCACAGCCATGCCTTCCTGTGCCTGGATGTGATGCTGGTGTTGCTGGTCAACGCGGCGGGCGAACTGTTCGCGACCAACAGACTGGTGTTCACGCTGAGCGACTGGATCGCCGATCTTCTGCTGCTGTGGGTGCCGGTCTATCTGCTGCTGATGCAAAAGCGCGTGTATGCGCAAGGCTGGCCCATCACCCTGTTGAAGTTCGCCCTGCTTGGGGTCGTCTATCTCATCCTGCTGGGACTGGCGATCGCCAGCGCCAGCCTGATCGGACTGGTGTCGATGTGAGCGCGCTGATCTACGAGGTCAATCTCGATGTCGATGCCGCCGTCGCCGCCGCCTACCGCGCGTGGCTGCAGGAACACGTCGCGCAGATGCTGGCTCTGCCCGGCTTCCTGTCGGCGCAGGTGTACGAAGTGGTCGACCCGCCGTCGCCATCCGGGCGAATTGCCCTGTGCTGCCAGTACCGGTTGCGCGACGCGGACGCATTGCAGGCGTATTTCGACAACCACGCCGCCATCATGCGCGCCGACGGCATCGCCCGGTTCGGCGACCGCTTCAGCGCCGCCCGGCGCGTGTTGCACGACGCCTGAAGGAGGGTGAGCATCCCCGTTTGCAGAGCGAGTTTCGTGGTGACGGCGAACGCCCAGGCGCCGAGCGCTTGGGCGGGAAATCACGACAAGAAAGCATCCGCAGGATGGCGCAAGTGCGGTGGATGAACGGCAAGACGGGGTCTCTCCCACTTCGCCAAGATCGCCAAGCTCACCTATTCCTTGCCGGAACGTGCCGTGCGAAACGCCCTGCGGAACGCGTGCCCCGTCAGTTCGCGAAACGCCGGATAGACCACCGGTGGCGTAGCGTCGTGATCGAGGTTGCCACGTGGCGCTGTGCGCGCAGGACTGCCGCGGGAGATGCAACCCTTGGGAAGGGCGGGCACTTGGCATTCAAGGAGGTTTTCTTTGCGACGATTCTCGGCGATGCGGATATGCCAAATGGCGGTACGACTCGAACGATCAGGATCGTCGTCCGCGCAGCAGGCCGTAGAATCCGAAGAACGCCAAGACTCCACTCACGGGCAGCGTGGTCCGGACCCAGGCGAAGCGGGTCGGCACGGTGGCCTGGTCCGGGACGAACAATCGGCCGTCGAACACGTAGGACGGATGCGGGTACATGCTCCCCACCTGCAGGCTGTTCCATTCGGATGCCGCCATCCGGGTCGGTACCCGACCGACGCCGGGGACGTCCAGATCGATCCAATGGTGGTTTCCGCGCCGGCGCGGCCGCGCGGTCGGGTCTCGACGTACTTTCCCGCCACACGGACTGGGACCGGTTTGGCCTGACCCTGCTCGATTGCCTGGCGCCAGCTGGAATTGCGGGCGATCCCCGCGTCCTGCACCGGGACCATCGCGAACCCTGCGATGGCGAGCAGCGCGGACAAAACCAGACAGGCGATGGGCAGCCAGGGGAATCGGCGCTTCACTGCATCCGCGGACGATCCGGGCGGTGCCATTCCAACTCTCCGGTGACGTCAGCCCAGTCTTGCGCGGAATGGCTAGTGGATCAACTCGTACTGTTTCTGCGCGGTCAGGGTCAGCAGCCCGAAGTGGCCGTA
This sequence comes from Thermomonas sp., assembly GCF_025993755.1. Lineage (GTDB taxonomy): Bacteria > Pseudomonadota > Gammaproteobacteria > Xanthomonadales > Xanthomonadaceae > Thermomonas. Next base: position 63,940 of record NZ_JAMQHN010000114.1, on the reverse strand, counting down.
GGGATAGGTGTAGGCGGCGTTCTGGCTCGGGATCGTGGAGGTATGCACGCCGCCGACCGTGCAGATGCCGGTCGCGCAGACGACTTCGTCGATGTTCGACTGGATCGAATACGCGCGGGCTCCCGGTTCCTTCCCGGCCAGCCCATTGAGCAACGGGCTGTTGATGGACAGGCCCTGGGCGCCGCAGGTCGGGGTCCACACGTTCCACGGGTAGGTGCCGCAGGTCCACATCCCGCGGTACGCGCCGGCGATGCCGACGAACGCATCGACGTAGCTCTTCAGGCCAAGCCGCTGGATTTCCCGGGCGGCCAGGGTCACGCCCATGGAGTGCGCGATGACGTCGATCTTGCCGGTGCAAGAGCTGGCAATGGCGTCGATCAGGGCGTTTTCGACCGGCGTCTCCTCGCTGCCGCTGTGGTCGTTGCAGGCCGGACAGGACTTGCTGCCCCAGTCCGGACGGAAGATCTGGGCGTCGGCATAGCCGCGGGCGCGCAGCTCGACGTAGGTGTTGTTGAAATCGGACGGGTGGCCGGCGTTGCCGTGCACCATCACCACGCTGTCCACGCAGGCCGCCCGCGCGTGGCCGCCCAGGGCCAGCGCCGCCGCCGCAAGAATCCAGGCTGCCCAGGTCCGCGCCATGATGTTCCCCTCCCCGGGAGTCATGATCGGCAAGTCCGGCGACGCTAGTCGAAAGTGCCTCTGGCCGCAATCGTACTTTGGTCGAACCCTTGAATCAGGGGCGATAGATCCAGTGCCGCGAGGCAAGAAACCCGAGGCCCGCCGTCACCAGATCGGCCAACGGCTTGAGCAGTTGTGCGGTCCGCAGGCCGGCCAGCTGGGCGGACCAGGCGACCAGCCCGGTATTCAGCGCGGTCAGCAGCAGCCACGCCACGAAGAACCGTGCCAGCGCGCGGGAACCGGGACGCTGGCCCGGGAGGGCGAAGGTCCAGCGTCCGTTGAGCCAGAATCCGAACAGTGCGCCGCAGATGCGGCCAATCACGTTGGCCGGCGCGATCGGCAGCAGCCACTGGCTGAGCGCCAGCACGAGTGCGTACTCCAGCACCCACTGCAGCAGACCGCTGACGGCGTATCGGCTCAGGTGGCGTTTCAGCGTCATCGGCGGCATTGTCGCCGAAGCGCCCGCATCGCCGCGACCGGTAGAATTGGCGGGTCACGCGAGGGATTGCCATGGATCAGCCGCTTCACGTCATCATTCTGGCCGCTGGCGAAGGCAAGCGCATGCGCTCGGCCCTGCCCAAGGTGCTGCAGCGCATTGCCGGACAGCCGATGCTCGCGCATGTACTCGACGCCGCGCGGGCGCTTGCGCCGGCCGGAATCCATCTGGTGTACGGCCACGGTGGCGAGGCGGTGCGCGCCGCCTTTGCCGACCATTTCGGCCTGAAGTGGGCGCATCAGGCGCAGCAGCGCGGAACCGGCCATGCGGTGCTGCAGGCATTGCCGGGCATCCCCGACGGGGCCCGCGTGCTGGTGCTCTACGGCGATGTGCCGCTGGTGACGCCGGAGACTTTGCGCAAGCTGCTCGGCAGCACGCGCAGTCTGGCGGTCCTGGCCGCGGAACTGGACGATCCGACCGGGTACGGACGGATCGTGCGCAATTCCGAAGGGCACGCGGCGGCCATCGTCGAACAGCGCGATGCCGACGAGGAACAGCGCCGGATCCGGCTGGTGAACACCGGCATGATCGTGGCCGATGCGGCATCGCTGCGGCGTTGGCTGTCCGGGGTGCGCCCCGACAACGCCCAGGGCGAAATCTATCTGACCGATGTGTTCGCCGCTGCGGCCCACGAGTTTGCGGCAGCGGAGATCGTCACCATCGCCGATCCGGTCGAAGCCGAAGGCGCCAACGATCCGTGGCAGCTGGCCCAGCTGGAGCGCGCCTATCAGACGCGACAGGCCAGGGCGCTGTGCGCCGCGGGTGCCCGTCTGGCCGATCCGGCGCGGATCGACGTGCGCGGCAGCGTGAGCGTGGGTCGCGACGTCGAGATCGACGTCGACGTGGTGTTCGAAGGGGAAGTGACCCTGGGCGACGGCGTGCGCATCGGGCCGTTCTGCCGGATCCGGGATTCGGTGATTGGCGCGGGCACCGAGGTGCGCGCGCACTGCGACATCGAGGGCGCCAATGTCGACGGCGCGGCGCAGATCGGGCCCTTTGCGCGGCTGCGTCCAGGCACGGTGCTGGCCGACGGGGTGCACATCGGCAATTTCGTCGAAACCAAGAAGACCGTGCTGGGCACGGGCAGCAAGGCCAACCACCTGACCTATCTCGGCGATGCGGTGGTCGGCGCCGGCGTGAACATCGGCGCCGGCACGATCACCTGCAATTACGACGGCGCGAACAAGTTCGTCACCACGATCGAGGATGGCGCCTTCATCGGCTCCAACAGCGCGCTGGTGGCGCCGGTGACGGTGGGCGAAGGCGCCACGATCGGCGCGGGCTCGACCATCAGCAAGGATGCGCCGGCGCATCAGCTCACGGTGGCGCGCGCACGCCAGTTGGCGCTGCCGGGATGGAAGCGCCCGGCGAGGAAATCGTCATGAATCCGGCCAAGGTCCGGCGTGAATCCGTTCGCAGGCTGACCGACCTGCCCAACGTCGGACCGGCGACGGCTGCCGACCTGCGTCTGCTGGGCATCGAGCGACCGGAGCAGCTGGTCGGGCGCGATCCCTGGGCGATGTACGCGCAGCTGTGCCGGAAAACCGGCGTGCGCCACGACCCGTGCGTGATCGACGTGTTCCTGTCGATCGTGGCGTTCATGGACGGCGGTTCGGCCAGACCGTGGTGGGCATTCACCGCGCAGCGCAAGGCCCATGCCGGTGCCGAAGCGCTGGGGCTGTTCAGGGCGGTTCCTGCCCCGTAGCCGATGCCGGGCGGCGGGTCAGCTCGGCAGCACCATCGACACGCAGAGCCCGCCATCCTCCCGGTTGAGCAGGGCGATCCGCCCGCCGTGGGCTTCGGCGATCTCGCGCGCCAGCGCCAGGCCCAGCCCGGTGCCGTGGCGCTTGGTGGAATAAAACGGCAACAGCGCGTTGGCGAGTACCGCATCGTTCATGCCGCTGCCGCGGTCGAGGACTTCGATGCGCCAGCCTTCGTGGATGTGGCGGATTGTCAGGCGAACCGCATCGGGCGGCGAGCCGGATTCATGGGCGTTTTTCAGCAGGTTGATCAAGGCCTGTTCCAGCTGCGCGGCATCGAAGCGGGCGATGCCATCTTCCGGGTGCAGTTCGTCGCTGAATCGCACCTGGGCGTGCAGCTGTGCGATGAATCGCCGCCAGGGCACCGGCTCTGCGTGCGGGGCGGGCAGTTTCGCGAAGCGCGCGTAGTCGCGGATGAACCCTTCCAGATGGCGCGCGCGCTCTTCGATGGTGGCCAGCGCCGAGGGCAGGCGGTCGTATTGGCCGCGCCGCAGCAGTTCGTTGCCGGAGTGTGCCAACGATGCGATCGGCGCCAGCGAGTTGTTGAGTTCGTGGCTGATCACGCGGATCACCTTCTTCCACGTCTGCACTTCCTGCCGGCGCAATTCGGCGGTGAGTTGGCGCAGCAGGATCAATTCATGCACTCGGCCGTTGAGCCGGAAGTTTCGGCGCGACAGATGGTAGATGTCCTCGTCGTCTTCCTTGCCGACGGTGAACATGCCGTCGCCGCCGCGAGCGAAGGCGTCCCGCACGACGGGTTCGGCATTGTCCAGGATCTCGTCGAAGCGATGGCCTTCCAATCGCTTGCCTTCGCCCAGCATCTTGCGTGCGGCCAGGTTGCCCAGCACGATGCGCCGCGCCGGATCCAGCAACACCATCGCCACCGGCGTGTTCTGCACCATCGTGTCCAGCAGCAATTCGCGTTGGACCAGCGCCAGTCGCTGCTCGCGCAGGGCGTCGCCCAGCGCGTTGTGGGCCGCGACCAGATCGCCAAGGTCGCCGCCGCTGTCCCAGTGGATGCCGAAGCTGAAGTCGCCGTCGCGGTAGCTGGCCACGGTGCCGGACAGCGCGCGAAACAGCGAGCGCGTGGGCGCCAGCACGCGCTGGATCAGGGCGATGCACAGGGCGATTCCGGCGCAGGCTGCCAGTGTTGCCGCAAGCCAAGGTGGGAGCCAGCGGCCCAAAAGGAGCGTGCCGACGACGGCCAGTGCGATACCGAGGCAGGCGCAGGCGATCAACTTCGACGCGATCGGAAAGGAGCGCAGCCAGTTCATGTCAGCCCCGCGAGATGCCGAGCCGGTCGAGCCGCCGATACAGCGCCTGCCGCGACATCCCGAGCTCGGCCGCGGCCTGCGCGAGCACGCCGCCGCAGCGTTCCAACGCCGCCTCGATGCATGCGCGGTCGGGTTCGTCGGATGGCGTCAGGGCCGGCTGTGCCGGCATCGGCAGCGCAAGGTCGGCAGGCTCGATCAACTCGCCGTGGGCCAGCAGCGCCGCGCGCTGCATCACGTTGCGCAGTTCGCGGACGTTGCCGGGCCAGGGATGGCGTTGCAGCAGGCGTGTGGCCGCTTCGCCCAGGCGCTTGCCCTCGGGCAGGAAATGCCGCGCCAGCGGCAGGATGTCGCGTGGACGCTGTGCCAGCGGCGGCACGCGCAGCTCGATGCCGTTGAGCCGGTAGAACAGATCTTCGCGAAACCGGCCTTCGGCAATGAGTACGGGAAGGTCGGCATTGGTGGCGCTGACGATGCGCACCTTGACGCTGCGCTCGCGATTGCTGCCCAGTCGTTCGAAACGACCCGTTTCCAGAATCCGCAGCAATTTCACCTGCCCGGCCAGCGGCAGGGTGCCGATCTCGTCCAGGAACAGAGTGCCGCCGTCGGCCGCCTCGAACTTGCCTTCGCGCGGCTTGTTGGCGCCGGTGTAGGCGCCGGCGTCGGCGCCGAACAGTTCCGCTTCGATCAGTTCAGCCGGGATGGCGCCGCAGTTGAGCGCCACGAACGGGCCGGATTTCACCGCGCTGTTGTAGTGCAGGATCTCCGCGTAGCGTTCCTTTCCGGCGCCGTTGGGACCGGTGATCAACACCGGGATGTCGGCGCGCGCCACCTGGCAGGCCAGCGTCAATGCAGCCTCGCTGGCGGGGTCGGCGTAGATCGTGCCGCGCAGGTCGAAGGCGCGCTCCAGTGCGCTGCGACGCTGGCGCTCGCCCTGGGTTGCCTGCGCCAGCTGGTGCCGCGATTCGCCCAGTTCCAGCAGGTTGTTGATGGTGGCCAGCAGCTTCTGGTCGTCCCACGGTTTGGCCAGATAGTCGGCGGCGCCGGCCTTGATCAGCTCCACCGCCGATTCCAGGTGGGTCCACGCGGTCAGCAGGATGACCGGCAGGTCCGGATGCTCCGCGCGAATCTGCCGGAACAGCGCCACGCCTTCCTCGCCCGAGGTGGTGTCGGCGTGGAAGTTCATGTCCTGGATGACCAGATCGATCGGTTCGCGGGCCAGAACGTCCATCCCGGCGCGCGGCGAATCCGCATGCACGCTGCGGATCTCGTGCAGCGACAGCAGCACCTCAAGCGCGGTGGCCACGGCTTCGTTGTCGTCGATGATCAGGACGTTGGGCATGCGGCGATTGTAGGAGCGATTGCAGGGGTGGACTCAGGCCGAGCGGGTGGCGATGGCCGGGGGTACCGAGGCCGCGCGGCGCGCCGGACCGAGGACGGCCAGCTGGCCGAGCAACCACAGGGTCAGGGCGCCGGCGGGCAGGTACTGCAGCGGCAGGCGCGGCAGCGCGTACTTGCTCATCAGGAGCTGGTTGAGGGCAAAGGCCAGCAGCAGGCCGATGGCGATGCCCAGACTGGCGATCAGGAAGTTCTCCAGCTGGAAATAGCGCCGGATCTCGCGGCGGGTGGCGCCCAGCGCGCGGCGGATGCCGATCTGGCGGGTGCGCTGGCCAACCCAGAAACTGGTCAGGCCGACGATGCCGGCGGCGGTGACGGCGAGCAGGATCAGGCAGATCACGCCCATCAGGATGGCCATGCCGACGTCGCCGCGATAGGCCTGCTGGCGGATCCGGGCGAAGGACTTGACGCCGTCGTCATCGATGACGCGCAGCGGATTGACCTTGTACAGCGCCGGAGCCACCGCGCGCAGGACCGCGTCCATCTGGCCGGGCCGGGTGCGGAGGACGTAGCGGCTGAAGGTGGAATTCAGGCGCATGGGGATCAGCGTGGCGTTGTAGGCGAAGCGGTTGGCCCAGCTTCCGGTGGCGGGCACCTGCAGGCGCTCGACGATGCCGATGATGGTGGTCGGGGCGCTGCTGCCGTTCATGTACAGCGGCTTGCCGACCGCATTGCCCTGCGGATAGAGCTGGTTGGCCAGTTCCTGGCTGACGATGGCGATGGGCACGTCACGCTGGTCGCGGAACGCCATGTGGCCGACGTCCGCTGCCGTGAACGCGCGCCCGGCAACCAGCTTCAGTCCCAGCGTGGACAACGACTGGTCGTCGCCGAAGTAGTAGGTGGACGTGATGTTGCCCAGCAGCTTGTCGTCGGGATGCGTGGAGACGCCGCCGTTCCATGAGGAATTCGCCAGCGGCAGCGAGTTGATCGAGGCCACCGATTCGACGCCGGGCAAGGCGCGCAGCGCGGCTAGGTCTTCCTGCAGCATGGCGTCGAGCTTGTCGGCCGCGCCGGGTTCGGCGTCGTTCGGGGCACCGACCCACATCTGGGTGACGGTCAGCAGGTTGTTTTCGTCGAGGCCGGTGGGGCGATTCACGCGCTCCACGCGCTGGCCGATGATGAAAATGGCGTTGCACACGATGGCCAGGGTCAGCGCGATCTGCAGCGCGATCAGGGTGACGCCGGCCTTGTGCTTGCGCAGCGCGGCGATCATGGGATGCACGGTCATGGCATCGTCCTTCAGTTGGATTTGAGCTGCCACGCCGGCTGCACCTGTGCGGCGCGCCAGGTGGGATACAGGCCGGCCAGCACGGTTGCCAGCACCGAAACCAGCAGGGTCAACCCCAGCAGGGGAAGATCGAGGCGCGCCAGCGGTGCGATTTCCGGCGGCATCACCCAGCCCACGCTGGCCACCCCCAGCGCGGTCAGCAGCACGCCCAGCACGCCGCCGGCGACGCCGACGGTGCCGGCCTCGATCAGGAACTGCAGGTAGATCTGCCGCCGCGGCGCGCCCAGCGCACGGCGGATGCCGATTTCACCGCTGCGCCGCAGGAACTTGGCCAGCAGCAGGCCGATGGTGTTCACCAGGCACACCAGCAGCAGCCCCAGCGCCACCAGCAGCGACACCCGGGTGTCGTCGGGGACGACGTGCTGCGCCAGCAGCCAGTCGTGCAGGTTGCGCAGGCGGTTGTTCGGCGACCAGCTGAAGCGTCCGGAAGCGGTCTGGGCATTTGCATAGCTGTCCAGATAGCTGCGGTAGCTTGCAACCGCAGCGGCATCGTCGAGCTGCGCCATGTAGGCGATCCAGATGCATTCGGAATGCTGCAGGCCGGCGAACCCGGTACCGGCGGGCGGGGCGTAGCAATTGGTGTTGCCCTGGTTCTCGATGCCGTTGGCGATTGCGGTGGGAAACGGCAGGAAAATGTCGTCCGGGTCGGTGTCGAAGCCGCCGCTGTTGACCACATCGTAGAAGATCGGCTGCGGATTCCACCGGCCCAGCACGCCGACGATGCGGTAGCTGCGCCCCTCGATGTTGAGATCGCGGCCCACGCTGGCGTCCGTGCCGAACAGTTTCTCGCTCAACCTGCGGCTGATCACGGCCACTTGTGCGCGATTGGCGTCGTCGGCCGCAGCCCAGCCGCCGCCGTGCGCAAACGGCACGTCGAGCATCGGGAAGAATTCGTTGAACACCGCCCGCCCGCGGACGTTGACGGGGTGCCGGGCGGCGTCCGGCGGAACGATCGATGGCGCGATCTGGTAGATCGCCGATTGCAGCCTGGCCTTGTGGTCGCGCATCAGCGCGGTGGCGTCGATGTAGCTCATCGCCGATGGCGGCTCGTGGTCGGAATTGCCGCCGTTGGTGCCCCAGCTGTCGATCTGGGGAACGAACAGCTGCGCCGATTTCCACGGGATCGGATCGCCGGAGACGGCGCGGAAGACCGACCACGCCGTCATCGATGCCGCCACGCCGAACGCGATCGTGAGCACCATCAGTGCGGTGATGGCGCGATTGCGGCGGAAGCTGCGCAAGGCAAGATTGAGGTAATAGCCGAACATCGCGGTGTCCTCAGGCGGTGGCGGGGCTGGCGCTGTCGGCGTGCAGCGAGTGTTGCAGGGCCGAGGCCACGCTCAGGTCGGTCGCCATGCCGTCGACGATGTGCACGTTGCGCTGCGCGCGCGCGGCCAGTTCGGGGTCATGGGTGACCATGACGATCGTGGTGCCTTGTTCGTTGATGTCCTCCAGCAGCTCCATCACGCTGCGCGCCATCTGGCTGTCCAGGTTGCCGGTGGGTTCGTCGGCCAGCAGCAGGCGCGGGCTTCCGGCCAGCGCGCGGGCGATCGCCGCACGTTGTTGCTGGCCGCCGGACAGCTCCGCCGGGTAGTGCTTGATGCGCGAACCCAGGCCCACCATGCCCAGTGCGTCCTCGATCCGCAGCCTGCGTTCGCTGGCGGGCATGCCGCGGTAGCGCAAAGGCACGTCGCAGTTGTCGAACAGGTTGAGGTCCGGGATCAGGTTGAAGCTCTGGAAGATGAAACCGATCTTCTCGTTGCGCAGGCGGCTGCGGGCGTTGTCGTCCAGGCCCTTCACGTCCACGCCGTCGAGCGTGTACTGCCCGCCGGTGAATTCTTCGAGCAGGCCGGCGATGTTGAGGAAGGTGGTCTTTCCCGAGCCGGACGGCCCGGTGACGGCGACGAACTCGCCGTCGGCAACCTGCAGGTCGAGCGCGCGCAGGGCGTGGGTCTCGACCAGTTCGGTGCGGTACACCTTGGTGATCTGGCGCATGTCCAACATGGCGGGGTCCTTGCGGTTTGTGGGGAAAGTTGGGATCGCGGGTCGGGCTCAGGAGATCCGGAATGGACCCGGTGAGCCGACATCGGGAAGGTAGCTATCGGTGCGGCGGGCATGCCGTGATGCGTTGGCGGCACGCACGCGTGGCGCATCGAAGCGGACGACCTGCGACAGTCGCAGCGGCACCGCGTCGGCGAGCTGCTCCGGAGTCCAGCGAAAGCGCGGGGGAAACAGGGGAAACGTGTTCATGGCGTTGCTCCTTCAGTTGCCGGTGATGCGGACCTGGTCCGCGTTGTCGAACTGATCGCTGCCGGAGACCACGATGCGGTCGCCGGCCTTCAGCCCGGAGAGAATTTCGACGCTGGCCATGCTGCTGGCACCGGTGGAGATCGGGCGGCGCACGGCGACATGCCCATCGACGACGTAGGCGAAATGGCCGCCGCCCTGATCGAGGAACGTGCCGCGCTCCACCATCAGCACGTTGCGACGGGTGTCCATCACGATGCGCACGGTCAGGCGCTGGTTCTGGCGCAGACCGGGCGGCTGCTTGCCTTGGGCGAAACGCACGCGGGCCGTCACCTCGCCGTTCACGACTTCCGGCGACACCGCGGCGATCTCGCCGGCGTATTGCGCGTTGTTGGCGGAGATCTGCGCCGGCATGCCGAGGCCGAGATCTCGAGCGAAGCTTTCCGGCACCTTGATTTCGACCTCGAACTTGCCCAGGTCCACGACGCTGAGCACCGGGCCGTTGGCGGCGACACTGGTGCCCTGCGGGACCTGGACCTGACCGACCTGGCCGTCGAACGGGGCGCGCAGCGTCAATGCCTCGACCTGGCGCCGCGCTTCCTCGACCACCGCGCGCTGGCGTTGCGCTTGCAGCATCTTGTTGCGCGCATCGAGCCCGGCGCCGGCACTCTGCAGGCGGGCATCGCGGCGGGCGGCCGCCAGCCCGATGTCGGCCTTCTTCAGCTGGTCCTGCGCGCGCGCCAGATCGTTCTGGGCCACGGCACCGCCCGCGTACGCGCGCTGATAGCGTTCGAGGTCGCGCTGGGCGGCGGTGCGGTCGATCTGCGCCTGGTCCAGTGCGCGCTGGGCATTGGAGCGCGCGATCTGCGCGTCCAGCTGGGCGCGGCCGGCCTCGGCTTCGAGGCTGGCGAGGGTGGATTCTTCCTGCACCAATCGGCTGCGCAGTTCCGGGCTGTCGATCACCGCCAGCGCCTGGCCCTGTTTCACCGCGTCGCCCGCGACCACGTTCAGGGTGACGATGCCGGGTGCGATCGCGTACAGCGTCGGGCTGTTGGACGCGATCACGCGCCCTTCGGCGCTGAGATCGCGCACCAGGTCGCCGCGGGTGACGGTGGCGATGCGCAGCTGGGCACTGTCGTAGGAGTGCTGGCCCGACAGCCAGCCACTGGCGACCCAGCCGGCCAATGCCAGTACGCCGATTGCGGCCGCGCCCGGAAGCAGCCAGCGCCGCGCCCGGTGGCGCGGGGTGGTCAGCCGCTGGTCCTGCGCGGCGGTGTCGCGGATGCCGTGGCCGGGTTCGCGCTTCGGAGGAAGGGGCGTCGTGTCCATGCCTTGACAAAAGCAAGTCGCGTGCCAATCTCAAGTCATTGAAATATCGAAATATTATTTTCAATGCGCCTGTCCGGTCGCGGTGTGCATGCGGACACCCGGACGCTGCGAACATGGCACCGGCTACACTTGCCGCCTGCGTTTTCAAGCGGAGTTCGCATGTGCGGAATCGTCGGAGCCATCGCCCAGCGTGACGTGGTGCCGCTGCTGGTCGATGGCTTGAAGCGGCTGGAATACCGGGGCTACGACTCGGCCGGAATCGCCGTGGTGGAAAGCGACGGCGTCCGCCGCGTGCGCCGCACCGGAAGGGTGGCGGAAATGGAGGCCGCGGCGCGGGCCGAGGATTTCCACGCCCGGCTCGGCATAGGCCACACCCGCTGGGCCACCCACGGCGGCGTCACCGAGTGCAACGCGCATCCGCACATCAGCCACGGCGAACTGGCGCTGGTGCACAACGGCATCATCGAGAACCACGAGGCGCAGCGGCAGCGGCTGCAGGCGCTGGGCTACGTGTTCGAGTCGCAGACCGACACCGAAGTCGTCGCCCACCTGATCCACCACCATCGCGCGCAGGGCAGAACCCTGCTGGAAGCGCTGCAGGCGGCGGTGAAGGAACTGCACGGCGCCTACGCGCTGGCGGTGATCGACAAGCGCGACCCCGACACGCTGGTGGCGGCGCGGGTCGGCTGCCCGCTGCTGGTCGGGCTGGGCGAGGACGAGAACTTCGTCGCCTCGGACGTCTCGGCGATCGTCTCGGCCACCCGCCGGGTGATCTTCCTCGAAGAAGGCGATACCGCCGAGCTGACCCGCAAGGCGGTGCGCGTGTTCAATGCCGACGGCGTGCCGGTGGAACGCGAAGTCCACCTCTCCGACGTCTCGCTGGCCTCGCTGGAGCTCGGCCCCTACAGCCACTTCATGCAGAAGGAGATCCACGAGCAGCCGCGCGCGATTGCCGACACGCTGGAAGGCATCGCGGCTGTCGACGGATTCGACCCGGCGTTGTTTGGCGCCGATGCCGCGGCGCTGCTGGCGGATAGCGACTCGGTGCAGATCCTTGCCTGCGGCACCAGCTACTACGCCGGCCTGATCGCACGCTACTGGATCGAGGAACTGGCCGGCATCCCCTGCGCCGTCGATATCGCCAGCGAGTTCCGCTACCGCAAGGTGGTGGCCGATCCGCGCCAGCTGATTGTCACCATCTCGCAGTCGGGCGAAACGCTGGACACGATGGAGGCCCTCAAGTACGCCAAATCGCTGGGGCAGGAACGGACACTGTCGATCTGCAACGTGCCGGAAAGCGCGATTCCGCGGGCCAGCCGGCTGGTGTTCCACACCCGCGCCGGGGCCGAGATCGGGGTGGCCTCGACCAAGGCGTTCACCACCCAGCTGGTGGCGCTGTTCGCGCTCGCCGGTGTGCTTGCGCGGCTGCGCGGGCGACTGGACGCGGGCCGGGAAGCGGCGCTGATCGACGAGCTGCGCCATCTTCCCGGCAGCGTGCAGCACGCGCTCAATCTGGAGCCGCAGATCGCGGCCTGGGCGGGCAGCTTCGCCCCGCGCCAGCACGCGCTGTTCCTCGGCCGCGGCGTGCACTACCCGATTGCGCTGGAAGGTGCGCTCAAGCTCAAGGAAATCTCCTACATCCACGCCGAAGGTTATCCGGCCGGCGAGCTCAAGCACGGTCCGCTGGCGCTGGTGGATGCGGCGATGCCGGTGGTCGTCATCGCCCCGGACGATGCCCTGCTGGAAAAGGTGAAGTCCAACATCCAGGAAGTGCGCGCGCGCGGCGGCCAGATGTTCGTGTTCACCGACGCCGACAGCCGCTTCGGCGATTCCGAAGGCGTGCACGTGATCCGCACCCCGCGCCACGGCGGCATGCTCTCGCCGATCGTGCACGCGATCCCGGTCCAGCTGCTGGCCTACCACGTCGCGCTGGCGCGCGGCACCGACGTCGACAAGCCGCGCAACCTGGCCAAATCGGTGACGGTGGAATAGTGGCGAACTGGCCCGCCACCGCGCTGCTGCGCGCCAAGCGCGAAGGCGGGCGGCTGTCCGCCGGGCAACTGCACGAAATTGCGCAGGGCATCGGCAGCGGGCGCTGGAGCGAAGGGCAGGTGGGCGCGTTCGCGATGGCGGTGGCGCTGCATGGAATGGACGCGCAGGAATGCGGTGATTTCACCCTGGCATTGCGCGACTCCGGCCGCAGCCTCGATTGGAGCGATCTGCCCGGTCCGGCGCTGGACAAGCATTCGACCGGCGGGGTCGGCGATGGCGTGAGCCTCGCGCTGGCGCCGCTGGTGGCCGCCTGCGGCGGCTATGTGCCGATGCTGTCCGGGCGCGGACTGGGGCACACCGGCGGCACCCTCGACAAGCTGGAGAGCCTTCCCGGCTACGACGCCTACCCGACGCCCGAGCGCATGCGCCGGGTGGTCGCCGACGTGGGCTGCGCGATCATTGGCCAGACCGACGACCTGGCGCCGGCCGACCGTCGTCTCTATGCCGTGCGCGACGTCACGGCCACGGTCGATGTGCAGGCGCTGATCGTGGCGTCGATCCTGTCGAAGAAGCTCGCCGGCGGCGCGCAGGCGCTGGTGCTCGACATCAAGGTCGGCAACGGCGCGCAGACGCCGGACCCCGCCGATGCGCGCGCGCTCGCCACGGCGATGCGGGCGGTGGCCAACGCCAGCGGGCTGCGGCTGTCGGCGCTGCTGTCGGACATGGGGCAGGTGCTCGGGCGCGAAGCCGGCAATGCGCTGGAGGTGCGCGCAAACATCGGCCTGCTGGTCGGCGCCCCGGTCTGCCCGCGCCTGCGCGCGCTGGTGCTGGCGGAGTCGGCGCGGATGCTGGTGCTGGGCGGCCTGGCCGCGGACGATGCCGACGCGCACGGGAAGCTGGAGCGCGCGCTTTCCAGCGGCGCGGCGGCCGAGCGCTTCGAGCGCATGGTGGCCGAGCTTGGCGGCCCGTCCGATCTTCTGGACGATCCGGCCTGGCACCTGCCGCAGGCGCCCGAGCAGGTGGCGGTTGCGTCGTTGCGGGAAGGGTTCGTGCAGGCCGTCGACGTGCGCGGGCTGGGCGAGTGCGTGATCGATCTGGGTGGCGGCAGGCGTCGCCCGGACGAAAGAATCGACCACGCCGTGGGTCTGGCGCAGGTCGCCGAGCGCGGGCAACGCATTGCCGCTGGGGAACCATTGGCCGTGATCCACGCGCGCACCCCGTCCGCTGCCGAGCGCGCGGCCGAGCAGGTGCGGGCGGCGTTCACCCTGGGCGTAGCGCCGCCGGCATCCGTGCCGCTGTACGAATGGCTGGATGGCTGACCCGGTTTATTGCCGGGGGAACGCGAACCGGTAGGGCAGCAGTGCGTCGGCGCTGACATCGAGCCACGCGCCGTCCGGCTGGCGGAAACCCACGCGCGCTTCCGGCCCGAATTCCACCAGCGCCTGCCGGCAGGCGCCGCAGGGCGTGATCGGCAGTTCGCTGCCGTCCTGCGCAAACGCGGCAACCGCGATGGCGGCAAGCCGGAATGCGCTGCCTTCGGCCTGTACCGCGGCCGCGATCGCCGCGCGTTCGGCGCAGCCGCCGATCGAAAACGAGGCGTTTTCGACGTTGCAGCCGGTGTACACCGTGCCGCTGGTCGAACGCAGCGCCGCGCCCACGCGCAGTTGCGAGTAGGGCGCGTAGGCCTGTCGGGCCACGTCGATCGCCCGCGCGTGCAGCGCGTCCATGGCGGCGGGGTCCGTGGTCATCCGGCCGCGGCTTCGCCCTGGACGGCCTGCAGCCGCCGCAACAGATCCTGCGGCGAGGAGTAGCCGCCCAGCAGCTTGCCGTCGGCGGTCAGGATCATCGGCGTGCCCTCCAGACCCATCCGCTGGCCGGCCCGGTACTGCATGTCCACCGGCGTGCGGGCACAGGCGGTCATCGGCACCGGACGGTCGTTCTTGGCGTCGGTCAACGCCTGCTGCCGGTTCGGTGCGCACCAGACCGCCACCATCTTGCGGTAGTCGTCGCTGCCCAGCCCGGCGCGCGGGAAGGCGAGGTATTCCACGCGGATCCCCAGCGCGGTGTACTTGGCGATGTCGGAATGGAACTTGCGGCAGAACCCGCATTCGATGTCGGTCAGCACCACCACGGTGTAGCGTGCGGGGCCGTTGGGCGCGAACACGATCCGGTCCGACTGCGGCAAGGTGGCGAGGATCGATTTGCGCACCCCGGCCATTGCCGCCTCGCTCAGGTTCGAGCGATTGGACAGATCCAGCAGGCCGCCGGAGAACATGTACTTGCCGTCGTCGCTGACGTAGACCACCTGTCCGGCGGCGATCACTTCGCGGAAGCCCGGCAGCGGCGCAGGGCCGATCCGCTCGACGACGATCCGCGGATCCAGCTTGCGCAGCGCTTCCCGGGCGCGGGCCTCGGGCGTGCCCGCCGCATAGGCGGTTTCGCCCGGCGTTGCCGCGGCTTCGGCCACGGGCGCGGTGCCGGCGGTGGGCGCTGCGGCCGGTTGGGCGCAGGCCGACAGGCTGGTGCTGAGCAGGATCAGGAGGGTCAGGACGAACTGCTTCATCGAAACTCCGCGGGCAAAGCCGGCTGCCGGGCTTGTGCCCGAGAATAAAGGTTCGGCATTTTCCCACGTTCCGCAGGCGTCCGCGTGACGGTCGTCGCGCAATGCGGCGGTGCGTTCAGGCGCGGGGATGGTGCAGGGCGTGCAGGTTGCGCAGGCGGTCGCGGGCGACCAGGGTGTAGATCTGGGTGGTCGAAAGCGATTCGTGCCCCAGCAGCATCTGCAGCGAACGCAGATCGGCGCCGTGGTTGAGCAGATGGGTCGCGAAACTGTGGCGCAGCCCATGCGGGCTGATCCGCGCCGGTTCGATCCCGGCGGCGGCCGCGTAGCGCTTGACCAGCGTCCAGAAGGCCTGCCGGCTGAGCGCGCCGCCGCCCGGCGCGACGAACAGCGCGCCGACGTCCGGGCTGCTTCCGATCAGCGGCGGTCGGGCTTCGTGCAGATAGCGCTCCAGCCAATGCCGCGACTCGTCGCCCAGCGGCACCAGCCGCTCCTTCCCGCCCTTGCCGGTGACACGCAGCGCACCCTGGCGCAGGTTGAGCGCGGTGGCGGGCAGGTTGACCAGTTCGCTGACCCGCAGTCCGGCCGCGTACATCAGTTCGAGCATGGTGCGGTCGCGCTGACCGAGCGGATCGGCGCAGTCGGGGGCTTCCAGCAGCGCGGCCACCTGCGCCTCGGACAGCGCCCTGGGCAGCAGCCGCGGCAGCTTCGGGGCCTGCAGAAGCGCCGCCGGATCGTCGCTGCGCAGACCGGTGCGCACCGTTCGGCCGTAGAACGCATGCAGGCTGGCCAGCAGGCGTGCGCCGCTGCGCGGGCTGTAGCCGGCGCGGGCGCGCAGGGCGAGGTATTCGAACAGATCCTCGCGTCCGGCCGCGGCCAGCGCCCGTCCGCGCGCCTGACGCAGCCAGCGCGCAAGCTGCTCCAGATCGGTGCGATAGGCCGTCAGCGTGGCCTTGGCCAGACCGCGTTCGGCCCAGAGCGCATCCAGAAACCGCTCGATCGCGTCGGCGTCTGCCGGCTCCAGTGGTGGCAGATCGGTAAACAGGCGGCGGCGCTCGGCAACGGTGGACATACAGCAAGAATAGAGCACCCCTTGCCGCCCTACGTGAGGGCAAGGTCGATCAAATCGGCGTCACTGGAAGATCCGCGAGCAGCGGCCTTTTTCACGCTTTCTGAAAAAAGGTGGCGACAGGTACCGGATGAAGGGCTCTGTATCCTGTCGCCATGTCCGACCGTCCCTCCACCCTGCTGGGCTGGCGCCTGCTGGCTTTGCTGTACGATTTCTTCCCGCTGCTGGCGATGTGGTTCGTGGCTGCGACTGCGTTCACCCTCGCGCACGGGGACTCGGTGCGCGGCGGCTGGATGGGCGCGCTGGAATTCCTCGTCTTCCTCGCCATTGCCGGGCTGTATGCGACATTGAGCTGGAAGCGCGGCGGCCAGACCATCGGCATGCGGCCATGGCGTTTGCGGGTGGTTGCGGCCGACGGCGGCGTGCCAGGAACCGGACGCCTGTGGCTGCGCTTCGGCGTCGGCTTGCTGTCTCTTGCCTCTGCCGGCCTGGGGTTCTGGTGGGCGTGGTTCGACCGCGATCGGCTGACCTGGCACGACCGCGCCAGCGCGACGCGCCTGATCCGCCTGCCCAAGGCCGTGCGCGGGCAGGCGGCTGAAGGCGGGGCCGATTGAATCGATGCTGCCGGGAACCGGAATCCGTCTGCTTCAGCCGCTGCGGCGCCGGAACACCATCCACGACACCACCAGCATGATCAGCGGCGGCACCGCGTAGGCGATCCGGAAATCGAAGCGGTAGATGCCGGCAAGCTTGGTCGTTATCTGCTGCAGCAGCCAGAAGCCCAGCGCAAAGACGATGCCGATGAAGACGCGCTTGCCGTAGCCGCCGCTGCGCAAGGATCCGAAGGCGAATGGCGCGGCGGCGAGGCACAGCGTGAGAACGTTCAAGGGATAGAACCAGCGCCCCCAGTACACCCGCTCGTAGTTGCTGGCATCGAGGCCGTTGCGTTGGCGGTAGTCGATGCTGGTGCGCAATTGCGAGCTGGCCATGTTGCCGGGCCGGGTGACGCTGGCGGCCAGCACCGATTCGCTCAGGGTCGAATCCCAGCGCTCGGTGGCGACTTTGCTGCGCTGCACCGAGCGGGCGCCGAAGCGGGTACGTTCGACGTCGTGCAAGGTCCAGTGATTGCCGTGGTGCTCTGCGACGCGCGCGTTGGCGATCGAAAGCAGCCGGCCGTCTTCGGCGAATTCGAACAAACGCACGCCGTGCAGTTCCAGCCAGCTGTCGGCGCCGCGCTGCTTCTGCTCGCCGCCGCGCGCGCTCAGGAACATCCCGCCCTCGCGCGCCCACAGACCGTCGTAGCGTGAAACCACCATGTCGCTGTGGCGGATCGAGCGGATGGCCTGCGCGCGTTCGCTGGCCCAGGGTGAGAGGGTTTCGCCATTGACCACCATCAGGGCGGTGAAAGCCGACAGCACCAGCAGGACCGACAGCCCGATCCGGCGGCGCGACAGGCCCAGCGCACGCAGCGCGGTCAGTTCCGAGGTCGCGGCCAGTTCGCCCAGGCCCAGCAGGGAGCCGATGACGGCGGCGGTGGGGAACAAGTCATAGGCGTTGCCCGGCAGGTACAGCCCGGCCACCGCGATGGCGTGGTTGATCGTGTAGGAACCCCTGCCGATGTTGCTCAGGTCGTCGGCGAAGGACAGCACCACTTCGAGCCCGAGCAGCACGCCCCAGGCCAGCAGCACGCTGGAGATGATGGCGCGGGCGATATAGCTGTCGTGCAGCCGGGGGAAATGCTTCATCGCCGCCGCCTCGGCAACAGTGGCTGGCCGTCGCGGACGAACAGCCAGACTCCTATCGCCAGCATCGGCACGAGCAGCCACCACAGGCCCAGGGCCAGCGGCAGCCGGCTTTCCGCAAGCGACTGCACGCCCAGCAGGGTCAGGAAGATGCCTGTGAGATAGGCGATGAACGCCAGCAGCATCGCGCCGTGGCGGGACTGGCGCGGCGAAGTGCGCGCCAGCGGGAGGGCCATCAGCGCGAATGCGAGCGCCAGCAGCGCCGGCGCCAGCCGCCAGTGCAGTTCGGCAGCGGCCGCCGCACCGGGCATCCGGAGCAATTCGGAGGTCGTGCGGAACGGGGGGTCGTCGAGGCGGCTGGGCGGATCGGCTTCGGGCAGCTGGATTTCGTTGCGGGCATAGCGCATCAGCCGATAGTCGAGCTGGTCGCCGCTGGCGGAGCCTTCGACCCGGAACCCGTCCAGCAGGGCCAGCACGCGCGCGCCGTGATCGCGGTACAGCTCGCCGCTGCGGGCGGTGGCCACGTCCATGCGGTTGCCGCGCTCGCGGTAGATGAACACGCGGCCCAGCCGGGTGCCGTCCGAGGACATTTCCCCGACGTAGGCCACGCCGCCGTTGGACATCGGCGTGAACCGGCCAGGTTCCAACCCGGCCACCAGCAGATTGCGGTTGGCCTCGATCACCATGGCCTTGGCCATCCGGTTCGCCGCAGGGCCAATCCACAGCGAGCAGGCCGCGATCGCCAAGACCACCGGCAGCGTCACCAGCAGCAGCGGCCTCAACAGCCGCTTCGGGCCGACGCCGACCGCGGCCAGCACCGGCATTTCCGAATCCCGGTACAGTCGCCCGGTGGCCAGCAGCAAGCCCAGCAACAGCGCCAGCGGCAGGATCACGGGCAGATAGCCCAGCAGGCGCAGGCCGAGCTGCGACAGCAGCAGCGTCGGCGGCACCTTGCCCAACGCCATCTCGCCGATCAGGTCGGCGAACACGCCGCCGAGGCTGACAATGACGAGCACCAGCAGCGTCGCCAGTACGGCGCGCGTGAATTCGCTGCTGAGGTAGCGGTCCAGCTTCGGCATCGGGCCGGGTTGCCTTAGAATCGGGGGTTTGCCGCGTCTCCCACACGCCGGGCCGCGACCGCGCATTGTACGCGCCCCGGGCTGCCGCCATCCGCAGGCGGCGGGCCGCGTGTTCCTTTCCCCTTCACATCGGACAGATTCTCGATGAGCCTTGAATTCAGCTTGAACCGGACTCCCGCCGCCACCGCCGACGTGGATTGCGTGATCGTCGGCGCATTTGCGGACGGCAGCCTCAGCCCGGCGGGCAAGGCGCTGGATGCGGCCAGCGGCGGGCGGATCGCGGTCCTCGGCGCGCGTGGCGACGTTTCCGGCAAGGCCGGCAAGACCATCCTGCTGCACGACTTGCCCGGCATCACGGCGCGGCGGGTGCTGGTGATCGGGCTGGGCGATGCCGGCAAGTTCGGGGTGCCGCAATACCTGAAGGCGGTGGCCGACGCCGCCCGCGCGCTCAAGACCGGGCCGGTCGTCTCGGCGCTGTTCACCTTGAGCGAAGTCGCGGTCAAGGATCGCGATGCCGGCTGGAACATTCGCCAGGCCATAGTCGCCGCCGACCATGCCTGCTATCGCTACCTGGCGACGCTGGGCGAGAAGAACAAGAAGCGCGAGGAGAGCGGACTTGCGCGGCTGCAAATCGCCGGCGACGACGCCACCGCCCTGGCCCAGGGCGTCGCGATTGCCGAAGGCGTGCAGTTCACCCGTGAGCTGGGCAACCTGCCTCCCAACGTCTGCACGCCCGAATACCTGGCCCGACAGGCGCGGGAATTCGCGACCGGCAAACCGCACGCCAGTTGCGAAATCCTGGACGAAGCGCAGATGGAAGCGCTGGGCATGGGTTCGCTGCTGGCCGTCGCCCGCGGCAGCGCGCAGCGTCCGCGCCTGGTCGTGCTCAAGTACGACAACGGCGGCGACGCCAAGCCCTACGTGCTGGTCGGCAAGGGCATCACCTTCGACACCGGCGGCGTCAACCTGAAGACGCAGGGCGGCATCGAGGAAATGAAGTACGACATGTGCGGCGCCGGTGCGGTGCTCGGCACCTTCGTGGCGGCGGTGAAGATGCAGCTCCCGATCAACCTGGTGTGCATTGCCGCCGCAGTGGAAAACGCCATCGACGGCAACGCCTATCGTCCCTCCGATGTCATCACCTCGATGTCGGGCAAGACGATTGAAGTGGGCAATACCGACGCCGAAGGCCGGCTGATCCTGTGCGATGCGCTGACCTACGCGCAGCGCTTCGAGCCGCAGGCGCTGGTGAACATGGCCACCCTGACCGGCGCCTGCATGGTGGCGCTGGGCAAGTACGCCACCGGCGTGATGACCAAGACCAGCCACGACCTCGCGCGCGAACTCATCGACGCCGGCGAGACCGTGTTCGACCGCGGCTGGCAGCTGCCGCTGTGGGACGAGTACCAGGGCATGCTGGATTCCACGTTTGCCGACGTCTACAACATCGGCGGCCGCTGGGCAGGTGCCATCACCGCCGGCTGCTTCCTGTCGCGCTTCACCGACGGCCAGCGCTGGGTGCACCTGGACATCGCAGGCAGCGCCTCCGACAGCGGCAAGGCCGGCATGGCCACCGGCCGCCCGGTCGGCATGCTCAGCCAGTGGCTGCTGGATCGCGTCGGGTAAGCCGTGCAGCGCGCGCATTTCTACCTGATCGACAAGCCCCGCTTTCGCGAGCAGCCGCTGCTGCTGGTGTGCGAACTGGCGAAGCGGGCGCACGCCGCCAACCTGCCGACCCTGATATTGGCGCGCGACATGGCGCAGGCCGAAGAACTCGACGATCTGCTGTGGTCGTTCGATCCCGACCTGTTCCTCCCGCACCAGATCGCCGGCCTGGACGAAGACGAGGAGGAGGCGCCGATACTCATCGCCGCGCCGGAAACCGACGCCGCCCTGCGTCCGCTGCTGATCAACCTGCGCGACACCGCGCCCGATGGCCGGTTCGACCGCGTGCTGGAAGTGGTGTCCGCCGACCCCGCCGCGCGCGGCGGCTCGCGCAAACGCTGGAAGCACTACCAATCGCTCGGTTTCGAGCTCAAGAAATTCGACATGTGACGCCCATGACCACCCTCGACGCCGGCTTCAATCCCCAATCCTTCGAGACCCGCCTGTACGCGCAGTGGGAACACAGCGGCGCGTTCGCCCCGCAGGGCGACGGCCCGGCCTACACCATCCTGCTGCCGCCGCCGAACGTGACGGGCACCCTGCACATGGGCCACGCCTTCCAGCACACGCTGATGGACGCGCTGGTGCGCTATCACCGCATGCGCGGCTACCGCACCCTGTGGCAGATGGGCACCGACCACGCCGGCATCGCCACCGAAATGGTCGTCAGCCGCAACCTTGCGATCGAAGGCAAGGGCGAAACCCGCGACTCGCTGGGCCGCGAACAATTCATCGAAAAAGTGTGGGAATGGAAGCAGCATTCCGGCAGCACCATCGAACGCCAGATGCGCCGCCTCGGCGCGTCCGGCGACTGGTCGCGCAGCGTGTTCACCATGGATCCGATGCCGTCGAAGGCGATCACCGAAGCCTTCGTGCGCCTGCATGAAGAAGGCTTGATCTACCGCGGTAAGCGCCTGGTGAACTGGGATCCGGTGCTGAAGACCGCGATCTCCGATCTGGAAGTGGTGAGCGAGGAAGAAAACGGCCACCTGTGGGAGATCCGCTATCCGCTGGCCGACGGTGCGAGCTACGAATACGTCGAAGTGGACGCCGATGGGGTCGAGACCCTGCGCGAAAACCGCAACTACGTGATCGTGGCCACCACCCGCCCGGAAACCATGCTCGGCGACACCGCCGCGATGGTGCATCCGGACGATCCCCGCTATCTGGCCCTGCACGGCAAGTTCGTGGATCTGCCGCTGACCGGCCGTCGCATCCCCATCGTCCTGGACGACTACGTCGATCGCGCCTTCGGTACCGGCGTGGTGAAGGTGACGCCCGCGCACGACTTCAACGACTACGCCGTCGGCCAGCGTCACGGTCTGAAGACGATCAACATCTTCACCGACACCGCCAGAGTGGTTGCCGATCGCGACGACATTCCCGAAAAGTACCGCGGCCTCGACCGCTTCGACGCGCGCAAGGCCATGGTGGCCGACCTCGACGCCGCCGGGCTGCTGGTGGACGTCAAGCCGCACAAGCTGATGGTGCCGCGTGGCGATCGCAGCGGGCAGGTGATCGAGCCTTTTCTCACCGACCAGTGGTTCGTGAAGATGGACACGCTGGGCGCGCGCGGACTGGAACTGGTCGAGAACGGTTCCGTCCGGTTCGTGCCGCCGAACTGGGTGAACACCTACCGCCACTGGATGGAAAACCTGCAGGACTGGTGCATCAGCCGCCAGCTGTGGTGGGGCCATCGCATCCCGGCGTGGTTCGATGAGGCCGGCAGGATTTACGTGGGCCGGGATGAAGCCGAAGTGCGCGCCGCGCACGGCCTTGGCGATGCGCCGCTGCGCCAGGACCCCGACGTGCTGGAAACCTGGTTTTCCTCGGCGATGTTCCCGTTCAGCACGCAGGGCTGGCCCGATGCAGCCGGCATGGCCGAGCGCGGCTTCGATCGGTACCTTCCGTCCAGCGTGCTCGTCACCGGCTTCGACATCATCTTCTTCTGGGTCGCCCGCATGGTGATGATGACCGACCACTTCACCGGCAGGGTGCCGTTCCACGACGTGTACATGACCGGCCTGGTGCGCGACAAGAACGGCCAGAAAATGTCGAAGTCGAAGGGCAACGTGCTCGATCCGCTGGACATCATCGACGGCATTTCGCTCGACGACCTGGTCGCCAAGCGCACCGCCGGGCTGATGCAGCCGAAGATGGCGGAAAAGATCGAGAAGGACACCCGCAGGGACTATCCCAACGGCATCAATGCCCATGGCGCCGACGCCCTGCGCTTCACCATGGCCGCGCTCGCCGGCCCCGGTCGCGACATCAAGTTCGATCTCGCCCGCGCCGAGGGCTACAAGAATTTCTGCAACAAGCTGTGGAACGCGACCCGCTTCGCGCTGATGAACGTCGGGGATGCCACCTTCAATGGCGCGCCGCAGCCCGTCACCGACGCCGAAAAATGGATCCTCTCGCGGCTGGCCAAAACCAGCGCCGAAACAGCCGAGCACTTCGCCAACTACCGCTTCGACCTGCTCGCGCAGTGCCTGCACGAGTTCGCCTGGAACCAGTTCTGCGACTGGTTCGTGGAACTGGCCAAGCCGGCGCTGGGCGGCAACGACGCAAAGGCCGCCGACAGCACCCGCCACACCCTGCTGTTCGCGCTCGATGCGCTGCTGCGCCTGCTGCATCCGCTGGTTCCCTTCGTCACCGAGGAACTCTGGCAGGCGGTCGCGCCAAAGCTGGGCAAGTCCGGCAGCCTGATGCTGCAGGACTACCCGCAGCCGTCCGACTTCCATGCCGAGGCCCACGTGCAGGCCGATGCCGATGTCGAATGGCTCAAGGCCGTGATCGGTTCGGTGCGCCGCATTCGCGGCGAACTGGGCGTTTCCCCGGCCCGGCAGGTGTCGTTGCTGCTGCGCGGTGGCGATGCGCAGGATGCACAGCGTGCGCGGCGCTTCGATGCCCAGCTGCGCTTCCTGTGCAAGCTGGACCGCCTCGACGCCCTCGTCGGCGAACCGCCCGCCGCCGCCCCGGCGGTGGTCGGCGAACTGGAACTGTTCGTGCCGCTGGAAGGGTTGGTCGATCTCGATGCCGAGCGTGCGCGCCTCGACAAGGAGATCGCCAGGATCGGCGCCGAGAAAGAGAAGAGCGCGGCCAAGCTGGCCCGGTTCGGCGCCGGCGTTCCCGAAGCCGTGGTCGAGCAGGAGCGGCAGCGCCTGGCCGATTGGTCGGTCAAACTGGCCACGTTGACGACCCAGCGCGCGAGGATGGGCTGAATTTCGGGGTTCGCCCCCCCCCCCCCCGCAATTACGGGATGCGCCTCACAAATCCGGCCTCCGACCCGCGTGGCTGCGGTACTTTGGTGCATGCTCCCGAACCTTGTTCAAGGCCCCGCAGGTCGCTGACGGTCAATGGATATGGCTACCTCCGGTTCCAGTGCGCCGCCCGCAATGGGCGAAACCGCCTACCGCACGATGCTCGATGCGGTGGGCGCGTTCGTCTATACGACCGACATCCAGGGCAAATTCACCTTCGCCAACCGGCTGGTGCTGGACCTGCTGCGGCCCGGTCTGCGCCTGGAGGACGTGATCGGCAAGGCCTTCACCGATTTCGTGTCCATCGATGAAGACGACGAACTGCGCGCAACCGACCGCCGCGTGCTCGAAAACGGCGAGACGATCGAGCGCGAGGAAGCCAACTACATCCACGCCACCGGCGAACTGCGCAGCTACTGGACGACGAAGAAACCGTTGCGCGATGCCTCCGGCGCCATCGTGGGCATGGTCGGCATCTCGCACGACATCACCAATAAGAAGCGGCTGGAAGACCGGGTGCTCCGGCAGAAGGAGCTGCTGGACACCGTGCTCGAAAACCTCGATGCGCTGGTGTACATGAAGCGCGCCGACCGCAGGATCGTTTATGCCAACAAGCAGCTTGCCAATGTGTTCGGCCGATCGGTGGAAGACACGATCGGCCGACTCGACAGCGAGCTGATGCCGAAGGAGGTCGCCGATCGATTCTGGGTGATCGAACAGCAGATCTTGACCAGCGGCCAGCGCTACGCCGGCGAGCAGTCCCTGGTCGATGCGCAAGGGCGCAAGCGTCATTATTGGAGCGTGGTGGTGCCTTGCGAAGACGGCGACGGCCAGAACGCTCTGATCGGCCTGATCACGGACATCACCGCGCTGCACGACCTCAAGGAGGAGCTGCAGCAGCAGGCCAGGACCGACGGCCTCACCGGCTGCGTCAATCGCCGGTATTTCTTCGAACTGGCCGAAGTCGAATATGCGCGCAGCCGCCGACACGGCACGCCGTTGAGCCTGATCGCCATCGACATCGACCATTTCAAGCGGATCAATGACCGCCACGGCCATCCGGTGGGCGATATCGTGTTGCAGGATTTCGTCGGTTGCTGCCGCGGGCTGCTGCGCGAAATCGACATCCTGGCGCGCACCGGTGGCGAGGAATTCTGCATTCTTCTCCCGGACACCCGGCTCGAGGCCGCCGGCGAGATCGCCGAGCGTATTCGCACCATGACGGCGGCTTGCCATCCGGTCGATGCCCATCCCTCGCTCCAGATCACCGCCAGCTTCGGCGCCACGGAACTGGAGGCGACGGATCCCGATTTCCAGTCACTGTTCGCCCGCGCCGACCGCGCGCTTTACCTGGCCAAGGATCGCGGCCGCAACTGCACGGCCACCCTGTCCGGTTCCTGAGCCGGGCGAGCGTGGCTTTCGCGCCGGCTTCACCCCGTTGCGGCTATCAATGTGATTCCGCATGATGCGGTTGAACAGGGAGCCGCCATGAGCCAAGTCCGTCTGGCGATCGTCTACTACAGCACCTACGGCACCAACCACGCCATGGCCGAAGTCGCCGTCGATGCCGCCCAGGCAGCCGGCGCCGAGGTTCGGCTGCGCAAGGTCAAGGAAACCGTGCCGGAAGAGATCGTGTCCGGACAGGCGGCCTGGGCCGCACACGCCGAGCGCACTGCCCACGTCCAGCACGCCAGCTACGACGACATGGAATGGGCCAACGCCTACCTGTTCAGCGCCCCGACCCGCTTCGGCACCGTGGCCAGCCAGATGCGCGCCTTCATCGACACCCTGGGGCCGCTCTGGGCGGCCGGCACGCTGTCGAACAAGGCCGTCAGCGCCATGACCAGCGCCCAGAACATGCACGGCGGCCAGGAAACCACGCTGCTCGGCCTGTACACCACCTTTTTCCACTGGGGCGCGATCCTGGTGCCGCCTGGCTACACCGATCCGGGGATCTACGCCTCCGGCGGCAACCCCTATGGCGCCAGCGCCACCGCCAAGGGCGAGCCGCTGAGCGAAGAACTCAAAGTGTCGATCCGCGCCCAGACCCGGCGCCTGGTCGATTTCGCCGGCCGCATCGCCGGCTGAAGGCGGCATCGTGGCGACGCCCCTTACCGCCGCCACGCTCAAACAGCGCCATCGCAAGGTGCGCGACGGCCAGCCCGAGAACTGGCGGATCCGCATCCACCGGGCGATCAGCTGGCTTCAACGGGCCGAGCGCGAGTCTGCCGACGACGATGCCCGCTTCCTGTTTCTGTGGATCGCGCTCAACGCCGCTTATGCGCGCGAATTCGGATTCGAGCAGAGCGAGCGCGACCAGGCGCGCCAGTTCATCGACCGGCTCATCGTCCACGACCGCGAAGGACGCTTGCAGCAGATCCTGTTCGATCGCTTCACCGGCCCGGTTCGCACCTTGCTGGAGAACCGCTTCGTCTACGAACCATTCTGGCGTGCGCTGCGAGACCACGACGCCAGCAACACCTGGGAAGTGCAGTTCGCCAATGCGCGCAAACTGGCGATGCGGGCGCTGATGGCGCGCAAGACCGACGTCGTCCTGTCGATTGTCGCCGACCGCCTTTATGTCCTGCGCAACCAGCTCATGCACGGCGGCGCAACCTGGAACAGCGACGCCAACCGCCAGCAGGTTCGCGACGCCGTGGCGATCCTCGGCGCCCTGATGCCCGTCATCATCGACCTCATGATCGAACATCCGGAGCCCGATGAATCGGGCATCACCTTCCCGCTGCTCGATGCGCCCAGAAAGATCCCGAAATGCGCCGGCGCGAACGCGACGGGCGACGTGAAGCACGAAAAAGCCCCGGTCGGTGAGGGCCGGGGCTTGCCGGGATCGCCGCGGAGTTGACGAGGTAGGAAGCGATCCCGTACTGCATCGACCGCGGAATCCAGGAAAAGTTCCACAAGCTCGGTTCCCCCGGCAGCGGAAGCCCATTCATGTTTTCCGGCTGCGGTTGCCGCGTCTCCTCGGGTACTGCTACAATTCCCGGGCTAGGCGGTTGCGTTTCGATTGCCCGGCCCAACTCCAAAGCTAACGACGACCTGCGCATGCACGATCCCATCGCCACGGGGCGACGCGGCGCGATGCGCGCGGTCGTCGTTTCCGCCCTTGCGGCGGCCGTGGTGGCCTTGGCAGCGCTTGCGTTCGCTGGGCCGGAATCGGCGGAGGCGGTGGCTGCGGGCGCCGTGGCGATGCTGGCCGGGAATCTGGCCGCGGTCATCGTGTCGCTGCGCGGCGGGGCCCTTCCGGCGCGTGCGGCCTTGGCGCGGCTGGTGCTGGGTACCGCCGGGAAGTGGTTGTTGGTGGTGGCGGCGATGGCGGTTGCGTTGGCGGTTTGCAGGTTGCTCGCGCTGCCGATGCTGGCAGGGCTGCTGGTCGCGGAAGCGTCCTACCTGCTGGCGCTGGGTCTGTTGAAAGGACGATTGCAGGATTAGAGGCAAGAGACGGCTGTGTTGAACGCGATCGGAAACTTCAGCGCGATGGAACCTGCGGGCGGCGGCTCGACCGAATACATCAACCACCATCTGCACTTCCTGCAGATGAAGGTGGGCGAGTCCTCGTTCATGACCCTCAACGTGGATACGCTGTTCTTCACGCTGGTGCTTTCGGTGCTGTTCGTCGCCGTCTTCCTGCTCACCGCGCGGCGGGCGACTTCCGGCGTCCCGGGCAAGTTCCAGACCGTGGTCGAGATGGTCGTCGAGTTCGTCGACGGGCTGGTGCGCGAGACCTTCCATGGCAACAGCAAGCTGATTGCCCCTTTGTCGATCACCATCTTCCTGCTCGTGTTCCTGATGAATTTCATGGACATGCTGCCGATCGACTTCCTGCCCTGGGTCTGGGCAAGCGGGCACGAGCTGGCGGGCGAGGATCCTGCGCACGCCTACCTGCGCGTGGTGCCGACCGCCGACCTCAACACCACCTTCGGCCTGTCGATCGCGGTGTTCTTCCTGATCCAGTACTTCGGCATCAGCCACAAGGGCCTGGCGGGCTTCACCAAGGAAGCCTTCAGCGCCCCGTTCCATGCCCACGGCACGTTCGCCAGGATCTGCCTCGCGCCGGCCAACCTGCTGCTGCGCCTGATCGAGGAGGGCGTGCGCCCGCTCAGCCTGAGCCTGCGACTGTTCGGCAACATGTACGCCGGCGAGCTGATCTTCATCCTGATCGCGCTGATGACGCTCAACGCGTCGCTGGCGCACGTGAGCACCTACGCACTGGGTGCGGCGCAGTTCATCGCCGGCTTCGCCTGGACGACTTTCCACATCCTGATCATCGTCCTGCAGGCTTTCATCTTCATGGTGCTGACCATCGTCTACCTCAGCATGGCCGCCGAAAGCCACTGAACGCGGGCCGCATCAGAAAGTTCCAAGGATCCACTTCGCTTTCCCCTTTCACCCCGACACGCAAACGTTTCAACCGGAGCACACCATGGACCACGCAACCCTCGTCGCTGAAGTTCTCAAGTTCACCGTCATCGCGGCTGGACTGCTGATCGGCCTCGGCGCCCTCGGCACCGCCATCGGCTTCGCCATCCTCGGCGGCAAGTTCCTCGAAGGCGCGGCGCGCCAGCCGGAGCTGACCCCGATGCTGCAGGTGAAGATGTTCATCGTCGCCGGCCTGCTCGACGCGGTGCCGATGATCGGCGTGGCCATCGCGCTGCTGCTGCTGTTCGCGAACCCGCTGCTGTCCTCGCTGGGCGGTTGATCCGCCGCACGGCGGACCGAATCGTCAAAGGCAATAGCCGGCGGCCGCGCGCCGCCGGAAGTCAGGAGCACAGCATCATGCTACCCAACCTTACGCTGGTCATTCAGGGCGTCGCGTTCTTCGCCGTGGCCTGGCTGGTGATGAAGTTCGGCTGGCCGCACATCATCCGGGCGATCGAAGAGCGTCAGCAGAAGATCGCCGAGGGTCTGGCCGCGGCCGACAACGCCCGCAAGGACCTCGCGCAGGCGCAGGACAAGGCCAACGAAGAGCTCAAGGCCGCGCGGATCAAGGCCAACGAGATCATCGACCAGGCCAACGCCCGCGCCAGCCAGCTGATCGAGGCGGCCAGGAACGACGCGATCGCCGAGGGACAGCGCCAGAAAGCGCTGGCCGATGCCGAGATCGAGGCTGCCGCCAACCGCGCGCGGGAAGACTTGCGTCGGCAGGTGTCGGCGCTGGCCGTGTCGGGCGCCGAGAAGCTGCTGCGTCGCGAGATCAATGCCGCCGATCACAAGGAACTGATCGACGAGCTGGCGACCCAGCTCTGAGGACCGGCCGATGACCCAGGCAACCCTCGCCCGTCCCTACGCCCGCGCCGCCTTCGCGGTGGCGCGCGAGCAGTCCGCGCTGCCGGCGTGGTCCGATGCGCTGGCCTTCGCCGCCCGCGTCGCGGCCGATCCGCAGGTTGCCGTGCTGCTGGGCGATCCGAGGCTGACTTCGGACGCCGCCATCGCCCTGCTCGTGCCGGAATCGGCGCCGCAGAACTTCGACGGCCTGCTGCAGCTGCTGTTCGAGAACCACAGGCTGGCGCTGCTGCCCGAGATCGGCGGCTTGTACGACGCGCTGCGCTTCGACGCCGAGCGGGTGGTCAAGGCCAGGGTGACATCGGCCGAGGCGCTGCCGGCATCCGAGATCGAAACCCTCAAGGCCGCCCTGCGTCGCCGCTTCGGCCGCGAGGTCGATGTCGATGCCGCCGTCGATCCGGCGCTGATCGGCGGCGTGCTGATCGACACCGGCGATGTCGTCATCGACGGTTCGCTGCGCGGCCGCCTGGCGCGACTGCACGACGCCTTGGTCCACTGAAATCCCATTGGCCGGCCGGGCTTCGGTTCGACCGGCGCATGACGCAACGCAACGCAACGGCGGGTTCGCGCCCGCCACAGGAAATCCAAATGGCAACCACCACGCTCAACCCGTCCGAAATCAGCGAACTGATCAAGGCCCGCATCGAGAAGGTCAAGCTCGCCGCCGAGGCGCGCAACGAAGGCACCGTCACCTCGGTGTCCGACGGCATCGTGCGCATCCACGGCCTGGCCGACGTGATGCAGGGCGAAATGATCGAACTGCCGGCCTCCGAGGACGGCCATGCCACCTTCGCGCTGGCGCTGAACCTCGAGCGCGACTCGGTGGGCGCGGTGGTGCTGGGCGATTACGAGCACCTGCGCGAAGGCGAAACCGCCAAGACCACCGGCAAGATCCTGTCGGTGCCGACCGGCCCTGAGCTGCTCGGTCGCGTGGTCAACGCGCTGGGCGAGCCGATCGACGGCAAGGGCCCGATCGACGCCAGGACCACCTCGCCGGTGGAGACCATTGCCCCGGGCGTGATCTGGCGCAAGTCGGTCAGCCAGCCGGTGCAGACCGGCTACAAGTCGGTGGACAGCATGATCCCGATCGGCCGCGGCCAGCGCGAGCTGATCATCGGCGACCGCCAGACCGGCAAGACCGCGCTCGCGGTCGACACCATCATCAACCAGAAGGGTTCGGGCATCCGCTGCATCTACGTGGCGATCGGCCAGAAGAACTCGACCATCGCCAACATCGTGCGCAAGCTCGAGCAGTACGGCGCGATGGAATACACCACCGTGGTCGCCGCCTCGGCCTCCGAATCGGCGGCGATGCAGTACCTCAGCGCCTACTCCGGCTGCGCGATGGGCGAGTACTACCGCGACCGCGGCGAAGACGCGCTGATCATCTACGACGACCTGTCCAAGCAGGCCGTGGCCTATCGCCAGATCTCGCTGCTGCTGCGCCGCCCGCCGGGCCGCGAAGCCTATCCGGGCGACGTGTTCTACCTGCACAGCCGCCTGCTGGAGCGCGCCGCGCGCGTGTCCGAGGACTACGTCGAGAAGTTCACCGATGGCGCCGTCAAGGGCAAGACCGGCTCGCTGACCGCGCTGCCGATCATTGAAACCCAGGCCGGCGACGTGTCCGCATTCGTGCCGACCAACGTGATCTCGATCACCGACGGCCAGATCTTCCTGGAAACCGACCTGTTCAACGCCGGCATCCGCCCGGCGGTGAACGCCGGCATCTCGGTGTCGCGCGTGGGTGGCGCGGCGCAGACCAAGATCATGAAGAAGCTGTCCGGCGGCATCCGCATCGCGCTGGCGCAGTACCGCGAGCTGGCCGCGTTCGCGCAGTTCGCCTCCGACCTGGACGACGCCACCCGCAAGCAGCTGGAGCGCGGCCAGCGCGTCACCGAGCTGATGAAGCAGAAGCAGTACGCGCCGATGTCGGTCGCGCAGCAGGCGCTGTCGATCTACGCGGTCGACAAGGGTTACATGGACGACGTGCCGGTGGCGAAGATCGCCGCGTTCGAGGCCGGCCTGCAGGCGCACTTTGCCAATACGGCGGGCGCGCTGATGGCGAAGATCGATGCCAGCGGAGGCTGGGACGATGAAATCGAAGGGGCCTTCAAGAAGGGTATCGAGGAATTCAAGGCAACCGGTTCCTTCTGAACCGAATCCGGGTGATGGCCGGTCGGACGTGTCCGGATTTCCCCGGTTTTCACGGATCCCGGTTATCCGTGGTGCAATCACAGCGTGAAGCAAGTCGAGAACGAAGCGAGTAGAGCATGGCCGGCGGACGCGAAATCAAAACCAAGATCAAGAGCGTGCAGAACACCCGCAAGGTGACGCGCGCGCTTGAGATGGTCTCGGCTTCCAAGATCCGCAAGGCGCAGGATCGGATGAAGCAGTCGCGCCCGTACGCGCACGCGATGAAGCAGTTGATCGGACACATGGCCCAGGCCAATTCCGAGTACCGGCATCCGTACCTGGTGCCGCGCGCAGCGGTCAAGCGCGTCGGCTACATCGTGATCTCTTCAGACCGCGGCCTCGCCGGCGGGCTGAACAACAACATGTTCCGCAAGCTTCTCGGCGAGTTCCGCTCGCTGCAGGAGCAGGGCGTGGAGATCAGCCTTGTCACCATCGGCCAGAAGGCATCGGCGTTCTTCCGTCACATCAAGGTCGAAATGCTGGCCTCGATCACCCATATCGGCGACACCCCGAAGGTCGAGCAGCTGGTGGGCGGCATCAAGGTCATGCTCGACGCCTACACGTCCGGCAACGTCGATCGCGTGAATATCGCCTACAACGACTTCGTCAACACGATGACACAGAAGGCGACCTTCGAGCAGCTGCTGCCGCTGCAGCCCACGGAGTCCGAGTCCGACGCGCGGCACGACTGGGACTATCTGTACGAACCGGATGCCGAGGTCGTGCTCGACCACGTGCTCACCCGCTACATCGAATCGCTGGTGTACCAAGCGGTGATGGAAAACGTGGCCTCCGAGCATGCCGCGCGCATGGTCGCGATGAAGGCCGCCTCGGACAACGCGACCAAGCTGATCGACACGCTGAATCTCGTCTACAACAAGGCGCGGCAGGCAGCGATCACGCAGGAAATTTCGGAAATCGTCGGCGGCGCTGCGGCGGTTTGATGGATTGGGGGCGTTGCCGCGCAACGGCGTCCCCTGAAGTGCGTTTCACTTTTGCGCCGCGTTGCTGCTTCATCCAATCGAACACCCGGGAGGGACTACCATGAACAAGTTGCTGATCGCCGTGGCGCTGTGTGCTGCTCTGACCGCCTGCAAGAAGGAAGAGGCCGCTCCGGCCGCGGATGTCGCCGCACCTGCAGCCGCAGAAGCGCCCGCAACCGATGCCGCCGCTGCTCCGGCTGAGGAAGCGGCTTCCGCCAGCAGCCTGCCGGCCGATTGCGAGGCCTATCTCACGCGCGTCCAGGCCTGCGTCGACAAGGCTGGCAGCAATCCTGCGTCTGACGCCGTGAAGCAGAGTCTGGAAACGACCCGCCAGCAGTGGGCGGGGATTTCCAACCAGGATGCTTTGGCCAGCGCCTGCAAGATGGCGAACGACCAGTTCGCCGCCACCGCCGCTTCGTTGAAGTGCGAGTAAGCGTTTGACCGCGCCCGCCCGCAGCGATGCGGGCGGCGCGTTTCCCGGGCGGCTTGGGAAAGCCCGCGTTTTCCCAAGCCACCGCAACACACCAGTGAGTCAGGAACCAGCATGAATACCGCCAATGCCCAAGGCAAGGTCGTCCAGATCATCGGCGCCGTCGTCGACGTCGAATTCCCCCGCGAGAGCGTGCCGAAGGTGTACGACGCACTGAAGGTGCAGGGCACCGCAATCACCCTGGAAGTTCAGCAGCAGCTGGGTGACGGCGTGGTGCGCACCATCGCGCTCGGTTCGACCGACGGCCTCAAGCGCAATCTGCTCGCCGACAACACCGGCCGCGCGATCTCGGTGCCGGTCGGCATCGGCACGCTGGGCCGCATCATGGACGTGCTGGGCAACCCGATCGACGAGGCCGGCCCCGTCGCCAGCGACACCACGTGGGAAATCCACCGCGCCGCGCCGAGCTACGAAGACCAGGCCAGCACCACCGAGCTGCTGGAAACCGGCATCAAGGTGATCGACCTGATGTGCCCGTTCGCCAAGGGCGGCAAGGTCGGCCTGTTCGGCGGCGCCGGCGTCGGCAAGACCGTGAACATGATGGAGCTGATCAACAACATCGCCACCGAACATTCCGGTCTGTCGGTGTTCGCCGGCGTGGGCGAGCGTACCCGCGAAGGCAACGACTTCTATCACGAAATGCAGGAATCGGGCGTGGTCAACGTGCAGGAGCACGCCAAGTCCAAGGTGGCGATGGTGTACGGCCAGATGAACGAGCCGCCGGGCAACCGTCTGCGCGTGGCGCTGACCGGCCTGACCATGGCTGAGTACTTCCGCGACGAAGGCCGCGACGTGCTGCTGTTCGTCGACAACATCTACCGCTACACCCTGGCCGGTACCGAAGTGTCGGCGCTGCTGGGCCGCATGCCGTCGGCGGTGGGCTACCAGCCGACCCTGGCCGAGGAAATGGGCGTGCTGCAGGAGCGCATCACCTCCACCAAGACCGGTTCGATCACCTCGATCCAGGCCGTGTACGTGCCCGCCGACGACCTGACCGACCCGTCGCCGGCGACCACCTTCGCGCACTTGGACGCCACCGTCGTGCTGAGCCGCAACATCGCCTCGCTGGGCATCTACCCGGCGGTGGACCCGCTGGATTCCACCAGCCGTCAGCTTGATCCGAACGTGATCGGCAACGAGCACTACGACACCGCGCGCCGCGTGCAGGCCACCTTGCAGAAGTACAAGGAACTGAAGGACATCATCGCGATCCTGGGCATGGACGAGCTGTCGGAAGAGGACAAGCTGGCGGTGGCACGCGCGCGCAAGATCGAGCGCTTCTTCAGCCAGCCGTTCACCGTGGCGGAAGTGTTCACCGGCTCGCCGGGCAAGTATGTGCCGCTGAAGGACACCATCCGCGGCTTCAAGGGCATCGTCGATGGCGACTACGACCACCTGCCGGAGCAGGCGTTCTACATGGTCGGCTCGATCGACGAAGCGGTCGAGAAGGCCAAGAAGATCGCGGCGTAAGGAATCGTCATGGCATCCACCATCCGTTGCGACATCGTCAGCGCCGAGGCCGAGATCTTCCACGGCGAGGCCGAACTGGTCGTGGCCACCGGCGAAATGGGCGAATTGGGCATCGCGCCCAAGCACGCGCCGCTGATCACCCGGCTCAAGCCCGGCAAGATCGTGGTCCACCAGCCGGGTGGGGAGACGGTCGATATTGCCGTGTCCGGCGGTATCCTCGAAGTCCAGCCGACCGTCGTCACGGTGCTGGCCGACACCGCGGTGCGCGCGCAGGACATCGACGAGGCGGCGGTGCGGGCGGCCAAGGAAGAGGCCGAGCGCATCTTGGCCGGCCGCAGCGAGGCGATGGAGATCGCCGAGGCGCAGCAGAAGCTGGCCGAGGTCACGGCCCAGCTGCAGGCGCTGGAGCGGCTGCGCAAGAACCTCAAGCACTGAAGACGCGACGCCGGCGCGTTCCGGCAATCGGAATGTCCTCAACGCCCCGCATCGCGGGGCGTCTGCATTCTGGCCGAAGTCGTGATCGGCGTTCAGGCAGCGTCGGGGTTCGGGTGCGATGATTCGGCACAGACAGATTGCCGGAGCCGCCCCATGTTCCGCACCGCCCGCGTCCTTGCCGGATCCCTGCTCGTTGCCGTAACGCTGGCTCTGTCGGCCTGTGCCACCGGCCCCACCGTGCGCACCGATGCCGACCCGACCATCAACTTCAGCCAGTATCGGACCTGGGGCTTCTACCAGCCGATCGCCATGGAGCAGTCCGGTTATTCGTCCTGGGTGTCCGAGCGCATCAAGGAAGACGTTCGCAAGGAGATGGAGGCGCGCGGCTACCGTTATGCCGCCGAAGGCGCCGATCTGCTGGTGAATTTCCATGCCGACGTGCAGAACCGGACCAGCGTCTGGTCGGTGCCGCGCACGGACGTGCAGTGGGTGTACAACTACCGGGCGCGCAGCTACGTCGCGATTCCGTTCTGGTACGACGAAACCATGGCCAGCACCTGGCGCGAAGCGACCTTGACCGTGGATCTGGTGGATGGCGCCCGCAACCGCATGGTGTGGACGGGATCGGCCAGCGCGCCCGAGGCGCGGCAGCGCAAGCCCGAGGAAAAACTGGCAACGCTGGATGCCGCGGTGTCGGGCATCTTCGCCAGGTACCCGCATCGCGCCGACGGCCAGCCCTGAGGCGTATCCAGCCCGGGCTGCCGAACCCGGGCTGTCGAACCGATCCGCGGCTCAGAACCGCGGCTTGTCCTCGGTCGTCTGGTGACGGGCCATCGATTCGCCCAGGATCCGGCGTGCCTCGGCGGCGTCGCCCCAGCCGTCGAGCTTGACCCATTTGCCGTCTTCGAGATCCTTGTAGTGCTCGAAGAAATGGCCGATCCGCTGCAGCCAGTGCCGGCTGACCTTGTCGATGTCGTCGATGTGGGCGTAGCCGGCGAACACCTTGTCGATCGGCACGGCCAGGATCTTCTCGTCGCCGCCGGCCTCGTCGCGCATCTTCAGCACGCCGACCGGGCGGCAGCGGATCACCGCGCCCGGAACCAGCGGCAGGGGCAGGATCACCAGCACGTCCACCGGGTCGCCATCGCCGCACAGGGTATGGGGAACGTAGCCGTAGTTGCACGGATAGCGCATCGGCGTGGACAGCACGCGATCCACGAAGATCGCGCCGGACTCCTTGTCGACCTCGTACTTGACCGGATCGGCGTCCTTCTGGATTTCGATGATGACGTTGATTTCTTCCGGCGGATTGCGGCCGCTCGGGACGTGATCCAGGCCCATGCGAGGCTCCGTCGTGCTGGCCGCACCCGATGGGCACGGCGATGGAAGGGGGCGCGCAGTTTAGCGGAGTACGACGGCGCAAAGCTGACGGCAGGCGAACCGAGCGAGGGCGCACTTGACGTATACGTGACTCATACGTATTATGAATGCGTATTTGAGAGGAGCATGTCATGCGCATTCTGGGTGAATATGCCAACTACGGCAAGCGCGCCACCAACGTCAGTATCAACCAGGGCTTGCTGGAGGACGCCAAGGCGCTGGAGATCAACCTGTCCGCCACGCTGGAACGCGCGCTGGAGGCGGAAGTGCGCGCGCGTCGACGCGTACAGTGGCTGGAGGAAAACCGCGAGGCGATTGCCGCGTACAACGCAAGGATCGCCCGTGACGGGCTTGCCGGTGATCATGTTCGCGCGTTCAAGGCATCGCTCAAGGCATCGTCCGCGACATGAGCCAGTTCTGCGTGTATGCGAATGCGGACGCGGCCTCCAGGCGCGCCATCCCGTATTGGTTAAACGTGCAAAGCGACTTGATCGACATTGCCGACTCCCGCGCGGTGATACCGTTGATTGCGCTCCAACAGGCGGGGCCGCTGATCCAGGGGCTGATGCCCTTGCTGGAGGTTGCGGGCAAGCGGGTGGTCATGGACACGGCGCAGATCACCAACGTGCCGATCCAGATGCTGGGCCGGCAGGAAGCCGATCTTTCCCACGAGCGTCACGCCATCATGGCGGCCCTCGACATGCTGATTTCCGGGATTTGACCGATGGCCAATACGCTGCGTATCGCGATGGCGCAATTCGATTTCCCGGTCGGCGACGTGGCCGGCAATCGCGCGCGGATCGGCGCGATGATCCGGTCCGCACGTGACGACTACGGCGCCGATGTCGTGTTGTTCCCCGAACTGGCGCTGTCGGGTTATCCGCCCGAGGACCTGCTCTATCGCCCATCCTTCCTGCATGCCTGCGAGCAGGCGCTGCAGGAGCTGGCCGGGGAAACGGCCGGCATTGTCGCGATCGTCGGCCATCCGCAGGCGGCCGGAAGCGTGGTCTACAACGCCGCCAGCGTGCTGCGCGATGGCGGCACCGAGAAGACGTGCCGCAAGCGCGAATTGCCCAACTACGCGGTGTTCGACGAGCGCCGCTGGTTCGAGACCGATCCCGATCGCGAGGACTGCGTGGTCGAGGTGAACGGCGTCAAGGTCGGGGTGCTGGTCTGCGAAGACCTTTGGTTCCCGGAACCGCTGGCGTCCACCGTGGCGGCGGGCGCGCAGTTGGTGCTGGTGCCCAACGCCTCGCCGTTCGAGCGCGACAAGCACGCCCAGCGCGATGCCCTGCTGGTCCAGCGGGCGCAGGAGACCGGCGCGGCGATCGCCTATCTCAACCTGGTCGGTGGCCAGGACGCGCTGGTGTTCGACGGCGCCTCGGTGGTGGCGGACGGCAACGGCGTCGTGCATCCGGCCGCAGCGGCGTTCGAGGAACAGTGGCTGGTGCTGGATTTCGATGCCGGGTCGCGCTGTTTCACGCCGATCGTCTGGCGCGAGGATGGCGATGAAAGTCGCGATGCGCTGGCCTGGCGCGCGGTCGTGCGCGGCACCCGCGACTACTGCCTAAAGAACGGCTTCGACAAGGCGTGGGTCGGGCTGTCCGGCGGCATCGATTCGTCGGTGGTGCTGGCCATCGCCGCCGATGCGTTGGGCGCACGGAACGTCACGGCGGTGCGGATGCCGTCCCGCTACACGGCCGGGCTGTCCAACGAGCTGGCGCAGGCGCAGTGCGAGGCAATGGGCGTGCGCCTGCTGGACCTGCCGATCGAGCCGCCCTTCCAGGGTTTCCTCGATGCGCTAGCAGGGGCGTTCGAGGGCCGGCCGGCCGACGTGGCCGAGGAAAACCTGCAGTCGCGCACCCGCGGTGCGTTGATGATGGCGCTGGCCAACAAGTTCGGCGGGTTGCTGCTCACCACCGGCAACAAGAGCGAGTATGCGGTGGGCTATGCCACGATCTACGGCGACATGTGCGGCGGCTATGCGCCGATCAAGGACCTGTACAAGACCGAGGTGTACGAATTGGCGCGCTGGCGCAACACGGTCGGCGACCGGGTGATCCCCCAGGCGGTGATCGATCGCCCGCCATCGGCCGAGCTGCGCGCCAACCAGCTCGACCAGGATTCGCTGCCGGCCTACGACGTGCTCGACGCCATCCTGCAGCGCCACGTCGACCAGGAGCAGTCGCTGGCCGAGATCGTGGCCGCCGGGTTCGATCCGGCGGTCGTCGCGCGCGTGCTGCATCTGGTGCGGATCAGCGAGTGGAAACGGCACCAGGCCGCGCCGGGGCCGAAGGTCAGCCGACGTGCGTTCGGCCGCGAGCGGCGCTATCCGATCACCAGCGGCTGGCGGGAATGATCAGCGCGAGTCGGCCCGGAACGGATTGAGCCGGGAGAAGGTGCTGGGGGGATGCGGCCAATCGCTGTCGGTCAGCCACGGGTGCTGCGGATCGTTCTGCTGCAGAACCCGGCGGGCGTCCGCCGCCAGCGCCGCGTTGCCCAGCTTGGTGTAGGCCGCGCCCAGCAGGGCCACGGCGTCGTTCTGGTATTCGCTCTGCGGATAGGTTTCCAGCAGGTAGGTCGCGCGGTCGGCGGCCGATACCCAGGCGCCGCGGCGCAGGTAATACGCCCCGATGTTGAACTCGAAGCGGGCGAAGGCGTTGCGCAGGAACACCATGTGCTGGCGGGCGTCGCCGGCATAGCGGCTGTTGGGATAGCGCGTGGCGACGGTGTTGAAGTCGGCGTAGGCCTGCAGCGGCGCGTCGAGATCGCGGGTGCTGGTGTCGAGATTGAAGGCGCGCGCGAGGAAGACGGTATTGCGCGCCTGGTTGGACAGACCGCGCAGATAGTACATGTAGGCGATGTTGCGGTGGGTCGGGTAGGTGCGGATGAAGCGGTCGATGCTGGCGACGGCGTCCTCGTGCTTGCCCGCCTTGTACTGGGCGTAGGCCTGCTCCATCAGCGCCTGCTCGGTGTAAGGGCCGTAGGGATACTGGGCGATCAGGCGGCCGAAGGTCTCGTTGGCGGTCTGCCAGTGGCTCTTGGTCATCGCGTCGTGGGCGCGGTCGTACAACTCGCCGACCGGCACGCCCTCGTTCTTGTCCTCGTCCTTGAACATGTTCTTGATGCCGGAGCACCCGGTGACGAGGAGAACCAGCGCGAGCACGAGGGCGGGGCGCAGCAGGGCGGAACGGGGCATCATGGGCATGCAAGCGGGCGCCGGGGGCGTGAACGCTGGATAATACCAGCACCCGGCCCGGTTTCGGGACCGCCACCCTTTCCGCAGGCGCGAACATTCATGACCCAGACCGGCCATCGTTTCGCCGTTGTCCCGGATTCAGCCGCCGGTCGGCGGCTGGACCAGGTGATCGCGGAACTGTTTCCCGAACATTCGCGGTCGCGGCTGGCGGGCTGGATCAAATCCGGCGACGTGCTGCTGGACGGCGCACGCGTGCGGCCGCGGGATGCGGTCCACGGCGGGGAGCGGATCGAGGTCGCGGCGGTGGACAGCGTCCAGACCGTGGCCGAGGCCGAGGACATCCCCCTGCAGATCCTCCACGAGGATGCGCACCTGCTGGTGCTGGACAAGCCGGCGGGACTGGTGGTGCACCCGGGCGCCGGCAATCCGGGCGGCACCTTGATGAACGCCCTGCTGCACCACGACCCGGCGTTGGAGCGGCTGCCGCGCGCCGGCATCGTGCACCGGCTGGACAAGGACACGTCGGGCGTGATGGTGGTGGCCCGCACCCTTCAGGCGCACACCGCCCTGGTCGCGCAGCTCTCGGCGCGCTACGTGCACCGACAGTATCTAGCCGTGGTGGTTGGTGCGCTGGTGTCGGGCGGCACGGTCGATGCGCCCATCGATCGCCATCCCCGCGACCGCTTGAAGATGGGCGTGCGCGAGGACGGCAAGCCGGCCGTCACCCACTACCGGCTGCGCGAGCGGTTTCGCGCCCATACCGCACTGGAATGCCGGCTCGAAACCGGGCGCACCCACCAGATTCGCGTCCACATGGCGCATCTGAAGCACCCGATCGTCGGCGATCCGCTGTACGGCGGGTCGCTGCGGCTGCCGAAAGGCGCCTCCGACACCCTGGTCGCCGCGTTGCGCGGCTTTCGGCGGCAGGCCCTGCACGCGCAGGTGCTGGAGTTCGAGCATCCCGTCGGCGGTGCGCCGCTGCGCTGCGAGGCGCCGCTGCCGGTCGATTTGCTCGGTTTGCTGGCGGCGCTGCGCGAGGATGCGGCGATCCACACCGAGGCGGAGCGTGCGCGCCGGTGAAGGCGTTCCTTGAAGCCGACTGGCCGGCCCCGCTCGGCGTGCGGGCGTTGGTCACGCTGCGCCACGGACTGGGCGTATCGCCGGCGCCGTTCGACACCTTCAACCTCGGATCGCGCTGCGGCGACGCGGCGGGCGCGGTGGCGGAGAACCGCAGGCAACTGGACGCCGCGCTGGCGTTGCCTTCTTCCCCACGCTGGTTGCGGCAGGTGCACGGCACGGCGGTGGCGCGTGAGCCGGGTTTCGACGAACCGGAAGCCGATGCGGCCATCGCATCGACGCCCGGCGTCGTGTTGGCCATCCTCACCGCCGACTGCCTGCCGGTCGTGTTTGCGGCCCGCGATGGCGGCGAACTTGGGATCGCCCACGCCGGCTGGCGCGGCCTGTGCGCCGGCGTGCTGGAGGCCACCGTGGCCGCCATGCGGACGCCGGCGCAGGAGGTGATCGCCTGGATGGGCCCCGCGGCCGGGCCGCAGGCCTATGAAGTCGGCGAGGAGGTCTTCGAGGCCTTCCGCGCCCGCGATGCCCGCGCCCGGATGGCCTTCCTGCCCACCCGGCCCGGGCACTGGCGCGTCGATCTGTACACGCTGGCGCGACAGCGCCTGCTGGATGCCGGCGTCATCGAAGTCCACGGCGGCGGGCTGTGCACGATCTCCGAATCGGCGCGGTTCTTTTCCCACCGCCGGGACGGTCGCAGCGGGCGCATGGCGACGCTGGCATGGCGATCGGCCTGATCGCTGGATGCCGCCCGGTGCAGGGTGTACCTTGACCAAACGCAACACGCTCCATCGGTATCGTGAATGCACCGACGGGCGTGGCAGGGGGCGTTTCACCGCAGGGGGTGGTCGAGACGATGCACGGGGCTTCGATGCCGACGCTGTTCCAGCAAGCGCTGGGTGCGGCCTTTTTCTGGACGGCGCCGTGCGTGCGGCGGCTGCATTCCGTGCGAGGCCAGGCGCGCTATCGCGGGATCAGCCGCATCGAGTGCGGCACCAATCCGCTGGCCCGCCTGTGCGCGCGTACGGCGGGCCTGCCTCCGGCGGGCGATGCGGTGCCGACCACGGTGACGTTCGAAGCCAGCCAGCAGGGGGAAACCTGGCGGCGCGATTTCGGTGGCAGGCAGATGATTTCGCAGCTGGCCTATCGTGACGGCCTGCTGCGCGAACGGCTGGGTCCGATGCAGTTCTGGTTCTGGCTGCATGCGGGCGAGGACGGCGTCCTGTGGTGGCAGGTCGCCGGCGCGCGGCTGTTCGGCGTGCTGCCGTTGCCGAAGAGGTTGTTCGATGGCGTGCGCTGCCGCGAGAGCGAGCAGGAAGGGCGCTATGAATTTCTGGTCGAGGCCGCCTTGCCGCTGATGGGACTGATCGTGCGCTACGAAGGCTGGCTGGAGCCGGAGGCTACCGATGGCGGACGCTGACGACAATATGCGGGCCATCGTCGTGTTCGATGGCGTGTGCGCGTTCTGCAACGGCTCGATCGGGTTCCTCCTGAAGCACGACAAGGCGCAGCGCTACCACTTCGCCGCCATGCAATCCGATGCCGGCCGCGCCCTGTTGCTGGACAATGGCCTGAATCCGGACGACCCGGTGTCGTTCCTGCTCGTGGAATACGACCGGCCCGGTGCACCGCGCATCAGTTCCGACAGCGAAGCGGCGCGGCGGGTGCTGGCGGGTCTGGGCGGGATCTGGCGGCTGGCCAACGTCATGCGGATCGTTCCGCGTGGCTTGCGCGACGGCGCGTATCGCTGGTTCGCGCGAAACCGCTATCGCTGGTTCGGCCGCCACCAGAGCTGCACCATCCCGGTCCCCGAGGTGCGGCACCGGTTCTTGTAATGCCTGTCCAACGAGAGATTGCGCGCCGATGGCGCGAAGATGACCGAAGCCTCGGTCAAGCGTCCTGCGGGCTCGTCAAATTCAGCGATTCGAATATCGGAGTGTCCTGGCGTGCGTCCAGTCCGACCTGCCCCGATCCGTTGCTTCCTGTCACCCACAGGCTGCCGTCGAGTTTCGGCAACGAGGCGCGGCTTTCGCCGGCCGCGATGAAGCGCATGGGCGGGAGAGCTGCGGGATTGGGTGAGGTTGTCATGGGTTGTCGCAACCTGTGCCGGCCGACTCGCGGTCCAGCGGGATGTCGCCGTCGAGCTTGCAGACCAGTTTGTTGTCCGGATGGTGCAGCAGGCGGACCACCGTGCTGTCGCCGAATCGGCCGAGCGAGCTGGCTGGAATCTCCGCATCGACGGGAGCCTTGGTGTGTCGGCCTGAGGACGTGAAGTCGTCGATCTGTACCCACAGCCGCACCGGCACTCTGCCGTTTGCGCCCGGTGGGCCCAGGGTCTGCACGCTTTTCACAACGGCACGAGCGGGCACCCAGGGCCGGGACGTGTCGTTTGCGTCGCGTTTGCGGATGCGGCTGCCGTACCACATCAACAGTCCGATTCCGGCAAACAGGGCCAGGACGAACAGCACCCCGACGGGGATCGACGCAAGCAGACGCATCGCGTCAGGGCACGACGAGGAGGCAAAGCACGCGGTTGCCGGGCTGCGCCTTGCCGTCGCAGCCACGGGTGGCGGTGTAGGAGAGCGAGTGACTGGAGGGCTGCCAGGCGACTGGCCGAGCGTCGGCGTGGGTGAACGTGATCCGGGTGGGTTGGCCGGCATCGAGGTCGAAGACGATGATGCCGTTGCGGCTGGGGTAGATCAGCCGGCGGGAGTCGTATTGCAGCGAAGACAGCTCCCAGCCACCGCTGGCAAGGTCGCGGATCGCACCCTTGCCGACGCGCGTGCGCAGCGTCACGCGGTCGTTCGCGTCGCTGGAAATCCAGACCAGGTGTTTGCCGATTCGGAAAATGCCATCGGCGACCACGTTGTTGTCGGTATCGGGAAGAACCTCTTCGACCGGGAATCGACCGAAGGGGTGCTCGAATTTCGCCTTGACGGAGCCTGGAATCTGTTGTTGACGAAGAGCCTTCGGCGCCTGCCCGGGCCTCACGCTGAAGTAGCGTTCCTGCCAATAAGCAGGGTCGCCCTTGCGTGCGGCGCGGGTTTCCATGGAGGTGGCGACGTACAAGGTGTCGCCGGACCACTGCACTTCGGTGCCGTCCTGGACGATGGTTTCGCCGTTGGGATCGCTGGCGCCCAGCGGCGGCGTCGCCGGCGTGGCGGTGCTGGACGACAGATCGATGATCCAGACGCGGCGACCGAGGCGACTTTCGCCGCAGTCCACGTTCAGCGCCAGGCGCTTGCCGTCGTCGGAGAACGCGGCCTTGCCGGGGTTGCAATTGGCGTTGGTCAGGCCGATCTGGCGCAGCACGGCGTCGGGAATCGTCGAGGGTGCCGCCGGGGCGGAGTCGTGCGCCAGTGCGGGGAGGGCCGTCATGCCCAGGGCCATGAGGGTCGCTGGCAGCCAGTTGAGGCGATGGGACAAGAGCTTCACCACAGGTTCCTCCCGCGCTTCAGGGTTTCCGGATCATAGCCGTCCGGGTAGATCACTTTCATGCCGGGGAGCAGGAGGACGGCAGGCGGCAAACGGTTCATTGTGGCCACTTCACGGAGGTGCAGGATGCGGTGCCGCGGCGCAGCTTGATCACGTCGGCAAGCTGCGCGCTTTGGCCGCAGAACGGCGTTGGAGACGTGCGGCTGGCGTCGATGGTGATGTCGTCGCCGTTGCGGGTGATGGTGACGTGCGACGGGTAATCCTGGTCGTTCCAGACGATGTCGGTGCGGTTCCCCCGGACGGTCCAGGTGGTGTCGTCGTCGCCGCGGTCGGCGTCCATGCTGCAGCTGTTGCCGCCGGGCATGGTCGACAGGTAGTGCAGGCCGGTGATCCGGCCTTCGGCATCGACAGGCAGCCGGATGTCGGTGCTGCCCGCGTCGTCTTCGGTCTTGCAGGCCAGGGAATCCGCGACGAAGCCGTGCGGCGTTTCGGCGTCGGGGTCGGTTTCCTCGACCAGCGCGATGCTTCCCGCAGGCGTGGCGACGGTCAGCCTGCCGTTCTCCAGACGCAC
Source organism: Thermomonas sp. (assembly GCF_025993755.1). GTDB lineage: Bacteria > Pseudomonadota > Gammaproteobacteria > Xanthomonadales > Xanthomonadaceae > Thermomonas. The sequence goes on along the minus strand of NZ_JAMQHN010000114.1, from coordinate 19,572 downwards.
CGTGGGCGGGCCGTCTTCTTCGCCGCTGATGTAGTCGCTTGCGGTCAGCGCCAGCTTGCCGCCGGTCAGGTTGCCGACCAGTACCGTGCCGTCGCGTTCGGAAGGCAGGGCGAGGACGAAAAGGTGACCCCCGCAGACCGTGGTCCATTCGGGCGTGTCCGTCTCTTCGGTGGTGACGGCCGAAAGATCCTCCGCAGGCAGCCGAACGCTGTCGCTGAAGGTCTTGCCGTCCACCGTCACCGCAAGACGCGCGAGCCAGGCGTCGTCTTCGATGCTGTTCGTGGCCTGGAAGGTGCCTTTGCTGGCGGCGAGCCAGTCATCCAGCTTCACGCAGCGCGTGTTCGTGGGCTGGGCCGGATCGGTGCCGGAAGCTGCGGTGGCAGTCGGCGCGGAAGCGGTCGGCGACGGCGCGGCGCTGGCGTCGTCGGGAGCCTGGCAGCCGGTCATGCCGACCAGGAGCGCGGAAATCCACAGGAGTGCACGGGACAAGGACGTTCACCTCAAGGCGTGGGGCTGCCCTGTAATACGCCCGAACCCGCCATTTGCGGACAGAAGGCGCTGAAAACCGGCGCAACAGGGCTTGGAAGTGCCGATTCTGACCGCATCTTGAAGGCATTGCCGGGTCGTCCGGCCATTGGATTTCGGAGACTTTCCCATGCGCATGGACAAACTGACCTCGCGCTTCCAGCAAGCTCTTGCCGACGCCCAGTCGCTGGCCGTGGGGCGCGATCACAATTTCGTGGAACCAACCCACCTGCTGCTGGCGCTGCTGGACCAGCAAGGCGGCGGCACGCGCCCGCTGCTGGCGCAGGCGGGCGTCAACGTGCCGCTGCTGCGCGAGCACCTCGCCGAGGCGCTGGACAGGTTGCCCAAGGTGTCCGGGCAGGCCGGCAACGTGCAGGCCGGCAACGACCTGATTCGCCTGCTCAACGTGACGGACAAGCTGGCGCAGCAGCGCGGCGACGCCTACATCGCCAGCGAACTGTTCCTGCTGGCGGCGGCCGATGACGGCGGCGACGCGGGCAAGGCGCTGAAGGCGGCGGGCGGCAACCGGGCCAAGCTCGAGCTGGCGGTCGAGAAGTTGCGCGGCGGCGAGGCGGTTCAGGACGAGAACGCCGAGGACGCGCGCCAGGCGCTGGAGAAATACACCATCGACATGACCGCGCGCGCCGAGGGCGGCAAGCTCGACCCGGTGGTGGGTCGCGACGAGGAGATCCGCCGCACCATCCAGGTGCTGCAGCGGCGCACCAAGAACAACCCGGTGCTGATCGGCGAGCCCGGCGTGGGCAAGACCGCGATCGTGGAAGGGCTGGCCCAGCGCATCGTCAACGGCGAGGTGCCGGAGGGGCTGCGCGGCAAGCGCCTGCTCAGTCTCGACATGGGCGCGCTGATCGCCGGAGCGAAGTTCCGCGGTGAGTTCGAGGAGCGGCTCAAGGCGGTACTGAACGACCTGTCCAAGAACGAGGGCCAGATCATCCTGTTCATCGACGAACTGCACACCATGGTCGGCGCCGGCAAGGCCGAAGGCAGCATGGACGCCGGCAACATGCTCAAGCCCGCGCTGGCGCGCGGCGAGCTGCACTGCATCGGCGCGACGACGTTGGACGAATACCGCAAGTACGTCGAAAAGGACGCCGCGCTGGAGCGCCGATTCCAGAAGGTGTTCGTGGGCGAGCCGACGGTCGAGGACACCATTGCCATCCTGCGCGGACTGAAGGAGCGCTACGCCCTGCACCACGGTGTGGAGATCACCGACCCGGCCATCGTCGCCGCCGCCACGCTGTCCAATCGCTACATCGCCGACCGCCAGCTGCCGGACAAGGCCATCGATTTGATGGACGAAGCGGCGTCGCGCATTCGCATGGAGATCGACTCCAAGCCGGAAGAAATGGACCGCAAGGAGCGGCGGCTGATCCAGCTGAAGATCCAGCGCGAAGCGCTGAAGAAGGAGAAGGACGCCGAATCGAAGCAGCGCCTGGCCGACCTCGAGCAGGAGATCGACGCGCTGGAGCGCGAGTACGCCGACCTGGAAGATGTGTGGAAAGCGGAAAAGGCGACCCTGCAGGGCGCGACGAAGATCAAGGAGCAGATCGAGGCGGCGCGCACCGAACTGGAAGCGGCCCAACGCCGGCAGGACTACGCTGCCATGAGCGAGATCCAGTATGGCCGGATCCCGGCGCTGGAGAAGCAGCTGGCGGCCGCGCAGGAAGCCGAGACGAAGGGTTTCAAGCTGCTCCAGGACAAGGTGACCGCCGAGGAGATCGCGCAGGTCGTCAGCCGCTGGACCGGGATCCCGGTCAGCAAGATGCTGGAAGGCGAGCGCGAGAAGCTGCTGCAGATGGAAGACCAGCTGCACGCGCGCGTGGTCGGGCAGGATGAGGCCATCACCGTCGTCTCCGACGCGGTGCGCCGCTCGCGCGCCGGCCTGTCCGATCCCAACCGGCCGTCCGGCTCGTTCCTGTTCCTCGGCCCGACCGGCGTCGGCAAGACCGAGCTGTGCAAGGCGTTGGCGGAGTTCCTGTTCGATTCGACCGATGCGATGGTGCGCATCGACATGAGCGAGTTCATGGAAAAGCACGCGGTCAGCCGCCTGGTCGGCGCGCCCCCGGGCTACGTCGGCTACGAGGAAGGCGGTTATCTGACCGAAGCCGTGCGCCGCCGTCCGTACAGCGTGATCCTGCTGGACGAGGTCGAGAAGGCGCATCCGGACGTGTTCAACATCCTGCTGCAGGTACTGGATGATGGCCGCCTGACCGACGGGCAGGGGCGCACGGTGGATTTCCGCAACACGGTCATCGTGATGACGTCGAACCTCGGCAGCCACCAGATCCAGGAATTGGCGGGCGAAGGCACGCCGGAGGCCTACACCCAGATGAAGGCGGCGGTGATGGGCGTGGTGCAGGCGCACTTCCGCCCGGAGTTCATCAATCGGCTGGACGACATCGTGGTGTTCCACCCGCTGGACAAGGCGCAGATCAAGCAGATCGCACGCATTCAATTGCGCGGGCTGGAAAAGCGGCTGGCCGAGCGCGGCCTGAAGCTGGACGTGAGCGACGCCGCGTTCGAGCTGCTGGGCAACGTCGGCTTCGACCCCGTGTACGGCGCCCGCCCGCTCAAGCGCGCCATCCAGCAGCAGCTGGAGAACCCGCTGGCGCAGGACATCCTGGCCGGTCGTTTCGCAAGTGGAGATGTCATCCGGGTCAACGCCGAAGGCGGCAAGCTGGTGTTCTCCACCTGATGCGCGTCTTTTCCCACACCTGCTCCAACACAGAGATCGTCTGCGCGCTGGGCTGCGCGCCGATGCTGGTCGGGGTGGACGCCGATTCCGATTACCCGCCGGAGGTCGTGGCCGGATTGCCCAAGACCGGCCGCGACCTCGACCTGGATATCGAGGCGGTGCACGCGCTTGAGCCGGATCTGGTGCTGACCTCGCTGACCGTGCCCGGCCACGAGAAGGTGGTCGATGCGCTGCGTGCGGCGGGGCTTCGGGTGCTGGTCTGCGATCCGCAGTCGCTGGCGGACGTGTACGCCAACGTCCGGGAGATCGCGGACGCGCTGGGCGTGCCGGAGCGTGGTGCGGCGCTGGTGGCGGAGATGGAGGCGGCGATGCCCGAAGTGGCGGTTGCCGGCGCGCGCCCGAAGGTGCTGGTGGAGTGGTGGCCCAAGCCCGTCATCGCCCCGGCGCGGCGTTCGTGGGTGTCGGACCTGATCCGGCGCGCCGGCGGGGAAAACCCGTGGGGCGAGGTCGATGCGAAGAGCGTGCCGATGGAGCCCGCGCAGGCGCGCGCGGCCCTGCCGGACGTGGTGGTGATGAGCTGGTGCGGGGTGAAGGAGGAAAACTACCGCAGCGACGTGGTGAGTGGGCGCGAGGGCTGGGATGCCGTGCCCGCGGTGCGCGACGGCCGCATCCACGCGGTGTCTGAGGCCTACCTGGGGCGTCCCGGCCCGCGTCTGGTGGAAGGCTATCGGCGGCTGCGGGCCCTCCTGACGGCAGCCGCCGACTGACGCCAACTGACGCCGAGTCAGGCGACGGCCAGCGCCTGCTCCACGTCGGCGATCAGGTCGTCGATATGTTCGATGCCCACGCACAGGCGCACCAGATCGGCGCTGACGCCCGCGGTCTTCAGTTCCGCGTCGGTGAGCTGGCGGTGCGTGGTGGTGGCCGGGTGGCAGGCCAGCGAGCGCACGTCGCCGATGTTGACCAGACGCTTGACGATGTCGAGCTTGTCCATGAAGCGCGCGCAAGCCTCGCGTCCGCCCTTGATGCCGAAGGTGAACAGCGAAGACGGAATGCCGCCGTCGATGTATTTCTGCGCCAGCGCGTAGTCCCGGTTGCCTTCCAGCCCGGCGAAGTTCACCCACTCCACCTTCGGGTGCTTTTGAAGGTATTTCGCCAGCGCCAGCGCGTTGGCGCAGTGGCGTTCCATGCGCAGCGGAAGGGTTTCGATGCCCTGCAGGATCAGGAAGGCGTTGAACGGCGAGATCGCGCCGCCGGTGTTGCGCAGCGCCACGGTGCGCGCGCGCGCAACAAAGGCGGCGGGGCCGAAGGCGTCGGTGTACACCACGCCGTGGTAGGCCGGTTCCGGCGTGGAGAACTGCGGGAAGCGCGGGTTGCTCTTCCAGTCGAACTTGCCGCTGTCGACGATGATGCCGCCGATGCTGTTGCCGTGGCCGCCCATGAATTTGGTGAGCGCGTGCACCACGATGTCCGCGCCGTGTTCGATCGGGCGGCACAGGATCGGCGTGGGCACGGTGTTGTCCACGATCAGCGGCACGCCGTGGTCGTGCGCCACCTTGGCCAGCGCGGCGATGTCCACCACGTTGCCGGCGGGATTGCCGACCGATTCGCAGTACACCAGCTTGGTCTTGTCATCGATGGCGCGGGCGAAGGCCTCCGGATCGCGACCGTCCACCAGACGCGCTTCCACGCCCAGCGATTTCAGACTGTGGACGAAGAAGGTGTAGGTGCCGCCGTAGACCTGGCTGGTCGCCACGATGTTGTCGCCGGCTTCGACCAGATTCAGCACCGAGGCGGTGATCGCGGCCATGCCGGAGGCGAACGCCAGCGCCGCCACGCCGCCCTCCAGCGCCGCCACGCGCTGTTCCAGCACGTCGGTGGTGGGATTCATGATGCGGGTGTAGATATTGCCCGCCACCTTCAGGTCGAACAGGTCCGCACCGTGCTGGGTGTCGTCGAAGGTGAAGCTGGTGGTCTGGTAGATCGGCACCACCACGGAGCGGGTGGTCGGGTCGTTCTTGAAGCCGCCGTGGATGGCAATGGTTTCGCGTTTCATGGGATGCCTCGTGGGGTCGGGCGCCGGGCGGGAAGCAGCCCGGTGTGCCAACGGACTTTAACCGCCGCGGGCGGCGCGTGCGGGTGGGCGCAGGTGACGATCGGGCATGCCGGCATGCGCCGCGGCGCGGAGCGGGGTCAGGCCGCGGTGGCGTCGGCCGGCTGGCGCGGCGCGCGCCAGGGCGGCATGGCCAGCACCATGTCGCGCAGCGAGTAGGCCAGTTCGCGTTCGGCCAGCACGGCCGCATCGGCGCCGTGCGCCAGCAGGTGCTTGACCTCGGCTTCGCTGTGCGCGCGCGACAGCACGCTGATGCCGGGGTTGGCCGCCTTCAGGCGCTCGATCGCCTCGCCGGCTTCCAGCGCCTGCGGCATGGCGAAGATCGCCAGCTTCGCGCGCTCGGGCGCGGTCTCCTGCATCACCCGCGCGTTGGCAATGTTGCCGCGCACGGTGGCCAGCCCGCTGGCGCGCGCGGCGGTCACCCGGTCGGCGTCGTGTTCGACCACCACCACCGGCAGCCCGCGGTCGTGCAGCAGGTGCGCCAACTGGCGGCCGACGCGGCCGTATCCCACCACGATGATGTGGTCGTTGGCGGTGATCGGATCGACGGTGGGTTCATCTGCGTGCGGGTTTGGCGCTGTGCCGGGAGAGACGGCTTCCTGGCGCGCCTGCCAGCGGTCCAGCGCCATGAACAGCAGCGGGTTGAGCATGATCGTGATCAGCGCCCCGGCCAGCACCAGGTCGAGGCCGTCCTTGGGCAGGATCTTCAGCGACAGGCCGAGCCCGGCGATGATGAAAGCGAATTCGCCGATCTGGGCGAGGCTGGTGGAAATGGTGAGCGCGGTGGCGTTCGGGTGGCCGAACAGGCGCACGATGGCGTAGGCCGCCGCCGATTTGCCGAACACGATGATCAGCGTGGTGGCCAGCACCTGCAGCGGATGCTGGACCAGGATGTGCGGATCGAACAGCATGCCCACAGAGACGAAGAACAGCACCGCGAAGGCGTCGCGCATCGGCAGCGAATCATTGGCCGCCTGATGGCTGAACTCCGATTCGTTGAGCAGCATGCCGGCGAAGAACGCGCCCAGCGCGAAGCTCACGCCGAACAGCTCCGCCGAGCCGAACGCCACGCCCATCGCGATCGACAGCACGGCCAGCGTGAACAGCTCGCGCGAGCCGGTGCCGGCGATGCGCTCCAGCACCCACGGGATCGCCTTGCGCCCGACCACCAGCATGAAGGCAACGAACGCCGCGACCTTGCCGAGCGTGATCGCCAGCGCCTTGCCGATCTCGGCCGGGCCGGCCGCCTCGCCGCCGCCGAGCGCGCCAGCGAAGGCGGGGATCAGCACCAGCGCGACCACGCAGGCCAGGTCCTCCACGATCAGCCAGCCGACCGCGATCTTGCCGCGCCGGGTGTCGAGCAGGCGCCGCTCTTCCATCGCCCGCAGTAGCACCACGGTGCTGGCGGTGGCCAGCGAAAAGCCGAAAATGATGCCCTCGATGTGGCGCCAGCCCATCAGTTCGGCCAGCCCCCAGCCCAGCCCGGTGGCGACCGCGGTCTGGGCGATCGCGCCGGGGATGGCGATGTTCTTCACCGACATCAGGTCGCGCAGCGAGAAGTGCAGGCCGACGCCGAACATCAGCAGGATCACGCCGATTTCGGCCAACTGCGGTGCCAGTTCCGCATCGCCGACGAAGCCGGGCGTGAACGGCCCGGCCAGCACTCCCGCCAGCAGGTAGCCCACCAGCGGCGACAGCCGCAAGCGGTTTGCCAACGCGCCCAGCGCGAACGCGAGCACGAATCCGTACACGAGGATGGCGATCAGCGAGGTGTGATGCTGCATGCGGCGTCCAAAGTGGCAGTGCGACCAGTTTCGCACGGTTTGCGACGGGGACAGGTCTAGATTTCGATCATGTTGGGCTCCGAAGCGATGCATACTCGCCACATTCCCTTGCGGAGGTCGCCATGATCCAGCCGTCCCTGCGCAGCCTGCTGCTGACTGTCTTGCTGTGCGTGTTGCCATCCGTGCAGGCTTGTGCCGATCAGGCCGCGGAGCCGCTGCGGGTTGAAATTCCATCGGGCGGCGCGGCGGCTTCGGGTCGGTTGCTGGTCAATCTGCAGCCCGCCGGTGTGGCCGAAAGAAATGCCCGCGACGGCGTGGTGCGGGCGGTTTCGATGAGCCCGTTCGGCGGTGTCACGGGCACCATCATCGGCATGGACGTGGCATGGTTGGCACCGGGACAACCTCTGGTGGTCGATGCCTCGGCGCAGAGTTATCCAACCGCGCTGTCCGAGCTGCCTGCGGGCGAGTACTACATCCAGGCGGTGCTCGATACCGCCCGCGACAACAACTACGGCGGTTCCAGCGACGACATCGCCAGCAAACCGATGAAGATCGCCTTGGGCAACGGTCGTGGCCTGCCGCTGCTTCTGCTCGACCAGAGATCCAGCGCGCCATCGGACCCATGGGCGCTGCCGCCGGGCGCGCCGGAAGAAATGCGGGCCATGATTGCGTCGGCGAAGCCGCACATCCGGAAGCTGGATTTCGTCAGCGAGAAGCTCACGGCATTCTGGGGGCGACCGATCCACATGCGTGGATGGGTGGTACTGCCGCCCGGGTATGCGGATGGCAACGGCAGGTATCCGGTCGTGTACTGGACCCACGGGTTTGGCGGCAACCTGAGCCGGTCGCTGTTTCCCGCCGTCGCCGCGTTCACCGGCATGGCCAATGGCGACGACCCGCCGATGCTCTGGGTGTTTCTCGACGAATCCAGCGCCACCGGCACCCACGAGTTCGCCGATTCGGTCAACAACGGCCCGTGGGGCGCGGCGCTGACCGAGGAACTGATTCCGCAGATCGATCGCGAATACCGCACCGACGGCGAGCCCGCGAGCCGTTTCGTCACCGGCCATTCCTCGGGCGGCTGGGCGGCACTGTGGCTGCAGGTGCGCTATCCGAAAGTCTTCGGCGGCAGTTGGCCGACCGCACCGGATTCAAGCGATTTCCATGACTTCACTGGCGCCGATCTGTACGCGCCTAACGCCAACGTGTATCGCCGCGCCGACGGTTCGGCAATCCCGCTGGTGCGCATGGATGGCAAAGTGGTGGCGACCTTCGAACAATTCGCAAGAATCGAGGCGGTGACGGGTCCCTACGGCGGGCAGATGGCCTCGTTCGAATGGGTATTCTCGCCGCGCGGCGCCGATGGCCGGCCGGTGCCGATGTTCGATCGCCGTACTGGCGCGGTAGATCCGGCGGTGGCCGCCTACTGGCGCGACCACTACGACATTTCGCACATCGTCACTCGCGACTGGAACACGCTGAAACCCGACCTGGATGGCAGGATTCACCTGATCGTCGGCACGGCCGACACGTTCTATCTCGATGGCGGCGCGCGTCGCCTCGAGGCGGCGATGCGCTCGGTCGGAGCGAAAACCGGCTTCCGCTTCCTGCCCGGTCGCACCCATTTCGACCTGTATACAGTGGGCAATGACCGCCATGCCTTGTCGCGCACGATTGCCTGGGAGATGTACAAGATCGCCCGTCCCGATGCGGTGGTGCCGGCCGATCTGCCCGAGCCGGAACTCGAACCCGGGCATTGATCTTCGCCATGCGGCGGGGCGGCGGTCGGGCATCGTAAAATCCGCCGATGATTTCCTTCCGCAATTTCGCCCTGCGCAGGGGCGAACGCCTGCTGCTGTCCAATGTTGATCTGACCCTGCACGCTGGCTGGCGGGTGGGCGTGGTAGGTCGCAACGGCGCCGGCAAATCGTCGCTGTTCGCCACCTTGCTGGGCGCGCTGGAGCCCGACAAGGGCGACCTGGAACTGCCCGGGAAAGCGCGGATTGCCGCAGTGGCGCAGGAGACTCCGACGTTACCCGACCCGGCGATCGACTTCGTGCTGTCCGGCGATGCCGCCGTGCACGCCGCCATCCAGATGGAAGCCAATGCGTTTGCCAACGAAGATTGGGAGGCGGTGGCCGAGGCGCACCAGCGGCTGGAGGAAGTGAATGGCTACGACGGCACCGCGCGCGCCGGCCGGCTGCTGCATGGGTTGGGATTTCCGGCCGAGGTGCATGAAAAGGCGGTAGCGGACTTCTCCGGCGGCTGGCGGGTGCGCCTGAACGTGGCGCGTGCGCTGATGACGCCTTCGGACCTGCTGCTGCTGGACGAGCCCACCAACCACCTCGATCTGGATGCCGTGGTGTGGCTGGAGGAGTGGCTCAAGCGCTATGACGGCACCCTGCTGGTGATCTCGCACGACCGCGAATTCCTCGACAACGTGACGACCCACATCCTGCATCTGCACGACGGCACGGCGAAGCTGTATGCGGGCAACTACACCGATTTCGAGCGCCAGCGCGCCGAACACCTGCGCCAGCAGCAGATCGCGCACGACAAGGAACAGGCCGAACGCGCCCATCTGCAGAGCTTCATCGACCGCTTCAAGGCCAAGGCCAGCAAGGCGCGGCAGGCGCAGTCGCGGATCAAGCGCCTGGCCAAGCTGGCCGGCACCGAGGCGGTGCGCGCCGAGCGCGCGCTGCGGATTGACCTGCCCGTGCCGCTTCGGCTACCCACTTCGTTGCTGTCGCTGCATGCCGTGGACGCCGGCTATGGGCCCAACGCGCGGATTCTGGGAGGCGTGGAATTCGGGCTGGAGTCCGGTGACCGCATCGGCCTGCTGGGTCCCAACGGTGCCGGCAAGTCCACCCTGGTCAAGACGCTGGTCGGTGACCTGCCGCCGATGGCCGGCGAGCGCAAGGCGCATCCGGACCTGCGCATCGGCTATTTCGCCCAGCACACGGTGGAATCGCTGGTGGCCGGCACTTCGCCCCTGGATCATTTGCGCAAACTCGACGCCGATGCGCCCAATCAGGTGCTGCGTGATTTTCTCGGCAAATGGAACTTCCCCGGCGACCGCGCCTTCGAATCCATCGACACCTTCAGCGGCGGCGAGAAAGCGCGGCTGGCGCTGGCACTGCTGGCCTGGCGCCGCCCCAACGTACTGCTGCTGGACGAGCCCACCAACCACCTTGACCTCGACATGCGCGAGGCGCTGGCCGAGGCGCTGTCCGATTTCGACGGCGCGATCGTGCTGGTCAGCCACGACCGCCATTTGATCGGGCTGGTGTGCGACGGCTATTGGCGTGTGGCCGGTGGCAAGGTCGAGCCCTTCGATGGCGATCTGGACGAATATGCCGCGTGGCTGCGTTCGCGTCCGGGCAGCGACAATCCCGGGACGCCGGCGCCGAAGAAGGCCGCGGAGATCGTATCGCCCGCGCCCGTCGTGGTCGCGTTCGCCAAGCCGAAAATCAATCCGCACAAACTTCAGAAGGCCGAAGAGCGGGTGGCGCGACTGGAAGGCAAATTGGCGGACTGCGAGGCCAGGATGGTGGAGCCGGAGAACAGTTCGGATCCCGGCAGGATCGCCGATCTTGCCCGCGAACAGATGCAGTTGCGCGCCGAGCTGGATGCGGCCGAGAGCGAGTTGCTGGCGTTGTATGGCGGCTGATGTCGGCAGTTCCCGTGGTTTTGTCGGTTGGTCTTGGCCGATGCGGCATGAATTCGCGTACCTCACCCTGATCTTCGGACTGCCGGTCATCCTGCGCTTGAAAATTCCGAAGTCGCCCCAAGGTAGGCGCCGTTCGTCCCTGTCTGGAAATCGCGAGCCGCCATGCCGATTTACGCCTTCGCCTGCAATGCCTGCGGCCACCATTTCGATCACCTGCAGCGGCTGTCCGACGTCGATCCGGACACCTGCCCACACTGCGGCAAAAAGGGTCGGCTGCATCGCGAACTGACCGCGCCGCAGTTCAGGCTGGCGGGTTCGGGCTGGTACGAGACCGATTTCAAGTCCAAGGGCGAGCATCGCCACAATCTGGCGGGCGACGGCGGGAAAACGTCCGAGGGCAAGAAGGAAACGGCCTCGGAGTCCAAGCCGGCGGCAACGTCGTCAAGCGGGGAATGATCCGGATTCCGAAAGTCCGGGTCGTTGCGCGTTTGCCCTAAAATACACAGTCCACCGGCAGATCGCCGGCATCCGGTTCTGGAGTTTCCATGCGCAGCCACTTTTGCGGCCTGATCGACGAGGCGTTGATCGGCCAGACCGTCACCCTGTGCGGCTGGGCCGACGTTGCCCGCAACATGGGCCAGATCGTGTTCATCGACCTGCGCGACCATGAAGGCATCGTGCAGATTGTCGCCGAGCCGGCGGAGACGGAAGGCAATGCCGCCGTGCTGGCCGTCGCCGCCAAGGTGGGCTACGAGGACTGCCTGTGCGTCACCGGCATCGTGCGCAGGCGCCAGTCGGTCAACGACAGGATCAGGACCGGGCAGGTGGAGGTGGTCGCCACCCGCATCGAAGTGCTGAACAAGGCCGAGCCGCTGCCCTTTCACCATCACGAGAACCCGGGCGAGGACATCCGCCTGAAGTACCGCTACCTCGACCTGCGCAGCCCGGAGATGCAGCGCAAGCTGCGCACCCGCACCAAGCTGGTGTCGGCGCTGCGGCACTACCTCGACGCCCGCGGCTTCCAGGACATCGAAACCCCGATCCTGACCAAGGCTACGCCGGAAGGTGCGCGCGACTTCCTGGTGCCGGCGCGGATGCACCCCGGCGAGTTCTACGCGCTGCCGCAGAGCCCGCAGCTGTTCAAGCAGATCCTGATGGTCGCCGGCTTCGACCGCTACTACCAGATCGCCCGCTGCTTCCGCGACGAAGCCCTGCGCGCCGACCGCCAGCTGGAATTCACCCAGCTCGACATGGAGTTCGCGTGGGTGGGCGAGCGCGACGTGCAGGATCTGACCGAGGACATGGTCCGCCACGTGTTCCGTGAGGTCGTCGGCGCCGAACTCGCCGCCGAGTTCCCGCGCATGACGTATGCCGAGGCGATGCGCCGCTATGGCTCGGACAAGCCGGATCTGCGTTTCGGCCTGGAACTGGTCGACGTGGCCGAGCAGGTGAAGGACTGCGGGTTTGCGGTGTTTTCCAGCGCCGCCAACGACGCGGGCGGGCGCGTGGCGGCGCTGCGCATCCCCGGCGGCGCGTCGCTGTCGCGCAAGCAGATCGACGACTACGCCGCGCACGCCGCCAAGTACGGCGCCAAGGGCCTCGCGTACGCGAAGATCGACGAGGCTGCCGCGGTCAATTCGCCGGTCGCCAAGTTCTTCGCCGAGGGTGCGTTCGAGGCCGTGCTCAGGCACGTTGGCGCCGGCAATGGCGACCTCGTGTTCTTCGGCGCGGGCAGCTACAACAAGGTGTCCGACTTCATGGGCGCGGTGCGGCTGAAGGCCGGCAAGGACTTCAACCTCGTCGCCGAGGGCTGGGCGCCGCTGTGGGTCACCGACTTCCCGATGTTCGAATGGGACGAGGAGGAGCAGCGCTACGTCGCCCTGCATCACCCCTTTACCGCGCCGGCGGTGGATTCCATCGACGACCTGCGCGCCAACGCCCGCACGGCGGTCAGCCGCGGCTACGACATGGTGCTCAACGGCAACGAAATCGGCGGCGGTTCGATCCGCATCCATCGCCCGGACATGCAAAGCGCGGTGTTCGATCTGCTCGGCATCGGCGCCGGGGAGCAGCGCGCCAAGTTCGGCTTCCTGCTGGACGCGCTCAAGTACGGCGCGCCGCCGCACGGCGGCATCGCCTTCGGCATCGACCGCATCGCCGCGCTGATGGCCGGGACCGAGTCCATCCGTGACGTGATCGCCTTCCCCAAGACCACCTCGGCGCAGTGCCTGATGACCGATGCGCCGTCGCCCATCGACGATGCGCAGTTGGCCGAGGTGCATGTGAAGGTGCGCGACGCTGCGGGCTGAAGGGCGTGCATGCCGACGCAGTGTCGTCGAAGGGCTCATGAGAGCGTGCGGTGCGGACACCGTGGCGCCCCGACCGCGGGCGGCGCTTGCGGGTTTCCTGGCAGTGCGGGGCGGTCAGTGCCGGGCAGCAGGCTTGCGTGCACCGTGGGCATGACGGGTTGACTCGGAATTGGTTGCAGCCATCCGGGCTACAGTGTGCGCAGGAGGCCTGCTCATTCCATGGAAGCCACCATCCGCCGCGCCACCCTTGCCGACGCCGACACGCTGGCCGAACTCGGCGCGACGACCTTCACCGAAACCTTCGGGCATCTGTACCGGCCCGAGGACTTGCGCACCTTCCTCGACCAGAGCCACGCGCCGGCGGTCCATGCCAAGGTACTGGCCGATCCGATGTGCGCGCTGTGGCTGGCCGAGGTGGATGGCCGCGCCATCGGCTACGCGCAGGCCGGTCCCTGCGGGCTGCCGCATCCGGACGTACGCGCCGGTGACGGCGAACTCAAGCGGCTCTACGTTCGCGCCGAGGCATGCAACCAAGGCCTCGGGCGCGCCTTGATGGACACGGCGATGGCCTGGCTGCTGGCCGAGGGCCCGCGCACGCTGTGGCTTTCGGTGTGGTCGGAGAATTTCGGCGCGCAGCGGTTCTACGCCCGCTACGGTTTCGCGTTTGCGGGCGAATATGCCTTCATCGTCGGCGAGCAGCAGGATCGCGAGTTCATGTATCGCCGCCCGGGCGACGCGGGGCGCGGCAATGGCGACTGAAGTCCTGCTCGTCCACGGGCTGTGGATGCACAGCATCGCGATGTGCTGGCTGGCGGCGCGGCTGCGCGAGCAGGGCTTTGCGCCCCGTGAATTCGGTTATTACAGCCTGCTGCAGGACACCGACGCGGTGGTGGCGCGGCTGGCCGAAACCTGGGCCGCGCGGCCGGGCATGCACGTGGTCGCGCACAGTCTGGGCGGGCTGCTGGCGCTGCGTGCGGCCAGGCAGCTGGGCGCCGGGATCGCCGGACGTGTCGTCTGTCTTGGCAGTCCGCTGGCCGGCAGCCACGTGGCGCAGGGCGTGGTGAAACGGATTCCTGCCGGCGACTGGCTGGTGGGTTCCAATCGCGACCTGCTGCAGGCGGGTATCGGGCGCATTCCGCAGGGGATCGAGGCCGGCGTGATCGCCGGCAGCGTGCCGCGCGGGCTGGGTGGTTTGCTGGCGCGATTCGACGGCCCGCACGACGGCACCGTGGCGGTCGCGGAAACCCGGGTGCCGGCGCTGGCGGATCACGTGGTGGTGCCGGCCAGCCACAGCGGGCTGCTGTTTTCGGAGCCGGCGGCCCGACAGGCCGCCAGTTTCCTGCGCGAGGGCCGCTTCGAAACCGCCTGACCGCCTGCCGCGCCAGATGAAAGTGGGCGAAGAGGGGCATCGTCCGGACGCCCGCCAGAACGGCGCCCGTGAACAAGGGGACGGCGCGGCCGATGAGCAAGGCGCCCGCGGCTCGGCTACAATCCGGGTCCGCCCAAAGCCAAGCCGGACATGATCGCCCTCGAGGGCGCGCCCGCCCTGTCGCCGTTCCGCCGCGACCGCCTGCAGGCCCGCCTGCAGACCCTCGTTCCCGAACTGCGGATCGCCGGCAGTTGGCACGGATACTGGATCGACCCCGAGCCCGGAAGCACGCCGGACGCTGCGGCGCTGTGCCGCATCCTGCAGGCGGGCGACGCCTTCGCCGCGGCGGAGGCCGGTGCCGTCACGCGCTTCATCGTGCCCAGGCTGGGCACGCTCTCGCCCTGGGCCAGCAAGGCCACGGAACTGCTGCGCGGGGCCGGTTTGCCGGTGCGCCGGGTCGAGCGCGGTACCCGCGTCGATCTGCTCGGATGGCCGGCGGAGCGGGGCGTGCAGCAGACGTTGCGCGATCTCCTGATCGACCCGATGACCCAGTCCCTGCTGGACAGCAGGGAGGCCGGGGCGGAGCTGTTCACCGCACCACCGGCCGGGGCATTCGAGGTGGTTCCGCTGGCGCAGTTGGAAGCGGCCAACGCGCGACTGGGTCTGGCGCTGGCCGACGATGAGATCGCCTACCTGCGCGCGCGTTACGCCGAGATGGGGCGCGATCCGCACGACGTCGAACTGATGATGTTCGCTCAGGCCAACTCCGAACACTGCCGGCACAAGATCTTCAACGCCAGCTGGACCATCGACGGGCAGGCGCAGCCGCTGTCGCTGTTCAAGATGATCAAGAACACCCAGGCGCAGACTCCCGACCACGTGCTGTCGGCCTACAGCGACAACGCGGCCGTCGTGGAAGGCCATGCCGCTGCGCGCTGGCGCCCGGATCCTGCCAGCCAGCTGTACCGCACCGAGCCGGCGGCGGATTCGGCGTTCTGCATCAAGGTCGAGACCCACAACCACCCGACCGCGATCGCGCCGTTCCCGGGCGCGTCCACCGGCGCCGGCGGCGAGATCCGCGACGAGGGCGCCACCGGCCGCGGCGGTCGCCCGAAGGCGGGGCTGTGCGGCTTCTCGGTCTCGCACCTGCGCATCCCGACCTTGGCGCAGCCGTGGGAGGCGTCGCGCAGCCTCAATCCGCGCATGGCCACAGCGTTTGAAATCATGCGCGACGGCCCGCTGGGCGCGGCCGCCTTCAACAACGAATTCGGCCGGCCCAACCTGACCGGCTATTTCCGCAGCTTCGAACTGCACGAAGCCGACCGGCTCACCCGCGCCTACGACAAGCCCATCATGCTGGCTGGCGGTCTGGGCGCGATCGATCGCGGGCAGGTGGAAAAGCTGCGGCTGTCGCCGGGCGATGCGGTGATCGTGCTCGGCGGGCCGGCGATGCTGATCGGCCTCGGCGGCGGTGCCGCCAGTTCGGTGGCCTCCGGCGATTCCGCCGAGGACCTCGATTTCGCTTCGGTGCAGCGCGACAACCCGGAAATGGAGCGGCGCGCCCAGGAAGTGATCGACCGCTGCGTGGCGCTGGGCGCGGACAATCCGATCCTGTGCATCCACGACGTCGGCGCGGGCGGGCTGTCCAACGCCATCCCCGAGCTGCTGCACGACTCCGGCGTGGGCGGTGTGATCGACCTGGATCGCGTGCCCAGCGACGATTCTTCGTTGACGCCGATGCAGCTGTGGTGCAACGAATCGCAGGAGCGCTACGTGCTCGGCGTGGCGCAGTCGCGGCTCCCGGAGTTTTCCGCACTGTGCGGTCGCGAGCGCTGCCCGTTCGCGGTGGTCGGCACCGCCACCGCCGAGGAGCGCCTGGTGGTCGGTCACGGCGTGGATATCCAGGTTCACGAGGCACCAGACCATCAGCGCGGGTCGCAGCCGTTGGCCATCGACCTGCCGATGGACGTGCTGTTCGGCAAGACGCCGAAGATGCACCGCGACGCCGCGCATCCCGTGCGGCCGCGCTGGCCGCAGCTGGAGACTGACGCGCTGGACCTGCGCGAGGCCGGGCTGCGGGTGCTGGCGCATCCGACGGTCGCGTCCAAGTCCTTCCTCGTCACGATCGGCGACCGCGCCGTCGGCGGGTTGACCGCGCGCGACCAGATGGTCGGGCCTTGGCAGCTGCCGGTGGCCGACTGCGCAATCACCTTCGCCGGCTTCGAGGGCCAGGCCGGCGAGGCGATGGCGATCGGCGAGCGCACGCCGCTGGCGCTGCTGGACGCCGCCGCCGCCGCCCGCATGGCGGTGGGCGAGGCGATCACCAACCTGATGGCGGCACCGCTGGAATCGCTGCGCCGGGTCAAGCTGTCGGCCAACTGGATGGCCGCCGCCGGCCACGCCGGCGAGGACGCGCGGCTGTTCGACGCGGTCAAGGCGGTGGGCATGGAACTGTGCCCGGCGCTGGAACTGGGCATCCCGGTCGGCAAGGATTCGTTGTCGATGCAGGCGGTGTGGCAGGAGGGCGCGGGCCGGAATCCGGACCAGGCATCGGCACCAACGAACAGATCCATCTCGCCCGTTTCCCTCATCGTCACGGCCTTCGCTCCGGTGTCGGATGTGCATGGGCAGCTGACGCCGCTGCTGCAACGCGGGGTGGCGTCCGAACTCTGGCTGATCGGGCTGGGCGCAGGGCGCCAACGCATGGGCGGTTCGATCCTGGCGCAGTGTTATCCCGAGGCCAACGGCGAGGGCGCGCTGCCGGCGTTTGGTGGCGATGTCCCGGACCTGGACGACCCGCAGCGACTGCGCGCGCTGTTCGAACTGATTCGGGAAGCGCGCGAGGAAGGCCTGCTGCTGGCCTACCACGACCGCTCCGACGGCGGCGTGTTCGCCAGCCTGTGCGAGATGGCCTTTGCCTCCCGCATGGGGCTGGAGATTCGCCTCGATGGCTGGGGCGAAAGCCGCTCCGGCGATCCGCTGCGGGTGCTGTTCAACGAGGAATTGGGTGCGGTGGTGCAGGTGCCGATCGCCGAGCGCGCCGCGTTCGCCGATCTGGTGGCCCACCACGGTCTGATCGAGTGCGCCCAGCGCATCGCGGTGCCGACCACGGCTCCGACGGTCAGGGTCAGCGACGGCGACGAATTGCTGACGCAGTGGCGTTGGGACGAACTGTTCGATGCGTGGTGGTCGGTGAGTCACGCGATCCAACGCCTGCGCGACAACCCCGAAAGCGCCGACAGCGAACGCGCGCATGCCCGCCGTTTCGATGCGCCCGGGCTGCTCCCCGAGCTGACATTCGATGCGGCCGAAGATGTCGCCGCGCCATTTGTCGCCACCGGCGCTCGGCCGAAAGTGGCGATCCTGCGCGAGCAGGGCGTCAACAGCCAGGTCGAGACCGCCTTCGCCTTCCACCGCGCCGGGTTCGACAGCTACGACGTGCACATGAGCGACCTGATTTCCGGGCGCTTCGACCTCGCCGATTTCCACGGCCTGGTGGCCTGTGGCGGCTTCAGCTACGGCGACGTGCTCGGCGCCGGCCGCGGCTGGGCGACCTCGATCCTCGAGCGCGCCGCGCTGCGCGAGATGTTCGGCGCGTTTTTTGCCCGCGATGCGACCTTCGCGCTGGGCATCTGCAACGGTTGCCAGATGCTGGCCCAGTTGCGCGACATCATCCCCGGCGCCGATCGCTGGCCCAGTTTCCAGCGCAATGCCAGCGAGCAGTTCGAGGCGCGCCTGGTCCAGCTGCAGGTGCAGCAGTCGCCGTCGATCTTCCTGCGCGGCATGGAAGGATCGCGCCTGCCGGTGGCCTCCGCCCACGGCGAGGGCAGGGCGGTATTTGCCGACGCCACCGACCAGGGGGCAGTGGATGTGGCCCTGCGCTACGCCATCGGAAGCGAGGTCGCGGGCGCCGATTGCTATCCCGCCAACCCGAACGGCTCGCCCGACGGCATTGCCGGAGTCTGCAACCGCGACGGCCGCGTGTTGGCGCTGATGCCGCATCCGGAGCGCACCCTGCGCCGCGGCAATTTCAGCTGGGCGCCCGGCGGCTGGCCCGACGATTCGCCGTGGGTGCGGATGTTCCGCAACGCCCGGGTCTGGTTGGGCTGACGGCCGCAGGCGCGGCGCCTGCGGTTCCGGCGCGCCCGCCGTCCTGCTAAAGTCTGCGGCAGGTGCTCGGAGGGGCGCGAGTGAACGCCGTTGCAGAAGACTCTGTCCAGGTCCCGCAGGGCCCGGAAGAACGCATCATCGCCCAGTTGCTCAAGTACGGCCGCCTGAAGGAGGCCGATCTCGCCAGCGCGCGCCGGTTGCAGGAGCAGGACGGCGGCGACCTTTTGATCCTGCTGGCGCGGCTCGGGCTGGTCTCCGAGCGCGACCACGCCGTCGCCTGTTCGTCCGAATACGGGCTCGAACTGCGCAACACCAAGGATCTGCCCGACCTGCCGCCCGAGGACCTCGCGCTCAGCGTGAAGTTCATGAAGCAGTACCACGTCGTCCCGGTGGGCGTGGATGCGGACGGGGTCGACGTGCTGCTGGCCGACCCGCAGGACCCGTACATTCTCGAAGCGGTGGAACTGGCGCTGGGCCGCGCGCTGCGCCCGGCGGTCTGCCCGCGCTCCGAAATCGACGAACTGATCGAGCGCTGGTACGGCCAGGGCCGCAGCACGATGGACAGCATCGTCGAGGGCGCCGAAGGCGGCGAGGAGATCCTCGACGATGTCGAGCGCCTGCGCGATCTGGCTTCGGAGGCGCCGGTCATCCGGCTGGTGAACCTGATCGTCCAGCGGGCGGTCGAGCTGCGCGCCTCCGACATCCACATCGAACCGTTCGAGAACCGGCTGAAGGTGCGCTACCGCATCGACGGCGTGCTGGAGGAAGGCGAAAGCCCGCCGGCCAACCTGACTGCGGCGGTCATCAGCCGCGTCAAGATCATGGCCAAGCTCAACATCGCCGAGCGCCGACTGCCGCAGGACGGGCGGATCGTGGCGCGGGTGCAGGGCAAGGAACTCGACCTGCGCGTGAGCACGGTGCCGACCGCGCACGGCGAGTCGGTGGTGATGCGACTGCTCGATCGCGAAACCGTGGTCCT
>NZ_JAMQHN010000113.1 GCF_025993755.1 Thermomonas sp. | reverse complement strand
TAGTGGCGCCCGGTGACGGCATCGCGCACGTAGCCATTGTTGGTGATCCACGCGGCGGCAATACTGCCGGCCACCGTATCGCTGAGCCGGCCGCCGTAGTAGAAACGGCCCTCGGCGCGGCCGTAGTTGCCGAAAGTGGCCTCGACGCTGCCGCCCTCGTAGTCGAACGGATCCTTGGTGGTCAGCTTGATCGCGCCACCGGTGGAGTTCTTGCCATACAGCGTACCCTGCGGGCCGCGCAGCACTTCGATCTGGGCGATGTCGAACAGCGAGAACAGGGCGCCGTTGATGCGCGAGTAATAGACGTCATCGACGTACATGCCCACGCCCGGATCGAAGGTCTGCAGCGCGTCCGGTTGGCCGATGCCGCGAATGAACACGTTGACGCTGTTGGCCGAACCGCGGCCCTGCACGATGTTCATGTTCGGCACCGAGCTTTGCAGACCATCGACGTTGCTGGCCTGCATGTCGCGCAGCTGGGTTTCACCAAAGGCGGACACCGCCACCGGCACTTCCTGGATCGGCTCGACGCGGCGACGCGCGGTGACCGTGACCGTCTCCAGCGTGGTCGCCTGGCTGGGCGGCGTGACGGTGCTTTTCGGCTGTTCCTGTTCCTGTTCCTGCCCCGTCGCCTGCTCCTGCGCCAGCGCCGGTGCGCCGACCAGCAGGGATGCGATCAAAACGCCACGAATCGCCATGCTCAGTTGCTTGTGCTTCATCTGCCCCTCCTGCGGGTGCACTGATCCGGCCGCGCCATTGCTGCCAATGCGTGCACGTTAAGGATTCGTTGCCACGAGCGGCATTGGACGTTCGGGCAATGGGAGGGCGACCCTGTTCACAATCACACTGGCCTCCGGATTCCCGACCGGGTCGGACGATGGCGTTCCTGATTGTTCTGGCGGCACTGTGCTTCCTGATGCTCATGGCCTACCGCGGCCACAGCGTGATCCTGTTCGCGCCGGTGGCGGCGCTGGGCGCCGTGCTGTTGACCGACCCGGCGCTGGTGGCGCCGATGTTCACCGGCCTGTTCATGGACAAGATGGTCGGCTTCCTGAAGCTGTACTTCCCGGTGTTCCTGCTCGGCGCGCTGTTCGGCAAGGTGATCGAACTCTCCGGGTTCTCCAAGGCCATCGTCGCTTCGACGATCAAGGTGGTCGGCGCCCAGCGCGCGATCCTGTCGATCGTGCTGGTGTGCGCGCTGCTGACCTACGGCGGTGTATCGCTGTTCGTCGTGGTGTTCGCGGTCTATCCGTTCGCCGCCGAACTGTTCCGGCAGAGCGACATCCCCAAGCGCCTGATCCCCGGCACCATCGCGCTGGGGGCCTTCACCTTCACCATGGACGCGCTGCCGGGCACGCCGCAGATCCAGAACATCATCCCGACCACCTTCTTCGACACCAACACCTGGGCGGCGCCGTGGCTGGGCACGCTGGGCGGGGTCTTCATCCTGGTCGTCGGGCTGGGTTATCTCGACTGGCGTCGCCGGGTTGCCGCGCGCGCCGGCGAGGGCTACGGCGATCCGGCCGCACTGATCAACGAGCCGGCGCCGTTTGCCGGCGAGAAACTCGCCAATCCGCTGATCGCCCTGCTGCCCCTCGTGGTCGTGGGCGTGCTCAACAAGGGGCTGACGGCCTGGATTCCCCTTCATTACGGCGACAGCGCCAGCTTCGTGCCGGCGGTGGTCGGCAACCCTGCGCCGGTGGTGCAGGAAATCTCCAAGGTGGTTGCCATCTGGGCGGTGGAAGGCGCCCTGCTGGCCGGCATCGCCTGCGTCCTGCTGTTCGCCTGGAAGCCGGTCAAGGCCAGCTTCACCGAGGGCAGCAAGTCGGCCATCGCCGGCGCCCTGCTGGCCGGCATGAACACCGCTTCGGAATACGGCTTCGGCGCGGTGATCGCGGCGCTGCCGGGTTTTCTGGTGGTCGCCCACGCGCTGGGATCGATCCCCAACCCGCTGGTGAACGAGGCGGTGACAGTGACCTCGCTGGCCGGCATCACCGGCAGCGCCTCCGGGGGCATGAGCATCGCGCTGGCGGCGATGGCCGACACCTTCATCGCCAACGCCCACGCCGCCGGCATCCCGATGGAGGTCCTGCACCGGGTGGCGGCGATGGCCTCCGGCGGCATGGACACCCTGCCCCACAACGGCGCCGTCATCACCCTGCTGGCGGTCACCGGGCTGACCCACCGTCAGTCCTACAAGGACATCTTCGCCGTCACCTGCATCAAGACGCTCACGGTGTTCGTGGTGATCGGGCTGTACTACGCCTTCGGCATCGTCTGACCGGGACGGCCGTGTACCACGCTTGACCTTCAACGCTTGCGGGAGGCAGCGCCTGCCCGCACCATCGGGCCCATGAGCGAACCCGAAAGCCCGCACCTGCTGTCCCGTCGCACCACCCCGACCTGGGAGGTGGAGCTGCTGATCTCCGGCGTGGCGGTGTTCGCCATGCTGCAGCTGCCCGGCAAGTTCGATGACCTGCTGTTCCGGCTCGGCCCGCGCTTCGACCACGATCCGCGCTTCCTGCTGCAGCTGGTCTACATGTACGGCAAGAGCGCCGCGCTGATCCTCGCCCTGACCTTCGTCCTGCACCTGCTGCTACGCGCGCGCTGGATCGCGCTGGTGGGCATGCATTCGGTGTATCCGGACGGCATCCGCTGGGACCGACTGCGACTCGGGCCGATCCTGCGCGGGATCGAGCGCGACCGCGCGCGACCGTTTCCGGACATCATCGAACGCGCCGACAACCTTGCCACCATCGTCTTCGCGGTCGGGGTGATGCTGGTGATGCTGATTGCGGTGATCGCGCTGGTGGCAATCACCCTGTCCGGCCTGTCGGTGCTGGCCAACCGCGCGAGCGGCGGCGCGGTTCCGGTCGAAACCACGATGCTCGCACTCCTAGCCTTTGCGCTGCTGCCGTATTCGCTGGCGCTGACGCTCGATCGCCTGCGGGGCGAACGCCTTGCGGCGGATTCGCGGCTGCGCGCTGCCTTGCATCGCGTGCTGGGCTTCTACGCCCGGGTGGGCTTCGGCCGCAACAGCAATCCGATCATGGCGCTGGTCTCCAGCTACGGCGGGGAGCGCAAGGTCCTGTTCGGCACCATCGGCCTGATCTTCCTCGTCATGGCCTTTGCCTCGGTGCTTCCGATGGTGAACCAGGCCGGCTTGCCGCTGGGAAGCTATGGTCTGTTCCCGGTACCTGACACAACCCTGCCGGGCATCGACAGTGCGCACTACGACGACCGGCGCGACACGGCGCGCGATGCCGCCGTGCCGTTCATTCCGTCGCTGACGGCGACCGGCCCCTACCTGCCCTTGACCGTTCCCTATCGCCCCGAGCGCGATGCCGCCGCGCTGCAGCGCTCCTGCCCGGCGGTCGGCGCAACGCCCGGGGATGCGCGCAGCGCCGCGCTGCTGGCCTGCCTGTCGGCCCTGCACGCGGTAACGCTCGACGGCAAACCGATCGCCGGCCTGCGCTACGTGATCGCCAGCGACCCGCGCAGCGAACGGCCTGCCCTGCTGGCGATGATCGATCTCCGCGCGCTGACGCCGGGGCGCCACGAATTGCGCGTCGCGCGCCCACCGGAGGTTTCCGACGATCCGCATCGCGCCCCCGACCCCGGCTTCGACCGGATCCTGTTCTGGCGCTGAGGCACCCGCTCACGCCGATGTCCACCCCACAGCGCAAGATCATCCATGTCGACATGGACGCGTTCTATGCGTCGGTGGAGCAGCGCGACGATCCGGCGCTGCGGGGCAAGCCGGTGGTGGTGGCCTGGCGCGGGGCGCGCTCGGTAGTCTGCGCGGCCAGCTACGAGGCGCGCAGGTCCGGCGTGCGTTCGGCGATGCCGGCGCTGCGCGCCGAGCGGCTGTGCCCGCAGGCGATCTTCTTGCCGCCGGATTTCGTTCGCTACAAGGCGGCCTCGCGGGCGATCCACGCCATCTTCCAGCGCTACACGGACCGCATCGAACCGCTGTCGCTGGATGAGGCCTATCTGGACGTCAGCGTTCCCAAACGCGATCTCGGCAGCGCCACCGCGATCGCCAGCGAGATCCGTGCTGCGATCCTCGACGAGACGCGGCTGACGGCCTCGGCTGGCATCGCGCCCAACAAGTTCCTCGCCAAGATCGCCAGCGACTGGAACAAGCCCGACGGCCAGTTCGTGGTCAAGCCGGCGATGGTCGACGCCTTTCTCGCCCCGCTGCCGGTCGGCAAGCTGCCGGGCGTGGGCAAGGTGATGGAGGCCAAGCTCGCCGCGCTGGGCATCGCCACCTGCGCCGACCTGCGGCGACACGGCGCCGAAGCGCTGGTGGCCCGCTTCGGCCGCTGGGGCCGGCGCCTGCATGAACTGGCCTGCGGCATCGACGAGCGCGAGGTGCAAAACGAGCGCCCCACCCTGCAGATCTCCAGCGAGGACACCTTTGCCAGCGACCTGCTGCTGGACGAACTCGAGCCGCACATCCGGCGCCTGGCCGCCGATACCTGGGAAGGCTACGGCAAGGAATGGCGCCGCCACCCCGGCCGCATCGCGCGGACCGTGGTGCTCAAGCTCAAGACCGCGGATTTCCACATCCTCACCCGCAGCCTGACCGCACCGGAACCGCCGACGAGCGAGGCGATGCTGGCCGATACCGCCTGCGCACTGCGTGCGCGCGTCGATTTGCCGCCGCGCACCCGCTACCGCCTGGTCGGCGTCGGCCTGTCGGGCTTTTCGGAGCCCGACGGCAGCGCGGCGCAGGGCGACCTGTTCGGGGGCTGAGCCAGCGGTGCCCGCTTCGTCCATCGTTGCGGCCTGCAACCCATCGGCGTGACGCTCGCCCGGCTCGGGACGTTCGGTGTCGATGGCTCGCCCTTCGGAACGGCAACCGAGCCGAGCCCATTTCCCGCGCTTGCGCGCGACCGGTTCCAGGCGGTTGAATGGGGCGCTCCGAGGATGACGGCATGGCGGAAATTGCGGTGCGCTGCACGATGGTATCGATCATGGTCTTGCGCGGGCGCGACACCCTTCTGGTGCGACGTCACGATGCCTGCATGGACGGCACCTGGACCTACGTCGCCGGCCATGTCGAGCCCGGCGAATCCGGCTGGCAGGCCGCGCTGCGCGAATTGCGCGAAGAAACCGCCCTGATCCCGCAGGCGCTGTACGCAACGAGTTTCTGCGAGCAGTTCTACGATGTTCGCGCCGATTGCGTGCAGGTCGTACCGGCCTTTGTCGCCGTGGTCGACGAAGAAGCGGAAGTCCGGCTCAATCACGAACACTCGGCGTTTCGCTGGTTGCCCCTGGCCGAGGCCGCGGAGGTCTTTCCTTTCGGTGGCCAGCGCGACCTGATCGCCCACGTCCAGCGCGAATTCGTGACGCGTGCGCCGCATCCGCAACTGCGCATCGCTCTGGAGTAATGCGGCCGTCGACGCTGCCTGCACGTCATCAACGGCATCCTGCGCGCATGAGCACCGTGGTTCCCCTGCCAGAACACGACCCGCGCCCGCAACCACCGGAACACCCGCTGCCGTCCGACTGCTGCGACAGCGGCTGCGACCGCTGTGTCCAGGACATCTACGCCGAAGACGTGGACGCCTACCGGCTGGCGCTGGCCGCGTGGCGCGTGCGGCATCCCGAAGCCCCGGACTGAAGCTCGCTCAGGCTGCCCCGCCGCGATAGCGCCAGCCTTGAGGCGCCGCGACCGGTTCCCCCGAAAATTCGAGCCGCACGCCGACGCCCGTCGCCAGCGCCACCGCCCCACCGTGGAACGCCCAGCTGGTCGCCTCGGAATCTTCCACAGCGCACGCCTGCGGAACAATCCCGCGCGCCTGCCGCGGCCGCAGCCCCTCGCCGCTGCGCTTGACGCAGGCTTCCCTCAGCGTCCAAAGCTCGCAGAACGTCGTGGCTCGCCGCGTGCCGTCGAGTTGTTCAAGTGCGTTGGCCTCGGGGGCGGAAAAGGCCATCCTTGCCAGCCCGTCGAGATCGCGCCCGCGCCGCGGCAGTTCGACATCCACCCCGACCGCCACTTCGCCCAGCGCGAGCGCCAGCCACGCGCCGCTGTGGGCGATCGACAGCGACAGCGGCAGCGGCGCGCCATCCAGCTGCAGCGCCGGTCGGCCGTCGGCAAAGGTCGAGAGCGCAAGCCGTGCCGGATCCACCTGCAGCCAATCCGCCGCCAGCGCCCGCGCCATCCAGTGCCCCGCCAGGAACGACCTCCGGCGGGCGGCCGATCGCATCCCTCGCAGGCGCGAGGCCTCGGCCTCGGTCAGCCAGGAATGATCCGTGCCTTCATCCGGCACGCCGGCGTCGGCCAGCGGCCGCAGCAGCAACCGGACTCGCGGGCTGGCCAAAATCCCGACCGCTCAGACGATGGTCGCCGGCAGCAGCTTTTCCGGCTCGGCCTGCACGTCGAGCGTCAGCTCGCCATCGACCGCGTCCAGCGCCACCCGTCCACCGCCCACCAGCTTGCCGAACAGCAGTTCGTCCGCCAGCGGGCGCTTGATCCTGTCCTGGATCAGCCGCGCCATCGGCCGTGCGCCCATCTGCGGATCGAAGCCGCTGTGGCCCATCCACTCGCGCGCCGCCGGGGTCGCGGTCAGGCTGACGCCCTTCTCGTGCAGCAACACTTCCAGTTCGATCAGGAACTTGTCGACCACGCGCAGGATGTGGTCGAAGCCCAGCGGCTGGAACTGCACGACGGCGTCGAGCCGGTTGCGGAACTCCGGCGTGAACGCGCGCCGAATCGCCTCCATCGCGTCGCTGCTGTGATCCTGGCTGGTAAAGCCAATGCTGCGCCGGGACGCCTGCACCGCGCCGGCGTTGGTGGTCATCACCAGAATCACGTTGCGGAAATTCGCCTCGCGGCCGTTGGTGTCGGTCAAGGTGCCGTGATCCATCACCTGCAGCAGGATGTTGAACACGTCCGGGTGCGCCTTCTCGATCTCGTCCAGCAGCAGCACGCAGTGCGGCGTCTTGACGATCTTCTCGGTGAGCAGCCCGCCCTGGTCGAAGCCGACGTAGCCAGGCGGCGCGCCGATCAGGCGCGACACCGAATGCGGCTCCATGTACTCGGACATGTCGAAGCGGATCAGCTCGATCCCGAGTTGCAGCGCCAATTGCCGCGTCACCTCGGTCTTGCCCACGCCGGTCGGGCCGGCGAACAGGAAGTTGCCGATCGGCTTGTCGGGCTGGCCCAGCCCCGAGCGCGCCAACCGGATCGCGGAGGTGAGGGTGCCGATCGCCTCGTCCTGGCCGAAAATCACCACCTTCAGATTGCGTTCGAGGTGCTGCAGCACGTCGCGATCCGAGGCCGAGACCTGCTTGGCCGGGATGCGCGCCATCTTGGCGACGATGGTCTCGATTTCCTCGACGTCGATCACCTGCTTGCGCAGCTCCGGAACCAGCAGCCGCTGGCGCGCGCCGGCCTCGTCGATCACGTCGATCGCCTTGTCCGGCAGCAGGCGGTCGCCGATGTGCTTGACCGACAGGTCCACCGCCGCACGGATCGCCTCGTCGGCGTAGCTGACGTCGTGGTGCTGCTCGTACCTGGGCTTCAGGCCCTGCAGGATCTCGACCGCTTCGGCCACGGTCGGCTCGACGATGTCGATCTTCTGGAACCGGCGCGCCAGCGCGCGATCCTTCTCGAAGACGCCGCGGTATTCCTGGAAGGTCGTGGAACCGATGCAGCGCAGCTCGCCGTTGGCCAGCACCGGCTTGATCAGGTTGGAGGCATCCATGGTGCCGCCGCTGGCGGAGCCGGCGCCGATGATGGTGTGGATCTCGTCGATGAACAGGATCGCGTGGGGGATCTTCCTCAGCGCCGCCAGCACGCCCTTCAGGCGCTTCTCGAAATCGCCGCGGTACTTGGTGCCGGCGACCAGCGCGCCGAGGTCGAGCGCGTAGATCACGGCGCCCGACAGCACATCGGGCACTTCGCCATCGACGATGCGCTTGGCCAGGCCCTCGGCCAGCGCGGTCTTGCCGACGCCGGACTCTCCGACGTACAGCGGATTGTTCTTGCGCCGGCGGCACAGCACCTGGATGGTGCGCTCAATCTCGTCGGTGCGTCCCACCAGCGGATCGATCTTGCCCGCCGCGGCCTGTTCGTTGAGGTTGACCGCGAACTCCTGCAGCGGGTCGGACTTGGCCTCGGCTTCCGATGCATCGGCCTTGTTCTCGCCGTCGGCCGGCGGCGGCGAAGGCTCGTCGCCGTGCTTGGCGATCCCGTGGGAAATGAAATTCACCACGTCCAGCCGGTGCACGTCCTGCTGGCCGAGGTAATACACCGCGTGCGAATCCTTTTCGCCGAAGATCGCCACCAGCACGTTGGCACCCGTCACTTCCTTGTTGCCCGAAGACTGCACGTGATAGACAGCGCGCTGCAGGACGCGCTGGAAGCCCAGCGTCGGCTGGGTGTCGCGGGCGTCGCCTTCGGGCAGGTGCGCGACCGAGGCTTCGATCGCGTTTTCCAATTCGGCACGCAGACGGCCAATGTCGGCGCCCACGGCACGCAGCACCGTTTCCGCGGACTGGTTGTCGAGCAGCGCCAGCAGCAGGTGTTCGACGGTCATGAACTCGTAGCGCGCCTCGCGGGTGCGCTTGTAGCACAGGCCGATACTCTGTTCGAGATCCTTGCTGAACATGCGGAACTCACCTCCGGTTGCGCCTGCTTCCTATGTAAGGTGCAAACGCCGCAGGGGCAAGCCCCGGACGTGACGGCGTTCACATTGCCGCCATCTCACCCGAGGCCGCGAAACGCGCGATTCAGGCCCGCTCCATGGTGCACAGCAGCGGATGCTGGTTCAGCCGGGCGTATTCATTGACCTGGGCGACCTTGGATTCGGCGATTTCCCGGGTGAACACCCCGCACACCCCGCGCCCGCGGGTATGCACGTGCAGCATGACCTGGGTAGCCCGTTCCAGCCCCATCGAGAAGAACTGCATCAGCACGTCGACCACGAAATCCATCGGCGTGTAGTCGTCGTTGAGCAGCAGCACGGTGTACATCGGCGGCCGCGCCAGCTCGGGCCGCGCGGGCGCGACCACGGCGCCGCGTTCGTGCTGTGGCTTGTCAGGCTGTTGTGGCATAGGCAAAGTATAAATCGCCGCCTGTGCGGCAAGCCCAATTCCAACCGGAGCCCACCATGCGCCTGATCGCCCTCTCCCTCGCTTGCCTGCTTCCGCTGGCCTCGCTCCCCGCCACGGCGGCCGATGCCTCGGTGGAGGCACGCCTGACCGCGCGTGGTCTCAAATTCAGCATCGACGACGATGGCGACTACAAGGTCGTGCTGAATTTTTCCGAGGAAGGCCGCACCCAGCTGGTTTACGTATCCGGCGGCACCGAGGATGTCAGCGGCCTGAGCATCCGCGAGGTGTTTGCCCCGGCCGCAAACATCAAGACCGACGGCGTGACGGCGGCAATGGCGCTGGACCTGCTGCGCGAAAGCCGGACCAAGAAGATCGGCGCCTGGGAAATCGCCGGCGACTACCTGTATTACGTGATCAAGCTCCCGGACAACGTCGATGCCGCGCAGTTGAACGCGGCGATCCGGGTGGCGGGCTCGATCGCCGACGACAAGGAAATCGAGCTGTCCGGCGATTCCGATCGCCTCTGAGACCATGTCGCGGGACGCGCCGGATGTCACCGTCGCGGTGGTTGCCGCCCGCGACGGCCGGCTGCTGTGCGTCGAGGAGAGGATCAACGGCCGGCGGGTGCTGAACCAGCCGGCCGGGCACCTCGAGCCGGGCGAAACCCTGGTCGAAGCCGCCGTTCGTGAAACCCGCGAGGAAGCCGGCTGGAACGTCCACATCACTGCCCTGATCGGCATCCACCAGTGGGCGAATCCGATCAGCAACGTGCGCTACCTGCGCTTTGCCTTCGCCGCCGATCCGCTGGATGAAATCCCCGGCGCGCAGCTGGATGCGGGAATCCTGCGCGCGCTGTGGCTGACCCCAACGGAACTCCAGTCCGAAGCGGCCCGCCACCGCAGTCCGCTGGTCTGGCGCGACGCTGAAGCCTTTCTCGGCGGCTGCCGATACCCGCTGGCGCTGCTGGACGCCCTGCCGTGAGCGCCAAGCGGATCGTGGTCGGAGTTTCCGGCGGCGTCGACTCCTCGGTGGCCGCGTTGCTCCTGCAGCAAGCCGGGTACGAGGTCGTCGGCGTGTTCATGAGCAATTGGGCCGACGACGGCAGCGGCCAGTGCCGGGCCGAGGACGACCGCCGCGATGCGGTGGCGGTCTGCGGCCAGCTCGGCATCCCGATCCGCTTCCGGGACTTTTCCCGGGAGTACTGGCGCGAGGTGTTCCAGCACTTCCTCGACGAATATGCCGCCGGACGCACGCCCAATCCCGACGTGGCCTGCAACCGCGAGATCAAGTTCAAGCATTTCCTCGACGCCGCCCGCGAACTCGGGGCCGAAGCCATCGCCACCGGCCACTACGCACGGGTCGAGAAGGATGCGGACGGCCGTTTCCAGCTGCTGCGCGCGCTGGACCGCAGCAAGGACCAGAGCTACTTCCTGCACCAGCTCGGCCAGGCGCAGCTGGCCGCCACGCGCTTTCCGCTG
The DNA here is from genome assembly GCF_025993755.1 of Thermomonas sp. Classification (GTDB taxonomy): domain Bacteria; phylum Pseudomonadota; class Gammaproteobacteria; order Xanthomonadales; family Xanthomonadaceae; genus Thermomonas. The sequence continues at coordinate 8,167 of NZ_JAMQHN010000113.1, read as the reverse complement.
GGCGATCTGCACAAGGATCAGGTGCGCAGGCTGGCCGCCGAGCGCGGGCTGGGAACGGCGGCCAAGCGCGATTCCACCGGCATCTGCTTCATCGGCGAACGCGATTTCCGGGAATTCCTCGCCCGCTATCTGCCCAGTCGCCCGGGGGAAATCCGGGCCACCGACGGCACGCGGGTCGGCGCGCATCCGGGCGTGTGCTACTTCACCCTCGGGCAGCGCGAGGGCCTGAACATCGGCGGCGTGCGCGGGCGTCCCCAGGCGCCGTGGTTCGTGGTCGGCAAGGACGTGGCCCGCGACATCCTGTATGTCGACCAGGGCCACGACAGCCCGTGGCTGCTTTCCCGCAGCCTGCGCACCGAAGTCGCACACTGGATCGCGGGCGCCCCGCCAGCGCAACGCTTCGCCTGCACCGCCCAGACCCGCTATCGGCAGCCCGACCAGGATTGCGAAGTGGACGTCCGGGCCGACGGCACGCTCGCGCTGCGCTTCACGCAGCCGCAGCGCGCCGTCACGCCGGGGCAGTCGCTGGTGCTCTACACGGGCGATAATTGTCTGGGCGGCGCGGTGATCGCATCCACCGATGCGCCCACGCCCGATTCGCCCCAGGATTCCCGCGCATGACCACGAACATCGACGATCGCGTACTGGCGCTGGCCGGCCTGCTGCAGGCGCTGACGCAGGTCCGGCGCATCGCCGACACCGGCCAGTTCGAGAGCCGGCAGGTCGAAACCGCGCTGGACAGCGTGCTGCGGATCGATGCCGCCGACACCGAAGCGATCTATGGCAGCACCGGCAATCTGCGCAACGGGATGCGGCTGCTGCGCGACTACCTGGCCCACGGCAACAAGGACGAGGCGCTGGGACGACTGGTGCTGGCGGTCCTGCAGCTGGAGCGCCGGTTCGTCCGCAATCGCGACATGACCTCGCAGGTGCAGCAAGGGCTGCGCAAGCTGGGCACGCCCGGAACCGGGCAAGGCGGCACCGATCCGGCGCGGATCGAACAACTGGCCAGACTCTATGCCGATACCATCAGCACGCTGCGCCCGCGGGTGATGGTGCAAGGCAATCCGCACTACCTCGGCCAGGCCGGAGTGGTCGCCGAAATCCGTGCCCTGCTGCTGGCCGCCCTGCGCTCGGCCGTGCTGTGGCGGCAGTTGGGGGGCAGTCTGTGGGATTTCGTGTTCCAGCGCCGCGCGATGGCGGCGGCGCTGGACGCACGGCTGGATTGAAGAGCGCAGGGAAGCCAACTCCGCCACACGCATCGGCCGGCACTGGGCGCCCGATCTCCGACGCGTGGAGAAACGGGCAGGACGTGCCCCGCACGGAGCGCAATCCGGGTTCAACGGAAAAAAAACCGCCCTGGGGCATGGCTGCCGCAGTGGCTGTTCTCGTGGCAACCCCGGGCAACGCCATCCAGACGTTACCCGGGATTCGACCGTACCCTGGATTCAGGGCAGTGCCGATTTGATCAGCGATGCATCAATCGGTGTAGGTGTACTCGCCGATCTCGCAGACGTTGATCTTGCCGCGCGTGGCCTCGTTGCCGTTGCTGAAGACCGCCTTGAAGTCGAAGATGCAGGCGCCGGTGCCGTCGTCGATGTTGATCCGGACCGACTTGCCCGAGCGCAGCACGCTGTCGCCGAGAATGTCCTCTTCCCAGTCGCTGGTGGACGAGCGCGACGCGTAGAAGCGCACCATCGTGTAGCTGGTGTGGTTCTTGATCACCACGTGACGATCGGCGGCGCTTGCCTGGCTCACGGCGCCCAGGGCAATCATTCCGGTCATGCAGGCCGCCAGTACCGCGGAACGAATGGAAATCATCTTGTAGTACTCCGCTGTTGATTGTTGGGGCGCTGGACACCCCGACAGGGTTCTGTCGGGTCAGGCCCGGACGGCCTCGCCGCCGCCGGAACCCAGTGTCCATGTTCAGTGGATTCGTTGGAATCCCCCATTCGAGGGATGTGGCCCCGTTCATTCCCCGCAATTCCAGACTTGCACAGATTTCAACGAAACAAAAGGGGCGCACCGGACAGGATTATTCGCCGAGCCCTTCAGCCGGAATTCATGGGCGTGACGCGCGTCACGAAGCCGCCATTTCCCGACTTGCCGGCGCCCCGGTCCGGCCGCGCCGGTGCGCCGCGGCTCAATGTGCCGCGGGCAACGCTGACTTTTTCAGCGTTGCCTCAAGCGCCCGGCACGATCAGCTTCAGGCCCTTGAAATAGTCGCGGAAGAAGCCGGCATCGCGGGTGATCAGGGCATCGCACTGCAGCAGGGCATGGGCGCCGACCAGGAAATCGGCCACCAGCCGCTCCCGGCTTCCGCCGCGGGCTCGAAAGCGCTTGAGCATGTGTCCGGCGCGCATCGCCGCGCCCTCGCTGGCCGGCAGGTAGCGGATGCCGAGCACCGCCAACGGCTCCATCAGGCTGACCGACGTGTCCAGCACCGCCTGCACCTCGGCCACGACGGCATCGCACACCACCACGTCGTCGCGCGCCAGCGCATCGCCGAGGCAGGCTTCGGCGGCCTCGGCATGACGGGGGTCGCCAACCAGCAGGTCGATCAGAACCGGCGAATCCAGCGCGATCACGGGGGCTCACTCCCTGCCGCGGCCGGCCGGGGCACGGCCCCGCAGCGTGCGCATGGCGGCGTCGGTGGAGTCCAGCCCATCGACCAGCCGGAACTTGCCGCGCACCTTGCGCAGGGCCTCGCTGGCGTCCTTGCGCAGCACGATCCGGCCGCCGTCGAGTTCGACCCTGAGCACGCTGCCCTTGGCCAGGCCCAGCGCGTCGCGCACCGCCTTGGGCAGGGTCACTTGGCCGCGTTCACCGACGACGACATCCATCGCACACCCTCCGAGCGGGTCGAGTATGCATGAAGCATACATACTTTTTTTGGCGTACCATAGTCTGGCTTTCCCCAGCCAACCATGCCGCCGACTCACGATGCGGTGACATCGGCACATTCATACTTCCGGCATACAAGCCACGGAGCAGCCCCATGCACGATTCCTTCGCCAGCCACGACCAGCTTGAGGTCAACGGCAAGTCCTACGCCTACGCCAGCCTCGCCAGGCTCGGCCAGCGCTTCGACATCAAGAAGCTGCCCTATTCGATGAAGATCCTGCTGGAGAACCTGCTGCGCCACGAAGACGGCGTGACGGTGCATCCCGAGCACATCGAGGCGGTGGCGACCTGGAAGGCCGACGCGGTGCCCGACACCGAGATCGCCTTCATGCCGGCGCGCGTGATCTTGCAGGATTTCACCGGCGTACCCTGCGTGGTCGATCTGGCGGCGATGCGCGACGCGGTGGTCAAGCTTGGCGGCAAGCCGGAGCAGATCAATCCGCTGATTCCCTCGGAGCTGGTGATCGACCACTCGGTGCAGGTGGACGTGTTCGCCACCCCCTCCGCGCTGGACGACAACGGCAGGATCGAGTTCGAGCGCAATACCGAGCGCTACGGCTTCCTGCGCTGGGGCCAGAAGGCGTTCGGCAACTTCAAGGTGGTGCCGCCCAGCACCGGCATCGTGCACCAGGTCAATCTCGAGTACCTGGCGCGGGTGGTGATGGAAAGCGAGATCGACGGCAAGCTCTGGGCCTATCCGGACACCCTGTTCGGCACCGACAGCCACACCACCATGGTCAACGGCCTGGGCATCCTCGGCTGGGGCGTGGGTGGCATCGAAGCCGAGGCGGCGATGCTCGGCCAGCCGTCGTCGATGCTGATCCCGCAGGTGGTCGGATTCAAACTCACCGGCAAGCTGCCGGAAGGCGCCACCGCCACCGACCTCGTCCTCACCGTCGCGCAGATGCTGCGCCAGCACGGCGTGGTCGGGAAGTTCGTGGAATTCTTCGGCGACGGCCTGCAGCACCTGCCGCTGGCCGACCGCGCCACCATCGGCAACATGTCGCCGGAATACGGCGCCACCTGCGCGATCTTCCCGATCGACGCCGAATCGTTGACCTACCTGCGCCTGTCCGGCCGCAGCGAGGAGCGCATCGCGCTGGTCGAGGCCTACGCCAAGGCGCAGGGCCTGTGGCACGACGCCAGCACCCCGCAGGCGAGCTACAGCTCGACCCTGGAACTGGACATGGGCACCGTGCAGCCCTCGCTGGCCGGTCCCAAGCGGCCGCAGGACCGCGTGCTGCTGTCGGACATGAAGGACTCCACCCGCAAGGTCATCACCCAGCTCACGTCCGCGCGCGACCAGCGCAACGGCGACATTTCGCAGTTCGTCGCCGAGGGCGGCGGTGCCGCGGTCGGCAACGAGCAGATCGGCAAGGGTCAGGCCGACATCGTGCTCGACGGCCAGCACATGCGGATCAAGGACGGCGCGGTGGTCATCGCCGCGATCACTTCCTGCACCAACACGTCCAATCCGGCGGTGATGATCGCCGCCGGCTTGCTGGCCCGCAACGCCGCCGCCAAGGGGCTGACCCGCAAGCCCTGGGTCAAGACCTCGCTGGCGCCGGGCTCGCGCGTCGTCACCGACTATCTGGAAAAGGCCGGGCTGCAGAAGGAACTGGAAAAGATCGGCTTCTACACCGTCGGCTACGGCTGCACCACCTGCATCGGCAACTCCGGCCCGCTGCCGGTCGAAGTCAGCGCCGGCGTCGCCGCAGGCGATCTGTGCGTGGTTTCGGTGCTGTCGGGCAACCGCAACTTCGAGGGCCGCATCCATGCCGAAGTCAAGATGAACTACCTCGCCAGCCCGCCGCTGGTGGTGGCCTACGCGCTGGCCGGCAGCACCGACATCAACCTGACCACCGAGCCGCTGGGCACCGGCAGCGACGGCCAGCCGGTCTACCTGAAGGACATCTGGCCGACCAGCAAGGAAGTCCACGACACCATCGCCGCGACCATCGACCCGGACATGTTCAAGAAGAACTACGGCGACGTGTTCAAGGGCGATGCGCGCTGGAACGCGATCGCCTCGCCGGACGGCGAACTCTACGCGTGGGACGATGCCTCGACCTACATCAAGAATCCGCCCTACTTCGACGGCATGACCATGGCCGTCGGCCATATCGCCGACATCCTCGGCGCGCGCGTGCTCGGCCTGTTCGGCGATTCCATCACCACCGACCACATTTCGCCCGCCGGCAGCATCAAGAAGGATTCCCCGGCCGGCCGCTACCTGATCGAGCGCGGCGTGGCCCCGGTCCACTTCAACAGCTACGGCTCACGGCGCGGCAACGACGACGTGATGGTGCGCGGCACCTTCGCCAACATCCGCATCAAGAACCAGTTCTTCGGCGGCGAGGAAGGCGGCAACACCCTGTACTTCGGCAGCAACCCGCCGGAAAAGATGTCGATCTACGACGCCGCGATGAAGTACAAGACCGATGGCACCCCGCTGGTGGTGATCGCCGGCAAGGAATACGGCACCGGCTCCAGCCGCGACTGGGCGGCCAAGGGCACCCTGCTGCTGGGCGTGAAGGCGGTGATCGCCGAAAGCTTCGAGCGCATCCACCGCAGCAACCTGGTCGGCATGGGCGTGCTGCCGCTGCAGTTCAAGGACGGCGAGAACGCCGCCAGCCACGGCCTGGACGGCACCGAGATCTACGCCATCACCGGGCTCGACGACGGCAAGTCCAGGACCGCCACCGTCACCGCCACCCGCGCCGACGGCAGCCACACGGTCTTCGAGGTCGATGTCCTCCTGCTCACGCCCAAGGAAGTGGAGTACTACCGCCACGGCGGCATTCTCCAGTACGTCCTGCGCGAATTGGCGGCGAAGAAAGCGCACTGAGGCCAGCCCGTCGCGCGCAAGACGCGCTCCCACGGTTTCCTACCCGTGGGAGCGCGCACGACGCACGACTTACATGCCGGGACCCGGTTTCCAACTCGCGCGGCGCAGCAACCAGTCGCCGCCATCGCGGTGCCAGCCGGTCTCGACCTCGAACAACTGGCCGTCCCGCGGCAGCAGGCCGCCATCCCCGGCAGTGGCCAGCACGGAAAAACGGGCGATGGCATCGTCATCGCCGCGCAGTTCCACCTTGACCGGCCCGATCCTGCCCGTCACGCTGCGGTATTGCAGGAAGATTCCTGCCGCCATGCGCCGCGCGCCGCGCTTGTCCATGCCGTCGTTGCCGACGAAATCCTCGGCCAGCAGGTCGGCCACCTTGCCGGCATCCCTGGCGTCGATGGCGGACTGCATCGCCGCGATCTGCGCACGCACCGCCTGCTCCGGCGGCGGACCGCCACAGCCGACCAGCGCCAGCGCCAGGATCAGCAGCAGCAGCGGACGCGGGCTTCGTGACCGGTTTCGCAACTTCCACATCGCGCGCACTCCCGCTTGCAAGGGTCGCCTTGCCACGCCCGAAAGGCTATGCTCAAATCAGCCTGAGTACCATACGCAAGCGCATTGAGCGCGACGATCACGATCCGGGGAGATGAACATGAGTTCCGAACGTCCTTGGCTGGCCCACTACCCGGCCGGCGTGCCGGCGGAGATCGACCTGAACGAATTCGCGTCGATCACCGACGTGTTCGATTCGGCGCTGAAGGCCTACCGCTCGCGCACCGCCTTCATCAACATGGGCAAGGGCATCAGCTACGACCAGCTCGATCGCCTCAGCCGCGATTTCGCCGGCTACCTGCTGGGCGAGCTCAAGCTCAAGAAGGGCGACCGCGTCGCGGTGATGATGCCCAACTGCCTGCAGTACCCGATCGCGGTGTTCGGCATCCTCCGCGCCGGCCTCGTGGTGGTCAACGTCAACCCGATGTACACCGCGCGCGAGCTCAAGCACCAGCTCTCGGACGCCGGCGCCAGCGCGCTGCTGGTGCTCGACAATTTCGGCAACGTCGCCTCCGAAGTGCTGGCGCAGATGCCGCAGGTGAAGGCGATCACCACCGGGCTCGGCGACATGCTGGGTTTCCCGAAGTCGATGCTCGTCAACTTCGTGCTGCGCTACGTGAAGAAAATGGTGCCCGACTACGACATCGCCGGCGCCGTGCGCTTCAAGGACACGCTGACGCTCGGCCGGATGCACACGCTGCCGGAAATACGCAACGCGCCGGAAGATCTGGCGTTCCTGCAATACACCGGCGGCACCACCGGCGTTTCCAAGGGCGCCATGCTGACCCACCGCAACCTGGTCGCCAACATGCAGCAGGCCTCGGCCTGGGTGAAGTCGAACGTGCATCCGGGCGAGGAGTTGATCGTCACCGCACTGCCGCTCTACCACATCTTCGCGCTGACCGCGAACTGCCTGGTCTTCCTCAAGCTCGGCAGCACCAACCTGCTGATCACCAATCCGCGCGACATGCCCGGATTCATCAAGGAGATCAAGGATTCCGGCTTCACCGCGATCACCGGCGTCAACACCCTGTTCAACGGTCTGCTCAACACGCCCGGGTTCGACACCGTCGACTTCTCCAAGCTGCGCCTGACCCTCGGCGGCGGCATGGCTGTGCAGCGCGCGGTGGCGGACAAGTGGAAGCAGGCGACCGGATCGACCCTGGCCGAAGCCTATGGTCTGACCGAAACCTCGCCGGCGGTGTGCATCAACCCGCTCGACCTGCGCGAATACAACGGTTCGATCGGCATGCCGGTGCCCTCGACCGACGTGTGCATCAAGAGCGAAGAAGGCGCGATCCTGGCCACCGGCGAAATCGGCGAGCTGTGCGTCAAGGGTCCGCAGGTGATGAAGGGCTACTGGCAACGCCCGGAGGAAACCGCAAAGGTCATGGACGCCGACGGCTGGCTGCATACCGGCGACATGGCGAAGATGGACGAACAGGGCTATTTCTACATCGTCGACCGCAAGAAGGACATGATCCTGGTGTCCGGTTTCAACGTCTATCCGAACGAGGTCGAGGACGTGATCGCGATGATGCCGGGCGTGCTGGAAGTGGCCGCAATCGGCGTACCGGACGACAAGTCCGGCGAAGCGGTCAAGGTGTTCATCGTCAAGAAGGATCCCGGCCTGACCGCCGACCAGGTCAAGGCGTTCTGCCAGGACAACCTGACCGGCTACAAGCGGCCGAAGTTCATCGAGTTCCGCAACGAGCTGCCCAAGAGCAACGTCGGCAAGATCCTGCGCAAGGAATTGCGCGATCCGCCGAAGACCGCTTGAATCGACATCGAAGGCAACGAAGCGAAAGGCCGGCAATGCCGGCCTTTCCCATGGCGGCGTTCAAGGAAACCGGCGAGTCGCGTCAG
>NZ_JAMQHN010000112.1 GCF_025993755.1 Thermomonas sp. | reverse complement strand
GTTCGCCCCCGATCGGCACCAGATACACCGCACCCAGCGCCAGCGTGACGGCCAGCACCAGCAGCAGCGCCGGCGCCAGACGCCGCACCCGGCGCTCGTAGAACCCGACCAGCGAAATATCGCCGCGCGTCTCGAACTCGCGCAGCAGCAGCCCGGTGATCAGAAACCCGGACACCACGAAGAACACGTCCACCCCGACGTAGCCGCCCGGCAGCCACGGCACCCCGGCGTGGAACGCCACCACCGCCAGCACCGCCACCGCGCGCAGGCCGTCGATATGGCGGCGGTAGCTCAGTTCAGCCATGCGCTTGCTTCAACAGCTTCGGGCCACGGCGCGCGAGCTGCCACGCCAGGGCGAAGCCGCGCGCTTCGGCCAGCAGGGTCAGCGGGATCCACCACGGCCGCCGCAGGTGGTGGCGGGTGCGCACCGCGCGCAGCGGGCGCAAGAGCGCCTGCCGCCGCCAGCCCGGTATCCGGGTTCTCAGCCAGTAGTAGTAGGCGCCCACGGCGTGGGTCGGCTTGATCGTCCGCAGATGATGGCCGTGGGCGCGGGTGCCGCCGGTGGCGATCGCCAGGTGATGGATGATCGCACTCGGCTCGTAGTGAATCGGGCCGTGCGCGCGGCAGTAGCGCCAGGCGAATTCGGCCTCGAAGCGGTAGGCGGCACCGACAAAATTCTCGTCGAACCCGCCCAGCGCCAGCGCCACTTCGCGCCGCACGGAAAAATTGCCGCCCATGAATTCGTCGATGTTCGCCGGCGCATCGCTGGTGAAGCGGAACGGCTCGCCTTCGCGCAGGGTTTCCGAATGCTGCCCCGGCTGGAACACCCGGCCCGCCACCAGCGCATCGCCTTGCGACTGCGCCTGCCGGTGCGCGGCCACCAGCTGCGCATCCGGCACGATGTCGTCGTCGAGGAACATCACGACGTCCGACCCTGCCTGCTGCAAACCGACGTTCATCGCGTGCGGGATGCTCGGCTCCGGCAGGCGCAGCCAGCGGATTTGGCCGGCGTCGTGCAACGCCTGCAGCGCCGCCGCCAGCTCGGCCGGATGGTCCCGCGTCTGGTCGACCAGCAGGATCTCGTCCGCGGGCTGCGGCAGCGCCAGCAGCGCGCGCAGGCTGTCCAGCGCAACCGCGCCGCGCCGGTAGCTGGGAATGACGATCGCCAGAGTCACGCTCTGCCCCGCCTTCCCCCAACGGGACCGCTATTCCGCATTTTTCCCTGCTCCGCGTTTCAGGGCCGGAGGCAGCAATTCGGCCAATGCACTCCACGTCGACCTGGGCGCGCCTCCTCCAAGGACCGGACGCGCCGGTGGAATCAGGGACTTTTCGCGCAGGAGCCGTGCAAGATGGCGGCGCGCCTTCCAATAGCCGCTGTAGTGGCGAACCCACGGGCCAATGCCAGGTGGCAGCTGGTATTTCCTGATATTGGCCGCCACCTCCTCCGCCTCGAACCCGTACCCGAGGCTTGTGCCCATTTCGATGACCTCGGGAATCTCGAATATCTGCCGCCACGCCTCGCCCAACGGGCGTTCCTCCACGCTCCGCAGCCATTGGGCATTCTGGTTCGACGGACTAGCCTTCACGTCGGCCGGAAATTCCACTTCCAGCAGTGCCGCGATGTCCCGGATGTACCTGTCGCTCTTGAATACGTCGGTCTCGGCCTTGATGTCGCGATGCGCCACCTGCGGGTGAAGTCGCGTGAACTCCACGGCAGCCGACGTCCGTTCCAGCCAGTTGTAGGCTATGCGCGCAAAAGGCCCGAGCTCAGGCCAACGCGGCGCGATCGTTTGATACCGGACATGCGGGTCCTGCGGAATCAGCACCCAGCCCGTTGGATCGTCGACGAAGGAACGCGTGTCGCACCAGTTCGTGCTCCAGGATCCGACGAACATCGCCGCTGCGACATTGATCGGGTGCCTGAAAACGTGGATGGTCCTGAGTCGATCTTCGAAAACATGCGCCATCACCGGGGCCAGGTGGCTGGTCGTTCCGCCAGTGATCACCACCGGCGCTTTCTCCGCCAGCATGCGGATCCGCTCGACCCAGCTGCCGATCGTCGGCTCGGCAAGGGCCGCCTCGATGCGTTCGTTCTCGTAGCAGCGGAAATACTTGCGCACCCGTGCGGAGCGCGCATTGATGTCTTCGTGCAGGACATGCGCCTGCTCTCCGAGGATCACGCGGAGCTGGTTGTGGGCGAACGTCGTCCCCGAGCGCCCAACCCCGAGATTCATCACGATCGGATACGGCATCGCCCTGCTCCCGGATCACCCACGATTTTCGATTCCCCACCTCGTGCCATGCGCACGCAGACCCTCACTGGCCACTGCCCTTGCGGTCCAGCAGGGACCGATAAAAATCCACCGCCCGCCGAGCACAGTCTTCCCAGGTCAGCTTGACAGCGGTCAGACGTGCGGCGCTGGAAATCTGCTCGGCAGCCGGCAAATCGCCCATCGCCGCCAGAATCATGTCCGCCATGCCCGCGCTGTCGCCCACGTCCACCCGATAACCGTTTTCACCCTGGCGGACATGGTCCTTGACGGCGCCCACCGCGCTGCTGACGAGGATCAAACCGCGCGCCATCGCCTCGGCGCAGGCCTTGGCCGCGCCTTCATACAGCGAATGGGCAACGCCGATGCCATGGCTGTCATACAGATCGAGCAAGGCCTCCTGGGCCCGCCAGTCGAGCAAGTGCACCCGCGCTCGCACGCCCTCGGAAAACAGCCCCAGCGCTTCGGCATGGTGGTCCGCGCTGCATACCCAGGTCAGGCTCGCCTCCGGGTCGGCCGCCAGCACGCGGCTGACCGCTTCGGCCAGCAATTGCGGCCCCTTGAAAAAAGAGTATTGCGCAACGCACAGCATGCGATGCAAGCGTAGGGCGGTCATGGGCTGCAGCGGACGGTCCAGAAATGGTTGCGGCACACCGTGATGGATGACCGCCACGCGCTCCGGCTGCGCCCCATGGTGCGCGACCAGATGGTCCTTGATTTCCTGCGCCGGCACGATCAGGCCGTCCGAATAGCGCACCACGCGGTCGATCTGGGCATGGATGCGGGTGCGCAACATGCGCGACAGCAGCGGGAACCGCCCCTGCGGCACACCGAGGCGCCGATGCCAATGGTCGAGCGCGGCATCGGCCATGCACTCCAGCCCATGGCTGCGATTGACGAAAACCGCCCTGCGGCGGCGTCGGCGATTGTCCTTCGCCGCCAGCCACGCATAAGGCTGGCTGAGCTGGATCACATCGAAGTCGTCTTGCCCGCAGCGCTCCGCGACGGCCCTGCGGTATTCGCGCGGCAGCTCCAGCCAGTAGTGCAGGTTCCAGTGGCGGATGCGGTGGGCAAGATCGGCGTCCCAGAACGCCTCCACCTCGTGCCCCAGCGCACGCAACGCCAGGTTGGTGGCCACCACGGTTCCGGCCGCCCCGGAATCGGGATTGGGCGGCGCATCGGCGCCGACGAGAATTCTCATTTCAGGATTCGTCCCCAAAGTGGAACGCGGGCCGCTCCCGCCCGGTCAGCAACGACTGGCCCAGACGCAGCCACGGTTTGGGTCGCCACGGACACTGGCGAATCGCTTGCGCCAGATAGCGGCGCGCGCGCGCATCGCGATTGCCGATCAGCATCGCACCGATCAAGTAATTGGCGTTCGCAAGCGCATTCCGGCGCTCCACCTGCGACTGGGCGATGCCGGCGCGCACGCGCTGCGCCAACGCTTCCGCTTCGGCAAGCCACGGCGCCTCGTCCTGTCCGGATTGCCGCGCCTGCCGGCACAGATGCCCAAGTTCGCCGAAGCGTTTCTGCGCCGCCCGCGCCGCGCCGGAGGTGCTGCCCGGTTCCTTGCGATGGACATAGCGCACCGCGCCGAGATACCCGATGCGCGCCACGTCAATCATGCGCAACCACAGGTCGGAGTCCTGCGCGTAATGGAAGGCCGCGCGATAGCCACCCACGTCACAATAAAGCCTCGTGCGGAACATGACGCTGCCGTGCGCGGGCGGGCCGTGACGCTGCCGCGAAAGCCCGTCCGAAGCCTCGATGGGATCGGCAGGACGCCGGATCACGCACAGCGGCTCGTCGGCCGGACCGACGTACTCGGTGGCACAGGACGCGAAGCCGACAGCGGGATCGCCGTCCAGCAAGGCCACCTGCTCGGCGATCCGCAGTGGATGCGACCAGTCGTCGGAGTCCTGGCGGGCGATGAATTCGCCGCGCGCCTCCGAACACCCGCGAATCAGCGCCTGGGTCAGACCGGCGTTCTCCTGATGGATCACCCGCAGGCGCGCGTCGGAAGCCGCCAGCGCGTCCAGCAGCCCACCGGTGCCATCACGGGAGCCGTCGTCGACCACGATCAGTTCCAACTCGCGGAAGCTCTGCCCGAGGATGCCGGCCACCGCATGCCCGACGCGGTCGGCATCGTTGTACACGCCCATCACTACGGAGACGCGTGGCGATGCGGTCAATTCGCACCCGCCGTGCGGCGGCAGGGCAGCGCGCCCGAGGCGCGCACCTCGACACCTTGGCCGCGATCAAACGGCATCCAGAAACACCTGTCTGTCGATCTTTTGCCAGCAGTACAAAACCATCAACGCCTCGTAGTCCTTACTGAAAAACCGCTTCAGGTTGCGCATGGCATGCGGAGAGAGTTCCCCGTCCTGTCTGGTCCCCGGGTTGGTATGCAGCTGCAGGTCGTTGCGGTAGCCGAACACCCGTGCGATATCCGCATCCAGCGTCTCCTGCATCAGCACCGCGACGATCTGCTCCGGGCGGCACCGATCCAGCAGCGGATAAAGGTAAAACGCGATGTCCTCGTGGATATGGCGGATCCTGCGGATCTCGTCGTGCACCTGCGGATCGGGCCTTCCGTCCGCGTCGTACAGCGCCTCGGCCATGCGGCCGAGGGTCCGGTACTTTTCGAGAATCCCGTGTTCGCCGGGAAAGGGGTTAACGCAGCAGTTTTCCTCGACGACCCGCTTGTATTGCCAGCGGAACGCGGAAACCAGCCGCGAAATCGGGGCACGGGCGACGACGATGTACTTCAGGTCCGGGCGGTAGACCGGCTTGCGCACGTGCACGACGTAGGGATTCGCGTTCTTCGTGGCATGCGCGAGGCCACGCTTCAACGTCCCGCCGCCGCATTTGCCGATATGGACGAGCACGGTCGCCCCGCGCGGGATTTTCCAGCGTTCGTAGTACGGCAAGGCCGCCTGATACAGGCCAAGTGCACGCAGCAGGTTGCCGATCGTTTTCAGCATGGCGAAGGATTCATCGAACCGGGATCGGGAACGGAGGCATCCTTGCGTCCCTGCCCGTCGGCTTTCCAGACAACCCGGGGAACGGGAGCATCCATGCCGGCAACAGACCGGGACGGCCCGCATCGCCGGCCGCCACCTCCGAGCTTGCGGTTCCGCCGGGGAGTCGCCGGCCATCGCCGCGCTCACGGGTCATGGGGCTACGACCTGCGGCGAGATCGTCATGGCCGCATCCATGACTGTCTTCGCGTCCGCGCGCCCGCCTTGCGCCCGATTGCGGCGCGCGCCGACTCGCTCCAGCGCACCGCGCGCGGCCAGCCGACGATGCCGGCGAACGCACGGAACGCATGCACGTCGAGGCGGCTCCCGTCCGAAGCGCGCAGCGCCAGCCGGCACAGCGCCCTGGCTGCCTGCGCGTCGCCCAGCCGCCCGCACTCGCGCGCGTGGGAAAACGCCCAGCGCGCGAAGTGGCGCATCTCGGGCGCATCCGGCGGTACGCCGGCCTCGCAGGCATGCGCGTGGAGCGCTGCGAAGAACCGCACCCGATCCGCGGGTGCCAACCACCTGCCGCTGCCGGTCTGGCGCGCACCCGGATGCTGGCGGTGCTCGCTCACGTCCTCGTCGCAGTACGCCAGGCGCACGCCCAGCGCGCCCGCGCGCATGTCGTATTCCCAATCCTGGGAATACCGCAGATCG
>NZ_JAMQHN010000111.1 GCF_025993755.1 Thermomonas sp. | reverse complement strand
GGCAGCAGTTCCAACGCATGAATCAGCTGGCAGGGCAACAACTGGTGGCCCGCGCGGCGCTGGACAGCGCCCGCGCCAGCCGCGATGCCGCCAGCGCGCAAGTGGCGCAGATCCGCGCCAACCTGTCCGATCGGGTGATCCGCGCGCCCTTTGCCGGCGTGCTGGGCATCCGCCAGGTCAGCCCGGGCGCGCTGGTGACGCCGGGAACGGTGATCGCGACCCTCGACGACATTTCGCGCGTCTATGTCGATTTCCCGGTGCCGGAAACGGAATTGGCCGAGGTGGCGCCGGGGCAGGCCGTCACCGGGCGCGTCGGCGCTTGGCCGGACCGGAGCTTCACCGGCACCGTGGACACGGTTTCGGCGCGGCTGGACAGCGCCACACGCGCCGCGACCGTGCGCGCCGATTTTCCCAATCCCGACCGGCTGCTCAAGCCCGGCATGCTGGTCGACGTCAGCCTGGTGCGTTCCACCCGCCAGGCGGTCGTGGTGCCGGAAATCGCCGTGCAGCAGGTGGGTGGCGAAACCTTCGTCTGGCGGATCGGCGGCGACGGCAAGGTCGGGAAGGCCGATGTCGTGGTGGGCGGGCGGATCCCCGGCAAGGTCATGCTGCAGTCCGGCCTGAAGCCGGGCGAGCGGATCGTGGTCGAGGGCACCGGCAAGCTGCAGCCGGGGATGGCGGTGACGACCGACGCCAAGCCCGACGCCGGGGCGGCGCGCTAGGCCATGCGGCTGTCCGATCTTTCGATCAAGCGGCCGGTGCTGGCCGTGGTGATGAGCCTGCTGCTGGTCGTGCTCGGCGTGATGTCGTTCCTGCGCCTGACCCTGCGCGAGCTGCCGGCGATCGACCCGCCGATCGTCTCGGTGCAGGTGGAATATCCGGGCGCCTCCGCCGGCGTGATCGAAACCCGGGTGACCAAACCGCTCGAAGACGCGCTGGCCGGCATCGAGGGCATCAACACCATCGATTCCAACAGCCAGAACGGCAGCTCGCGGATCAGCATCGAGTTCTACGCCAGCCGCGACATCGAGGCCGCGGCCAACGACGTCCGCAATGCGGTCAGCCGCGTGGCCGACCGCATGCCCGAGGAGGCGCGCCCGCCCGAGATCACCAAGGTCGAGGCCGATTCCGACGCGATCCTCTGGTTCAACCTGCGCTCGACCAGCATGGATCAGATGCAGATGTCGGACTATGCGCAGCGCTACCTGGTCGACCGTTTCTCCAGCCTGCAGGGCGTGGCCCGGGTCTTCCTCGGCGGCAGCCAGCGCTATGCCATGCGGATCTGGCTGGACGGCAACCGGCTTGCGGCGCGCGGGCTGACGCCGGCCGACGTCGAGCGCGCGCTGCGCGCGGAGAACGTCGAGCTGGGCGCCGGCCGGATCGAATCCACCGACCGCGATTTCATCCTGCGGGTTGCGCGCGACTACACCACGCCGGAAGCGTTCGCGCAGATGCCCCTGGGCAAGGGCAGCGACGGTTACGTGGTGCGGCTGGGCGACGTGGCGCGGGTGGCGCTGGAGTCGGCCGAGCGCCGCGCCTACTACCGCAGCAACGGCGAACCGGCGATGGGCATCGGCATCGTCAAGACCTCGACCGCCAACAGCCTCGAGGTGGCGGAGGAGGCCAGGGCCGCAGCCGACCGGATCCGCCCGACCCTGCCGGCCGGCACCGACATCTACGTCGCCTACGACAGCACCACCTTCATCTCCGCCTCGGTCGAACGCGTGTACGAGACCCTGCTGGAAGCCATCGCGCTGGTGCTGCTGGTGATCTGGCTGTTCCTCGGCAGCGTGCGCGCGGCGCTGATCCCGGCGGTGACGGTGCCGGTATGCGTGATCGCCGCGTTCATCGCGCTGTACGCGTTCGGTTTCTCGATCAACCTGCTGACCCTGCTGGCATTGGTGCTGTGCATCGGGCTGGTGGTCGACGATGCCATCGTGGTGGTGGAGAACATCCAGCGCCGCGTCGATCTGGGCGAGCCGGCGCTGGTGGCCGCTAGGCGGGGCACCCACCAGGTCGGGTTCGCGGTGCTGGCGACCACGGCGGTGCTGATCGCGGTGTTCCTGCCGGTCGGGTTCCTGCAGGGCAATACCGGCCGGCTGTTCCGCGAACTGTCGGTGGCGATGGCGGCGGCGGTGGCGATCTCGGCCTTCGTCGCGCTGACCCTGACCCCCATGCTCGCCTCCAAGCTGCTGCGGCCGCACGTCGGCGTGCGCGCGGTGCATGAAAACCGCGTCAGCACATGGCTCAACGCCCGCTTCCTGCGGCTGGCCGACGGCTATCGGCGGGTGCTGGACCGTCACGTCCACCGGATCTGGCTGTTTGGCGCGCTGATGCTGGTGGCGCTGGTCGGCCTGCTGGCCCTGTTCAAGACGTTGCCCAGTGAACTGGCCCCCGCCGAAGACCGTGGCTCCTTCATGCTGATGATGGAAGGACCGGAAGGCGCAGGCTACGACTACACCGTTGCACAGATGAAGAAGGTCGAGGCCATCCTCGCCACCGAGACCGGTCCGGACAAACCCATCCTGCGCGCCAATCCGCGCGTGCCGGGCAGCTTCGGCGCCAGCGAGGAAATGCATACCGGGCGCGGCATGATCTTCCTGCAGCCATGGGACCAGCGCGAGAAGAGCACGGCCGAGCTGGCCGGCGAGCTGGAACGCAAGTTCACCGGCCTGACCGGCGTGCGCGTGCGCACCATGGTCGGCGGCGGTCTGGTGCGCACCCGTGGCCAGCCGTTCCAGCTGGTGCTGGGCGGGCCGGACTACAAGGAGCTCGCGCAGTGGCGCGACATCATGCTGGCGAAGATGGCGGACAACCCCGGCTTCGTCGGCCCGGATTCCGACTACAAGGAAACCCGCCCGCAGATGCGCGTGGTGATCGACCGCCAGCGCGCCGCCGACCTCGGCGTGTCGGCGTCCGACATCGGGCAGGCGCTGCAGACCATGATGGGCGGGGTTCGCGCCACCACCTTCGTCGATGACGGCGAGGAGTACGACGTCATGCTGCAGTCCGATCGTGCCGGCCGCGATTCGGTGGCCGCGCTGGAGTCGCTGCAGGTGCACGGGCGCGATGGCCTGGTGCCGCTGTCCAACCTCGTCAGCCTGCACGAGATCGCCGAACCCGGCACGCTCAACCGCTTCAACCGGCTGCGCTCGATCACCCTGAGCGCGCGGCTGGCGCAAGGCTACCCGCTGGGCGAGGCGGTGGCCTGGGCGCAGCAGACGGCGCGGGAAAGCCTGCCCGACTATGCGCAGATCAGCTGGAAGGGCGAATCGCGCGAACTGCAGCAGTCGGGCAGTGAAGTGCTGGTGACTTTCGCGCTGGCGCTGCTGATCGTCTACCTGGCGCTGGCGGCGCAGTTCGAGAGCTTCCTGCATCCGCTGGTGATCATGCTGACCGTGCCGCTGGGCGTGCTTGGTGCGCTGCTCGGATTGTGGATCACGAGCGGCACGATGAACCTGTTCTCCCAGATCGGCATCGTGATGCTGGTCGGCCTGGCGGCCAAGAACGGCATCCTGATCGTGGAGTTCGCCAACCAGCTGCGCGATGCCGGACGCAGCATCCACGAGGCCATCGTCGAGGCATCGGCGATCCGCCTGCGACCGATCCTGATGACATCGATCGCCACCGTGATGGGCGCGTTGCCGCTGGTCGTCTTCGGCGGCCCGGGCTCGGCCAGTCGCGCCACGATCGGGATAGTGATCGTGTTCGGTGTGTCCTTCTCGACCCTGCTGTCGCTGTTCGTGGTGCCGGCGTTCTATGCGCTGCTGGCAAAGTACACGCATTCGCCCGAGGCGTTGGCGCACGAGCTGGAGTCGCTGGAAGCGCAAACGCCGCAGGCGGGTGGGCACGCCTGAGCGTCACCTCGACGGCCCGTAAGGCCGGGCACCCCTTGCGTCGCGCAGGGACGAAGCCCGTTTCGATCCCTGAATGATTTCTGACTGTTCGCATGCGATGCGCATGATCGTGACTTCCGGCAGGGTGTTTTCTTGTTTTGGTGTATTACATTACTACCACACCAACAACGGAGAACGTCATGAACACCCAGACCCAAGCCCGCATCCGCAATCGCAGTGCCCTGATCCAGCGCCGGATCCGCGAAGCGGTCGAAACCTTCCTGCCCAATGCGGAGAGCGAGCGTGGTTTCGGCCTCGGCTTTGGCCGCAGCAGCGGTTATGCCACGACCCGCCACTATGTCACGGGTGCGCGCCCGCTGTTCCGCTGCCGCTGAACGCCGCCAGCGGTGCGTCCGGCCCGTTCCAGCGCGACCACTCGCGCGCCAGACGGTGGTCGAAGTACACATCCAGCGCGATGCCGGCGTAGCGGCGCAGCCCGCCGAACCGCATGCGCGCCGCGACCATCGCCGGAT
>NZ_JAMQHN010000011.1 GCF_025993755.1 Thermomonas sp. | reverse complement strand
GATCTGGATATGCCCGCCATTGCCGGTGTTGTAGCCGCTGGCGTCGATGAAACCCAGCGAATCGTTGGTCGTGCAGACGCCGCCCGGCCCGACGCAAAGATAGGTGAACAGCTGGTTGCCGCGAATCTGGATCGTCCCGGCGTTCTCCCCCGCGTTCACTCCCGTGGTGTTGACCCACGCCATCTGTCCGGCAACACCGCCAATATCGACGTTGCCGTGTCCGGCGTCGATGATGATCGAGCCGGTGTCTGCGCCGGCCGTGCGCGCATCGATCCGCCCGCCGATCCAGATGCGACCGCCGTTGCCGGTGGGGCTTTCGGTGAACAGCGGATCTGTGTTGGCCAGGCCATCCATCGTCTGGGTGCGCAGTTCGACGTGGCCGCCGACTGCCGCGATGTTGCCGATGCTGACGATGCCGCCGAGGCAGGCGGAAAGCGGGACCGCCGCGCAGAGATTGATCGGGCCGAGCGGGACGGGGGGGACGTACAAGCCATTGCCCGCAATCGCGAGCGTGGTCAAGCCGTCGTTGTAGAAATCCAGCGTCGACTGCGCGGCCGCTCCGATGATCGCACTGCCGCCTGGCGCATTGATGACGCCGCCAGCCTGGTTCTCGACCCGCGCCGCCAGCAGCGCGATGGTGCCGGTGGCGCTGGTGACGTTCAAATGCCCCTGATTGACGATGCCGCCGCCGATGGTGTCGGTCGCATTACCGAACACGTAATGCGGGTTGGCCATCGCCGCGCCAGTGTAGAAATCCGCTGCGGAAATGTTCAGCGTCGAGGCCACCAGACCGCCGACATTGACGTTGGCATTGGGGCCGAACCAGATACCGTTCGGGTTGACGAAAAAGACGCTGCCGTTGGCATTGACCGCGCCATTGATGATGAAGGGGGCCGGTATAATGCCGTCGATGTAGTTCAGGACAACGCTGTTGACGCCCGGCTGCACGAATGTCACCGATGCCGCCGAGCCGACGTTGAACGTCGTCCAACCAATGACGGCGGCATCCGTCACCTGGGTGATGGTCATGTCGCTACCGACAACGTTGATCGAGGTGATTTTTGTCGGATCGTAGTTGATGGGTGTCGTCGTCGGCAGCGTCGTCGAGGACGGCAGCGACTGCCCGAACGCCAGCGGCGACGCCAGCACGCAGGCCAATGCCAATGCCAGCCGCCGCCGCCGCTGCTTGCGAATTTGCTTGAGGGTCTTGGGGTTCGCGTTCATGGGTCTTGCTCCCTGGGAACCGGCTACCGGCCGCCCGTCGTTGCGTCAAAATGCCTTCTGGATCGACCAGTAAATGCGGGGGTTATGGTCGCCGCCATCGGTGACGCCTGGGCCCGTGCCGCGCCACGCCACGCTCAGGTTCATGCTCACGTTGCCGGGTTTGGCCCAGCTGAAGCCGAGACCGTAGCCGCGCAGGCTGCGCCCGAGATCCGGATCGAAGACACGACGGCGGTGGAACATGTCGCCATGCGCCGCGTCGTAGAACGCATACAGCGTGGCTTCCGGTCGCGGCGAGAAGCGCAGTTCCAGCGAGCCTAGCCAGCCGTCATCGACCAGCACCTCGCCGGTAGCGTAGGCACGCACCGCCTTGGGCCCGCCCAGCGACAGCTTTTCGTAGGGATCGAGGTTGCGGCTGGAGCGCTGGAGGCCGACGCTTGCATACAGGCTCCAGCGGGGGGCGAGATATTGCAGCCGCGCCGCCTGCAGGGTGAACTTGGTGAAACTGCCTTCGGTGGCATAGCCGAACGGCGGCCGGTCGAGCAGCTTGGCCATCGGGTCGAGCAGGCGCAGGGTGCCGCGGTAGATTTGAACATTGGCGCTGTTGTAGCCGCCTCCGCCCCAACGATCGCGGTGTTCCAGCGCCAGCCCGAGACTGGCTCCGTTCACGCGCTTGCGGGTTTCCAGACCCACCGCCTCGTAGCGATCCGTCAGCGCCTTGCGTTCGACCGCTCCGCGCAGGAACAAGTTGGTGGTGCGCTGGCGGATCAGCGGATAGCTGAACGACAGATCGGCGACGTTGCCTACGCCAGTGGGCTTGAGTGGCGAGAACGGCCCGCCCAGTTCGTACTGCACCCGCGCCAGCCCGCCGCCGATGCGCAAACCGGAATAACCGACCGGCGTTTCGTAGGAAATCCGGCCGAACGCGGTGTGCATGCCCTGCGCGGCCAGGATCCGAAGATCGAGATTGTCGCCGCGCTCGAACGGGCTGGCCCAGCGCATGCTTCCCGTCAACCGCAGCCGACCGGAATCGCGGGTGCCGTTGTTGTCCAGCCCCAGCGCGAACTGGAAGCGGTCGCGCGCTTCCACCTGGACGTGCAGGTCGTTGGCCTGAGAGGACGAACCCACCGTGACGCTCGACTGCGGCTTGATGCCAGGCAGATCGGACAGCAGCAGCATCGCCCGCTCGTATTCGTTCGTACTCAGCGGTTCGCCCGCCTTGAGTACGGACAGCATGCCGGCCACGCGCTCGCGGTGGATCGGGGCACCCTCGGCGATATCGATCGACACCTCGCCCAGCTTGCCTTCCAGCACGCTCAGCTTGATCCGGCCATCCACCACTTCCTGCACCGGAACGAACACCTGCGCCAGCCCGTAGCCGTGCCGCGCATAGACCGCCGCGGCCTTGACGGTCAGCTGTTGCAAGTCGGAGAACGTGACGCTCTGTCCAATCATGTCGGCGACCGCGGCCTGCAGTTCCGATTCCGGAACCAGGGTGGCGCCGACGAACTCCACGCCCTGCAGCACGAAGCTGGCCTGGGCCTGTAGCGCCATTTGCGGCTCGGGCAAGGACTGCGCCTGCTGCGGCGCATCCTGCGAGGCCGCGTCTGCGGCCAGCGCCTGCGCGACCGGCAATCCCAGCGCCAGCGCGGCGGCAAGCGACGTCAGCCGCAAGCGAACCCTGTGCTGCTGCTGGAGGTCGTTGTGGTGCTCCATCATCACGTCCTCGTCTCGTCCGGTTCCCGCGCTCATCGCGCCACCCGCAGCCGCCAGTTGCCGATCAGGTTGAAGGGAGCCCAGTAATACGGGTGCGCGGTGGCCGGATTGGCCAGCACCGCACGCTGGGCATCACGCATCGCGTCCTGGGCGTTGGCGCCGTGTGCCAGATCGCCGTAGAACGTGGTCATCAGTTTTTCGGTCGCGGCGTCGGACACCGGCCACAGCGAGGCCAGCAGGCTGGACGTGCCGGCCGACAGGAAGGCGCGGGTGAAGCCCAGGACCTCGTCGCCGTTCTCCACCCGCCCCAGACCGGACTCGCAGGCCGACAGCGTCAGCAGGGAAACGCCGTCCAGCTTCAGGGCCATCACGTCCTTGGCCTCGAGATAGACCGGCTGGCCGTTGCCGTCGGTGAACAGGACTTTCGAATGCAAGGGGTCGAGGGTGTCCACAAGCGCATGCGATGCCACGTGGACCAGCTGCGACTGCGGCGCGTATTCGTCGAAACGGTCGCGCGTGGCCTGCTCGCCGAAGAACAGACGGGCGTCCGGGAAATCCACCGCCAGCGATCGCACCTCGCGCTCGGCGCCTGGCAGCGGTGCGGCCACGCTCGGATCCACGGTCGGGTTGCCGAACCCGAGCAGGCCCGACTGCGCCAGCGGGGCGTGCTCGGCAAGGCGCGCGGCGATGCTGACCGAAGGCGCGATCGACACCGGATTGCGTTCGATCAGGTATTTGCCATCCAGCCGCAGCGCCTGGAACGGCAGGTAATGCAGCGGGCCGTGCGGGACGATGACCACGCGCTTGCCCGCCTTGATCTGCAGCGGCGCCAACAGCAGGCGGCCGATCTGGTCGGCGGCGGCGGCGATGTTCGGATTGCGGCCCACCAAGGCGTCGCGATAGGCCTCCACCAGGCGAGTCAGGTCGGCGCGTGAAAGCGCCATCGGGAACCGCGCCTCGCGGATGCCGTCATGGGTCAGCACCCACGCCACCAGATGATCGGGCAGGGTGTGGTAGGCCACCACTACTTCATCCGGGGCCAGTCCCGCGCGCAGGGCCTGCACGTCGAGCGCGGTGGTCTCGTTCGAATTCAGGTCGGCGCGGCCGGCGATCGAATCGAGCAGCGCGCGCGCGCGGCTGCGCTCGCTGATGTCGAACGCCTGCTCGGTCTGGCCCAGCCGATCCCGCAACGCGATGGCGCGCTCGAAGACATCCTGCGCGTCGGAGAACAGTCCCATCTTGAAGTCGTCGCTGCGGAACTGCGCGCGGGCGCGCTCGAATTCGCCAATCGCCTCGTCCAGCGACTGCGCGGCACCCGCCTCGTCGCCCAGTGCGGCCTGGCTGCGCGACACGCCGTCCAGCGCCCAGGCGCGATAGAACACGCCGTCGCCACCCGCTGCGGTGACCGGCATCTCGGCCAGCGTGCGGTACACGGCAAGTGCCTGGTCGGGATGGTTCTCGGCCAGCAGGAGCTTGCCGCGGGTGCGCTGCAACTGGGCGCGCTGGGCGCCGTCAGCGGGTTCCGGCAAGGCGTCCAGCGTGCTGCGCGCGCGCGCCAGGTCGCCGGACTGGATCAGCGCATTGACCAGCGAGGCCTGGACCAGCGGCTGGAAGCGCGGCGAGCTTTCTCCGCTGGCCTGGTCATACAGCGCGATCGCTTCGGCATACCGTCCCTGACGGGCGCGCACGTCGCCGAGGATCTTGCGCGCCGGACCGTTGACCTGGGTCGGGTCCGCGCCCGGATATTTCAGGGCCAGGGTGGCGAACTGTTCGGCGCGGTCGAGCTGTCCGGCATAGCTGAAGGCGATCGCCAGATCGCGGTAGGCCTTGCCCAGCAAGTCGGGGTTGCCGGTTTCCAGCGCCACGTGCAGGGCCATGCTCGCCGCCCGCGCGCTTTCCCGCAGCTCGCCCAGTTCGGCCAGCTCCACCGCCTGGCTGCAATAGGCGTAGCCGTCGAGCTTGACGTTCGCGCTCGCGTACAACGCGGCGCCTTCCGCCGCCAGCGACAGCGCGGTGTCGGCGTCCTGCAGGCGCCCCATCGCCTCCAGCGCATCCCGTGCGCCGACATCGGCTGCCGGCATCGTCGTTCGCGTCGTCTGCGCGGCGGGTGCGGCGGCGGACGCCAAGGTCACTCCGGCCACAGCGAGGGCCGCGGTCGGCGGCGCGCAACCGGCAGCGGCAGTCGGGCTGGATGCAAGCATCCCTCCCAATGCCAAGGCAAGCAGGACGCTTGAACCCCGCCTCGTCACGATCACATGTCGCATGTGCAACTCCCCCCCTTCAGCGCTTGCGCCCCGGATTTACGCTATCCGGGCACAGATCGTCCGGAAACGCGCACGCACCACGGCAGTCCAGGTGACGCTGAAGCGACGAACCCCCTGTTGCGAACACTCATGGCTCGTCCGACCCCAGCCCCCGACCCTGCCCACAACCTTCCCTCGGGGTGACTCTACCCCACCCCTTCACACCTTGCGAGCGCCCTCTTGTGCAGGCGCCAAGCTCCTGCCTCGGAACGACCCAAAGGACCGTCCACAGCACAATCCGCGGGCTGTCCTGTCCGCGCGGCGGCATGCGCATTCACATTTCGATTCGCATTCACATTCCCTACAAACGGACGATGCGCGATTTTCAGGCCAATCGTCTCTAGGAGGCGTCACCCATTCCGGCACGGGAATTGACGACACGCCCCAGACGCGCACGCAAATCGTCCAGTCGGAGGTCTGCGCAGCCACCGGGCGACGTGCGCGCCGCCAGCGAGCCTTCCGGCGTCCGGCCCTGCCCAGCGCTGTCGGCGGACGCGGCGGCGGCCTTGTAGGCCTCGCGGAACGGCACGCCGGCAATGGCGGCTTCGACCGCCACGTCGGTGGCATACATGCCCGAATCGATCGCCGCGCGCAGCCGGTCTTCGCGCCACTCCAGGTTGCCCAGCAGCGCCGGCAGCAGTTCCAGCGCGGCCAGGCCGCGGCCGAAGCCGTGGAAGATCGCGCCCTTGCTGGCCTGCAGATCGCGGTGATAACCCGAGGGCAGCGACAGCAATTGCTCGATCTCGGTGCGCGCCGCCGCCACCGAGGCGTGGGTGGCGCGCATCAGCTCGATCACGTCGGGGTTGCGTTTGTTCGGCATGATCGAACTGCCGGTGGTGTACTGCGCCGGCAGCGCCACGAAGCCGAACTCGGCGCTGGTGAACAGCGACAGGTCCCAGGCGATGCGGCGCAGGTCGAGGGTCGCGCTGCCAAGGGCGTCCAGCGCGGCGAGTTCGAACTTTCCGCGCGAGAGCTGCGCGTAGACCGGCGAGACCTGCAGCCGCGCGAAGCCGAGCGCGGCGGTGGTGTGTTCGCGATCCAGCCTGAGGTTGACACCATAGCCGGCAGCGGTGCCCAGCGGATTGCAGTCCACCAGCGCCAGCGTGTCGGTGGCGCGGATCGCGTTGTCGATGAAGGCCTCCGCCCAGCCCGCCCACCACATGCCCGCCGAGGACACCACGGCGCGCTGGATGTGGGTGTAGCCCGGCAGCGGCAGGGCCTGCTCGGCTTCGGCGCGTTCCAGCGCGATCCCGGCAATCGCCCGCGACAGTGCCGCAACCCGCGCCAGCCTGTCCTTCAGCCACAGCCGAGTGGCGACCAGCACCTGGTCGTTGCGGCTGCGCCCAGTGTGGATCTTGCGGCCGGTGTCGCCCAGTCGCTCGGTCAGGCGCGCCTCGATGGCGGAATGGCCGTCTTCGAAGCGCTCGTCCAGCACGAAGGCGCCGCTTTGGAAATCCTCGGCCAACTTCGCCAACTCGTGCTTCAGCCCGACCAACTCGTCGGCGCTCAGGATGCCGATGCGCTGCAGGCCCTCGGCGTGCGCGGCACTGGCCTGAATGTCGTGGAGGAAGAATTCGCGATCCAGGATCACGTCGTCCCCGGCCAGGAAGGCCTGGATCCTGGCATCCACGGCCACGCCGGTTTTTTGCCAAAGCAGTTCGCTCATGCCGTCATCTCCAGCGGAATCCCGTCGAACTCGCCCAGGCCGAAGGCCAGGTTGAGATTCTGCAGCGCCTGCGTGGCGGCGCCTTTCAGCAGGTTGTCCTCGGTGGCCACCACCACCAGCCGCCGGCCATCGCCGCTCAAGGCAAAACCTCCGATTTCGACATGATGCCTGCCGGCGATGCGCGAAACCCAGGGCGAGGCGTCCTGTACGTGCACCAGCGGTTCGTTCGCATAGCGGTCGCGATAGCGCGCCAGCACGCTGTCGCGGTCGAACGCTGTGGACAAATGCAAGTTGGTGGTCATGGTGATGCCGCGGAAATGCGACGCCACGTGCGGCATGAACTCCACCGCATGTCGCAGCTGATACGGCACTTCGCGCTCGTGGATGTGGCCGGTGAGCGCGTAGGGCATCAGATTGTCGCGCAGCAGGTCCACGTTGTTCTTGTCGCTCGGCGTGGTGCCGGCGCCGGAGTAGCCGCTGACGCCGAAGCACTGCACCGGCTGCGCGTCCAGCACATCCAGCATCGGCGCGATCGACAGCTGCATGGCGGTGGCGTAGCAGCCCGGATTGCTGATGCGGCTCTGCCCGGCGTAGCGGCCGCGGGTCAGTTCCGGCAGGCCGTAATACCACGACGGATCGAAGCGATAGTCGGCGGACAGATCCACGATGACCGGATCGACGCCGGCTTCGTCGAACTGCCGGACGATATGCGCGGCCTTGCCGTTCGGCAGCGCCAGCACCACCGCGTCGGCGCCCAGCCCCGGCAGGTCGCGGTAATCGGGCGAGCTGTAGCGCAGACCGCCGGCGAAACCGGCGTTGTGGTCGGCCACGCGCTGGCCGTCCAGTTCGCGCGAGGTGACATAGGCCAGCTCGAAACGCGGGTGGCCGGCGATCAGGCGGATCAATTCCGCGCCGGCGTGGCCGCGTGCGCCCACCACTCCGATGGAATGTTTCCCGGCCACGTGCTTTCCTGTCATTCCGGTTCCTCCAGCGTCGCCGGACGCTGCGCGCACTGCTGCAGATAACGCCCGATTTGCGCACAGTCGGCCTGGCCGTACCAGAACGTCCGCCACTTTTCCTGACGAATGCAGCCATCGGATTCCGCGTAATAGAACGCATTGACCGGATTGCCGTGGCGCGAACGCCAGAACAACGCGGGATTCTGCTCCCGCATCACCTGCCAGACCGCGCGCCCCAGTCCTTCGCCCTGGGCATCGTCGAGCACCGCAAATTTGTCGAGGTACACGCCGGCGTCCTCGCGGGTCAGGATCACCGCCGCACGGTAGCTTTCGCTGACATAGGCGCGATGCAGGCGGGTGCGCTGGAAATAATCCGGCACCAACCGCCGCCCGAACGCCGATTCGATCAACTGCCGCAGCCGCGATGCGTCGAGGCCGCCCCAGGACGATGCTTCCAGCACGCGCTCGCCACGCCGCACCAATGTGCCCGAGCCCTTGTGGGTGAACAGCTCCTTGGCCAGTTCCGACGGCCGCGTGATCGACACCGAGGACGCCTGCGGCAAACCGTCCAGCAGCGCCTTGATCTGCTCGATCTTGACCCGCATGCCGCCGTCGATCCACGGCTGCTGCATCAGGTGCTCGTATTCGGTGGTCAGGTTGATCGAATCGATGATGCGCCCGCGCGCGTCGAGCAGACCGCCGGTGCCGGTGAGGAACACGATCTTGTAGGGCTGCAGCGCCTGCACCAGCGCGTTGGCGGCAAAATCCGCGTTGACGTTGAGGATCTGACCGCCGGCGGTTTCCCCGAGCGAGGCGATCACCGGGATCGAGCCGGCCTGCAGGCTGTCGAGGATCGGCGCGGTGTGCACCTGCTGGATGCTCCCGACCAGCCCGTAGCGCTCGCGGTCCAGGTAATCGGCCTCGAACACGCCGGACACGATCGAGGTGGCGCGCGCATCGGCCGCCTGCAGCGCGCGCACCAGCCTGAGATTCTGGGCGTGGAACACCTTGCGCACGATGGCCAGCGCCTGCGGCGAGGTGACGCGCAGGCCGTCGAGGGTCTGCTTGGCGATGCCGGCCGTGGACAGCTCGGCGTCGAGCTGCGGGCCGGCGCCGTGCAGCACGATCGGGGTCAGGCCCACGTCCTGGAGGAACGCCAGCGAGGACACCAGCGCATCGAGGTCGTCGCGCAACACCGCGCCGCCGACCTTGACCACGGCGAAGCGCGCCGCGTCGAGCTGGGAGAAACGCTTGAGGTACTGCGAGATTTCCTTGGCGCTGCCCATGCTGGACAGCAGCCGCACGATGGTCTGGCGGGTCTGCGGGTCGTGCACGGCGCGGGGATCGAGGACGGGAGTCACGGTTCAGTTTCCGAGGATGCGAACGATGGAATCGGCGTAACGCCGCAACTGGTCCAGCGCCACCCATTCGTCGGCGGCGTGGGCCTGGGCAATGTCGCCGGGGCCATACACGATGGTGGTCAGGCCGGCCTGCGAGAACAGCGCGGCTTCGGTCCAGAAATCGACCGCCGCGCCCACCGGCAGTTGCAGGGATTCGGCCAGCGCCTGCGCCAGCTGCCGCCGCTGCGCGGCCTGGTCCGGCGCTCCGGCGGGGAGCGAAGGGCCGCGGAACGTCTCTTCATAGCGATCGAGCGCGCCAACGCTGGCACAGGCACCGAAGCGACGATGCAGTTCGTCGATGTCGTGCGAGGGCAGCGGCCTGAACCCGAAGCGCACCTCGGCGCTGGGCGCGATCACGTTCGCCTTGATGCCGCCTTCGACCCGGCCGATGTTGAAGCGCAATCCGGTCAATTCGCCAAAGCGGGCGCCCGCTTCGCCATCGACCAGATCCAGCGCCTTCCCGCCCCAGCGGATCGCCTGGTGCAGCGCGTTGGCCTCCAGCGCATTTGCGCCCGAGGCGTGGCCTGCCTCGCCCTTGAAGCGCAGCAACACCGAACTGATGCCGCGATGCGCCAGCACCGCTTCGCAGCGGGTGGGTTCGGCCACGATCGCCTCGGAAAAGCCGTGGTCGCGCCCAAGGAACGCGGCGATGCAGCGCGGGTCGTTGGCTTCCTCGTCGGAGGAAAACAGGAACGCCGCATCGCCCCGGGTCGCCTGCGCCGCCGCCAGCAGGCCCGCCGCCGCGCCCTTGATGTCGCAGGCGCCCAGGCCGATCGCACGATCGTCCCGGACCCGCAGCCGCAGTGGATCGGCCGTCCATGCGTCCGACGCAGGCACCGTGTCCAGATGCACGTTGAACACGCGCCGCGGCGTGCCGCGCACTGCCAGCAGCGACACCGCGCCGTCGCCGTGATCGGTGACGATGCAGCGGAAACCGGGCAGCTGCGCCCGGATGTAGTCGAAGATTCCGCCGGTGCCGATCCGGCGCGGCGGGTTGCGGGTGTCGAACGATACCAGGGCTTCGAGGTGGCGCAGGACCGTGTCCAGCACGTCAATTCCCGCCCTGATCCGAATTGACCTGCGCCCACAGCGTGCTGCTCATGCCGAACAGCTTGATGAAGCCTTCGGCCTCTTCCACGCCCCAGTCGGCGCTTTGCGCATAGGTCGCGCCCTGGCTGGCAAGGATGTGCGGCGAGCGCACCGCCACCGCGTCCACGCGACCACCCCGGGTGCGCAGCACCACCTCGCCGCCGACCTTGGCCTGGGATGCCTCGAGAAACGCCTCCAGGTCGGTTTTCAGCGGATCGTGGAAGAACCCCTCATAGACCAGTTCCACCCATTTGCGCGCAACCTGCGGCTTGAAGCGGTTCTGCTGCTTGGACAGCACCGCTTCCTCCAGCGCGCGATGCGCGGCGAGCAGCGCGGTCAGGCCCGGCGCCTCGAACACGATCCGCCCCTTCAGGCCAATCGTGGTATCGCCGGTGTACAGGCCACGGCCGACGCCGTACTGGGCGAACATCGTGTTGAGCTTGGCCAGGATTTTTTCGCCCGGCAGCGCATTGCCATCCAGCGCCACCGCCTCGCCGTTCTCGAAGCGCAGCGTCACCTCCAATGCCTCGGCCGGCCACTGTTCGCGGCGCGCGCACCAGCCGCGCGCGCCCTCGCCCGGCGCTTCCCAGGCGTCGATCTCGCCGCCGGACAGCGTCACGCCCAGCAGGTTCTCGTTGATGGTGTACGCCCGCTGCTTGGCGCGTACGCCAAAGCCGCGTTCCTCCAGATAGGCCTGTTCAAAGGCCCGCGTCTGGGTGTGTTCTTTCTGGATCTCGCGGATCGGCGCCACGATCCGGTAGCGGCCCTGCGACAGCACCGCCAGGTCGAAGCGCACCTGGTCGTTGCCCATGCCGGTGCAGCCGTGGGCGATTGCGTTGGTTCCCAGCTCGGCCGCGCGCGCCAGCGCGGCATCGACGATCAGGTAGCGGTCGGAGACCAGCAGCGGGTACTGCCCCTGATAGCCCTCGCCCGCCCAGACGAACGGCCGCACGAAATCGCGCCACAGCGCCGGACCGCCGTCCACCGTCAGGTGCGAGGTCACGCCCAGCTCCGCCGCGCGCTGCTCGATGAATTCGCGCTCGGCCGCATCGACGCCGCCGGTGTCGGCGAACACGGTATGCACGTTCCAACCCTGCTCCTTCAGCCAGGGCACGCAGAAGCTGGTGTCAAGGCCGCCGGAAAAGGCCAGCACGATGTCGCGGGAGTCGGTGGAGGTCGTCATGTGGAAGGCGTCCGTGGGTGTCATTGGGAAATCAGCGCGGCCATCACCGCCTTCTGCACGTGCAGGCGGTTTTCGGCTTCGTCGATGGCGAGGCAGCGCGGGGAATCCATCACCGCGTCGGTGGCTTTCACGTTGCGGCGCAGCGGCAGGCAGTGCGAGAACACTCCGTTGTGGGTCAGCGCCATCTTGGCTTCATCGACGATGAAGTGCCGGTACTGGTCGCGGATGGGCTTTTCCGGCCCCCAGTTGCCGAAGTACGGCAGCGCGCCCCAGCTCTTGGCGTACACCACGTCGGCGCCGGCATAGGCGCTTTCGATGTCGTGGCTGACGGCCAGCGAACCGCCGCTTTCGGCCACATTGGCGCGTGCCCAGCCCATGTAGCGTTCGTCGAGGACGTAGTCGGGCGTCGGGCACAGCAGGGTGACGTCCATGCCCAGCCGCGTGGCGATGGTCAGCGCCGAATTGGCGACGGCGGTGTTCAGCGGCCTGGGGTGGTAGGTCCACGTCAGCACGTACTTCTTGCCGCGCAGGTCGGCGGTGCCGAAATGCTCCTGCAGCGCCAGCGCGTGCGCCAGCTCCTGGCAGGGATGGGTGATGGTCTCCATGTTGATCACCGGCACCGGCGAATGGTTCGCAAACGCCTTCAACACGATGTCCTGCCGGTCGTAGGCCCAATCCACGAATTTCGGGAACGCACGCACGCCGATCAGGTCCACGTAGCGGCCCAGCACCCGCGCCACCTCGGCGATGTGCTCCTCGGTATCGCCGTCCATCACCGTGCCCAGCTCGAATTCGATCGGCCAGGCGTCCTTGCCCGGCTGCAGCACGACGGCATGCCCGCCCAACTGGAACGCGCCCAGCTCGAAGCTGGTGCGGGTACGCATCGACGGATTGAAGAACACCAGCGCGATGGACTTGCCTTTCAGCGCATCGCCCAGCTTGTGACGCTTGAACGCGGCCGCCTGCGCCAGCAGCGCATCCAGTTCGGCGCGGCTGCAGTCCTGGGTGTTGAGGAAATGCTTCATGGGGTGTCCTGGGAAGAAAGGGCGGAAACGAAAAAACCCAGCCTGGGGGCTGGGTTTCGGATGCGGTGGCGCAAGAACGGCTCCGGTCTACCCAGCAGGTCGCAAGGATTCCGGTCGGCGCGCGCGCGAAGTCATGCCGGAGGCGATCCGGGCGGCATCGGCGTGGCGCGTGGCAACAAGGGCGTTCATCTGGTCGCGCATCCTCGCATGACGCTCTGCCGCATGCAAGCGTCTGCGTCAGCGTCGCTGCCCCTCGCCAGATAACGCGTCAATCCAGCGGCGCCGGCATGATGGATATGCGGATCCGCAGGCGATTTCCCGGATCGCGGTCCATCCGCGTCCGAAACCGGCTGCCGCGATAGACGTAATCGACGTCATAGGCAATCGTGCGCCGGAACTCGCGGACCACCGGCACCATCCGGCAGTTCCGCAGCCGTCCGGGATCCTGGCCCATGGGAACGGGAATCCGCGACTCGGGGTGCTGCGGGTCGCTGCAGACGCGCTCCCGATTGCTCGTGCGCAGCACCTGCTGGATCGGCCGCACGGACATCACCTGGGCGTAATCGAAGCGCACGTTCTCGATCGGCAGGACGACTTCGCGCTGCGGCTGTCCCTGCGGAACCGACTGCGCAAATGCAGGGCCGGACGCGCACAGGGCCAGAGGCAGGAAAACACGCGTGGCGAACCGCAATTCGGACATGCCGCGAGTCTATCGGCGCAGGGGCTTGCGCGGCTGAATCCCCGCTGTCGCACGGCGCCGATATCGGCGCCGCTACAATGGCGCATCTCCTGCGATCGCTTCCATGAATCTGTCCCTCTACAACACCCTGTCGCGCCGGGTCGAACCCTTCGTTCCGCTGGATCCAGCCTGCCCGACGATGTACGTCTGCGGCCCCACCGTCTACAACTACGTGCATATCGGCAACGCCCGTGGGCCGGTGGTGTTCGGCGTGCTGGCCGCCCTGCTGCGCCGGCGCTTCGGCGGCCTGCGCTACGCACGCAACATCACCGACGTGGACGACAAGATCAACGCGGCCGCGAAAGAACTCGGCGCGCCGATCACCGCCATCACCGGAAAATATGCCGCGGCCTACCGTGAGGACATGGCGGCGCTGGGCGTCACCGGCGCGTTCGCCCCGGACATCGAGCCGGAAGCGACCCGGCATATCGACCAGATCATCGCGATGACCCGGCGCCTGATCGACGACGGCCACGCCTACGCGGCGGAGGGGCATGTGCTGTTCTCGGTCGCGAGCTTTCCAGGTTACGGCAAGCTCTCGCGCCGCGACACCGACGAGATGCTGGCCGGCGCCCGCGTCGAAGTCGCGCCGTACAAGCGCGACCCGGGCGATTTCGTGCTGTGGAAGCCCTCCAGCGACGACCTGCCCGGCTGGGACTCGCCCTGGGGACGCGGCCGCCCCGGCTGGCACATCGAATGCTCGGCGATGGCCGAGGCGCACCTGGGCGCCACCATCGACATCCACGCAGGAGGCATCGACCTGCAGTTCCCGCATCACGAAAACGAGGTGGCGCAGAGCGAGTGCGCCCACGGCGGCGCGCCGTTCGCGCGCTGGTGGCTGCACAACGGCATGCTCAACTTCGGCGGCGCCAAGATGGCCAAGTCGGTGGGCAACATCCAGCGCGTGCACGATCTGGTACGTCAGAACCCGCCGGAAGCGCTGCGCTACGCCCTGCTTTCCGCGCACTACCGGCAGCCGCTGGAATGGAGCGATGGCCTGATCGAACAAAGCGTGCGCACGCTGGACCGGCTCTACGGAACGCTGCGCGATCTGGACGACGTCCCTGCCGAAGCCGTCATTCCGGACAGCGTCGAAGCCGCGCTGGACGACGATCTCAATACCCCGGCGGCGCTGGCCGAGATCGCCCGCATCGCCGGCGAAGCGCGCAAGGCGGTTTCCGGCGACGACAAGGCAACGCTGAAGGCGCAACTGCTTGGCGCCGGCCGCATTCTCGGCCTGCTGCAGCAATCGCCCGCCGACTGGTTCAGCCGCGGCGCCTCCGGCGACGACGATGCCCGCATCCAGGCGCTGGTGGACGCACGCACGGCCGCCAAGAAAGCCCGCGACTTCGCCCGCGCCGACGCCATCCGCGACCAGCTCGCCGCCGAAGGCATCCTGCTGGAAGACACGCCGCAGGGCGTGCGCTGGCTCCGGAAACATGGGTGAACGCGCTCCACCACAACAGGACTGAGCGTTCGACACACGTCACGCCATCCGCGTCGGTCGCCCCCCACGGGACGAGCAGGCCAAAGATGGCCAGCGCCCGCGAAATGGAGCCGGCCGCGCACACAGAGCG
>NZ_JAMQHN010000010.1 GCF_025993755.1 Thermomonas sp. | reverse complement strand
GAAGACGTTGCGGGCGTACATTTCGCTGGCGTGCTGGGCGCCCATCGAAGCCATGTTCAGCGGCCCGGCGATGGTGACGCCGCCGGAGTCGATGTTTTCGCCGGGCCGGGTCAGCGCGCAGTTGCCGCCGGTTTCGGCCGCCAGGTCCACTATCACGCTGCCGGGCTTCATGCCGGCCACCATCGCCTCGGAAATGATTTTCGGCGCCGGCCGACCCGGTACCGCCGCGGTGCAAACCACCACGTCGATGCCTTTCAGATGATCGGCCAGACGCTGTTGCTGCAGGGCGCGTTCCTCCTCGGTGAGCTGGCGCGCATAGCCGCCCTCGCCGGCGGCGCTGACGCCGAGGTCGAGGAACTTGCCGCCCAGCGATTCGATCTGTTCGCGGGTTTCCGGACGCACGTCGAAGCCTTCCACCGCCGCGCCGAGGCGCTTGGCGGTGGCGATCGCCTGCAGGCCGGCCACGCCGGCGCCGACGATCAGCACCTTGGACGGACGGATTGTGCCGGCCGCGGTGGTGAGCATCGGGAAGAAGCGCGGGGCCAGCTGGGCGGCGATCAGCACCGCCTTGTAGCCGGCCATGCCGGCCTGCGAGCTGAGCACGTCCATCGCCTGCGCCCGGGTGGTGCGCGGCAGCCGCTCCAGCGGGAAGGCGACCAGCCCGCGCGCCCGGATGGCCTCGCCACGGGCCGCGTCGGCCTGCGGGTGCAGACTGCCCACCAGCACCGCACCCTGCTTCAATCCGGCGATGGCGTCGTTCTGCGGGGGCTGGACGCACAGCACGAGGTCGGCCTCGCTGCAGGCGTTCTCGTCCAGCGCGGCCCCGGCCGCCGCGTAAGCCGCATCGGGGAAATACGCTCCGGCGCCGATGCCGGGCTGGATGCGCACCGTCGCGCCCGCCGCCACCAGTTTCTTGCAGGTTTCCGGAGTCAGGGCCACCCGGCGTTCGCCGGTCGCCGTCTCGCGCGCCACGCCCACGATCACCGCCATCACCCGCTCCATCGTTCCGATCCTGCATCATCCTAACCAATGCGACCCGCACTTGGCAGACATTCGCCCAAGGAAGCCCATGCTGACCCTCGACGACCTCGACAGCCGTCTCTCGATCCCCACCCGCCAGCTCGGCGAGCCCGGACCTTCGCCGGCACGGTTGCTGCGCATGCTGCAAACCGCGGTGCGCGTGCCCGACCACGGCAAGCGGGTGCCGTTCCGCTTCCTGCGCATCGCCGGCGAGGCCCGCACGGCGCTGGCCGAAGCGGCGGTGCGCAGGCTGCGCGAGCGCGAGCCGGACTGCGGAACCGCCGTCGAGGACAAGCTGCGCACCCGCTTCACCTTGCCGCCGGTGACGGTCGCGGTGATCGCGCGCCTGGGCGAAGACGAGAAGATCCCCGAAAGCGAGCGCTTCACCAGCGCCGCCTACACCGGGCTGATGCTGCTGCTGGCGGCGCAGTCCGAAGGCTTCGGCGCGCAGCTGCTGACCGGCTGGCTGGCCTACGACCGCCCGTTCCTGGAAACCACGCTCGGACTGTCCCCCGACGAACGACTGATCGGAACGATCGCCATCGGCACGCCGCAAATCGAGATTCGCGATCGACCGCGCCCGGACGCCGCGGCGCTGCTGACGGATTGGCGCCCGTAGGAGCGCGCCTGTGCGCGGCTGCCTTTGGCCGTGGCCAGAGGCTTCTACAATGCCGGCATGGATCAAGCCACGCTCCATCTTATCGATGCCTCGCTGTACGTGTTCCGCGCCTGGCATTCGACGCCGGATCAGTTCCACGACGCCGACGGCTGGCCCACCAATGCGGCGCACGGCTTCGCGCGTTTCCTTCTGGAACTGCTGGAACGCGAGCGGCCGCGGCACATCGCCGTGGCCTTCGACGAAAGCCTGGGCAGCAATTTCCGCCATGCGCTCTATCCGGCCTACAAGGCCAACCGCGATCCCGCTCCGCCGGAACTCAAGCGCCAGTTCGCATGGTGCAAGGCGTTGTGCGAGGCGCTTGGGCTGGTGACGCTGGCGCACCCGGAATACGAGGCCGACGACCTGATCGGCAGCGCCGCGCACGCCCAGCGCGCACTGGGCTTCCGCAGCGTGATCGTTTCTGCCGACAAGGATCTGTCGCAGCTGCTGCGCGCGGGCGACGAGCAGTACGACTACGCGAAGGGACAGCGCTGGGGTCAGTCGGGGGTCAAGGCACGGCACGGGGTGCGTGCGGAGCAGATTCCGGACTATCTCGCGCTGGCCGGCGACGCGGTGGACAACATCCCCGGCGTCAGCGGCATCGGCCCCAAGTCGGCGGCGATCCTGCTGGGCCATTTCGACACGCTGGACGCCTTGCTGGAGCGGGTCGATGAAGTGCCCTTCCTGCGCCTGCGCGGCGCCGCGCAGATGGCCAGGAGGCTGCGCGAGCAGCACCGGCAGGTGCTGCTGTGGCGCCAACTCACCACGATCGCCCTGGACGCGCCGTTGCCCGAGGGCGGCTTCACGCACCGGCAGGGCGACAGCGACGAACTGGACGCGCTGTCGGACTGGCTGGGCTTCGGCTCGACCACCCGCAGGCGGTTGGCGGAAGCGGCAGGGCCGCCACCGCCGTAGGTGCTGCACGCGATGCGTCTGCGATAGCATCGCCGCATGGGCAATCTCAAGCAGACGCTGTATGAAGGCCGCTGGCTGCGGCTGGTGCGGATCGGAACCTGGGAATCCTGCGAGCGCACCCACGGCCAGGGCATGGCGGTGATCGTCGTCGCGGTGACGCCCGCCGACGAGGTCCTGTTCGTCGAACAGTACCGGGTGCCGCTGGGCGCGCGCACGATCGAAATGCCAGCCGGGCTGGTCGGGGACGACCGCGCCGAGGACACGCTGACCGAAGCGGCCCGCCGCGAGCTGATCGAGGAAACCGGCTGGTCGCCCGGGCGCGTCGACGTGCTGCTCACCGGCCCGACCAGCGCCGGCATGAGCAACGAGCGCATCGCCTTCGTCCGCGCCCTCGATCTGGTCCGGGTCGGCGAAGGCGGCGGGGTGGACGACGAGAACATCATCGTCCACGCGGTTCCGCGCGCGCAGGTGCCACAGTGGCTGACGCAGAAGCAGGCGCAAGGCTACGAACTCGATCTCAAGCTCTGGGCCGGCCTGTGGATGATCGACCGCAATCCGGACGGATCGCCGGTGAAGTGAGTTCGGCGAAGGTGCGTCTAGAAGCGTTTTGAACGCGGAAACGCTTTTGTCCAAGCCCGCCCCGAACGGACGCGCGAAGCCCCCCGTCAGGAAAAGCGATCGGTGGCTTCCACCAGCGCCGCCGCGTTTTCCGCCTCGAACATCGAGTGCCCGGAATGCGGCGAAACGCGCAGCTCGCCCTTCGGCCAGACCGCGTGCAGGTCGAACGCGCTCTGGATCGGGCAGACCACGTCGTAGCGGCCGTGGACGATCACGCCGGGGATGTCGGCAATCCGGTGCGCATCGCGCAGCAGCTGGCCTTCCACCTCGAAAAACCCGCCGTTGACGAAGTAGTGGTTCTCGATCCGCGCGAAGGCCAGTGCGAATTCCGCGTCGCCGTGGGTGTCGGCGTAGTCGGCGGGGATTTCGAGGTAGCTGGTGCCGCCTTCCCAGATCGCCCAGGCGCGCGCCGCCGCCAGCCGGACGGCCGGGTCGTCCGAGGTCAGGCGACGGTGGAAGGCGGAGATCAGGTCGCCGCGCTCCACTTCCGGGATCGCGGATACATAGTGCTGCCACGCATCCGGGAAAATCCGCGAAGCGCCTTCCTGATAGAACCACTCCAGTTCCCAGCGGCGCAGCAGGAAGATGCCGCGCAGCACCAGTTCGGTGACGCGCTGCGGGTGGGTTTCGGCGTAGGCCAGCGCCAGCGTCGAGCCCCAGCTGCCGCCGAACACCTGCCAGCGGTCGATGCCCAGGTGTTCGCGCAGTTTTTCGGTGTCGGACACCAGGTCCCAGGTGGTGTTGCCCACCAGGTCGGCGTGGGGCGTGCTGCGACCTGAGCCGCGCTGGTCGAACAGGACGATCCGGTACTTCGCCGGGTCGTGGAAGCGGCGCATGTTGGCGCTGCAGCCGCCTCCCGGGCCGCCGTGCAGCAGCACCACCGGCTTGCCCTCCGGATTGCCGCACTGCTCCCAGTACAGGCTGTGGCGGGCATCGACCTGCAGACGCCCGGTTTCGTAGGGTTCGATGGCAGGGTACAGGGTGCGCATGGGCGGTCTTCCGGTTCGTGGACAAGGGCATTCTAGGTGCGTCCGGGGTGACATCGGAAAGTCGTTTTCGTGCCGCCTGTTTGAGGGTGCGCCCGCAGTGCAGGGTTTCCAGATACGAGGTCAGTGCACAGACGCAACTCGCCTATCGAATTCTGCGCCGTGGCGCGCCCTCGGCCCCCAGGGGTTCGCCGCTCAGGTTGCGCGTCCGGCTCCAATTCGCGGGCGCGGGCCATCCATGGCCCGCTCGAATCCCTGGGGGCCGAGGACACGCCACCTCTGATTTGCGGACGCTCCACCTCGGATACTGATCGCACTCTGATCTG
>NZ_JAMQHN010000110.1 GCF_025993755.1 Thermomonas sp. | reverse complement strand
TGCGCACGGACGCGCACCTCACGTTCGCTGGAGGCGATCAAGACCCGCCCGGCGTCCGCAGGCTGCCCGACCATGCCGCGGCGAGCGGCTTCCAGTTCGGCCAGCCGCGCATCGCGCGCCTGCTCGACCGCCGCCACCGTGGTGGCCTGCTCGATCGCGTGGTCGCCCGCGTTCACTGAGGCCGAGGTCGTCATGCGCGCGGTGAAGAACGTCACCAGCGCGATGAAGAACAGCAGCCGGAACGGCGGGACGTAGCGTATCCGGCGACCGGCGAGGAACTCGCAGGTCAGAAATCCGGGGCGCAGCAACAGCGGTCCGAGGGTACGCAGGATGCGATGATCGAAATCGAACACGTCGTCGAGCAAGTCGCCGACGACCTGTCGCAATGGCCGGATCAACCCCTCCACAGGCTGGCCGCAGACGTGGCAGTGGGGGCCGAGCAGCACGGTATCGCAGTTGCCGCACTGCACCAGCGGACGCGCGGGTGCCGAGATGGCGGGTGGAGGTTCGACCATCCGGCTAAAATGGCAGACCGCGCGGGCCGATGCCAGCGCTGCCTGTCGCCCGCCATGTCCGCCATCTCTCCGACCACCCGCTTCCGCCGCGAAGTGGGGCACAGCCTGCGTCTGGCCGCCCCGCTGGCGGCCGGGCACCTGTCGAGCGGGCTGGTGGGCTTCGTCGATGCCGTGGTCGCCGGCCACCACGGCACCGCGACGCTGGCGGCGGTGTCGGTAGGCACGGCGCTGTTCTGGCTGCCGATGCTGATGCCGATGGGCACCCTGATGGCGGTGCCGCCGTCGGTCTCGCAGCTCGACGGCGCCAACCGCCGCGGCGAGATCGGCGCGCTGTTCCGGCAGAGCCTGTGGCTGGCGCTGGCGCTTGGAATCGCGCTGTTCGCGCTGCTCAGCTTCGCACCGCTGCTGCTGCAGCCGATGGGCATCGCGCCGGAGATCGTGCCGGGGGTGGTCGCCTTCCTGCGAGCGGTGCGCTGGGGCGTGCCGGCGTTCGCGCTGTATCTGTCGATGCGCTATCTCAGCGACGGCCTGCACTGGTCGCTGCCGACCATGCTGCTGGGCTTCGGCGGGCTGTGCGTGCTGGCGCCGGCGGCCTACCTGCTGACCAACGGCGTGCACGGCCTTCCGGCGCTGGGCGCCGAGGGCATCGGGATCGCCACCAGCCTGATGTTCTGGACGCAGGTGCTGGGCTTCGCGCTGTATCTGCGCACCAGCACGCGATTCGCCGACCTCGGCCTGTTCGCGCATTGGGATTGGCCGCGCTGGCCGGTGCAGCGCGACCTGCTGCGCACCGGGCTGCCGATCGGCGTCACCATCACCATGGAAGGCGGGCTGTTTGCCGTGACGGCGCTACTCATCGGGCGTCTGGGCGAGGTCCAGGTGGCGGCCCATCAGGTCGCGCTCAACGTCGCCTCGATCTGTTTCATGCTGCCGTTCGGGATCGCCGAGGCGACCACGGTGCGGGTGGGCCATGCGTTCGGGCGCGGGGATCGCGACGGCCTGCGGCGCGCGGCGTTCGCCGGTTTCGCGCTGGCGCTGGTGACCCAGACCTGCTCGGCCATGCTGCTGCTGTTCGGGCACGGCGCGGTGGCCAGCCTGTACAGCGCCGATCCGGCGGTGATCGCGCTCGGCGGCGCGCTGCTGCTGTACGCGGCGCTGTTCCAGTTTCCCGACGGCATCCAGGTCATCTCCGCCGGCGCGCTGCGCGGCCTGAAGGACACCAGGGTGCCGATGTGGCTGGCGGTGCTCGCCTACTGGGGCGTGGGGATGCCGGTCGGCGCGGGCCTCGGGCTGGGGCTGGGCTGGGGGCCGCAGGGCATGTGGCTGGGCCTGACCGCCGGACTGACCATGGCGGCACTGCTGCTCGCACGTCGCTTCCTGCGTTCCAGCCTGAGGATTCCGATGCCTTAGGGCAACGCCCGCATCCGGCGCCGCCTGCCGGCTTCCTCCGCATGCCACCATGACCGATGCCGCATGAGGTCGCGCTTCGCGTCCACTAGAATTCCACTTCCCGGCCGCCTCGTCGCGGTCGTCGCTTCCGGAAATCCGCAATGAATGTCCCCCGCCGTCACGGCCCCATCGCCAGCCTGGTCATCGGCCTCTGGAACGCGATCAACTTCACCCGCCGGCTGGTGCTGAACCTGCTTTTCCTGCTCCTCCTTCTCCTGCTGCTCGCCGTGCTGCTTCGCGACCGCGAGATCGCGCCGCTGGAGACCGACACCACCCTGGTGATCGCGCCGCAGGGCCAGATCGTCGAGCAGTTCACCTGCAGCCCGCTGAGCCGCTATCTGGCGCGCAACGGCAACTCCGACCGCTGCCGCGAGGTGCGCCTGCGCGACCTGCTGCGGGCGCTGGATTCGGCGCGAACCGACAAGAAGATCAACCGCGTCGCGCTGTATCTGGACGATCTGCAGCCCAGCGGCTTTGCCACGCTGCGCGAGGTCGCCGCGGCGCTGGCCGCGGTGCGCGCTTCCGGCAAGCAGGTGCTGGCCTACGGCGACGGCTACTCGCAGGGCCAGTACCTGCTGGCCGCGCAGGCCAACGAGATCTACCTCGACCCGATGTCGCAGTCGGGCGTGATGCTGACCGGTCTGGCCTCGTACCGGCAGTACTTCCGCACCGCGCTGCAGGACAAGCTCGGCGTCGACGTACGCCTGTTCAAGGTCGGCGAATACAAGTCCGCGGCCGAGCCCTTCATCCTCGACGCCGCCTCGCCGGAAGCCAAGGAAGCCGACCTGTTCTGGATGAACGACATCTGGCAGCGGATGCTCGCCGACATCGGCAAGGCGCGCGGCGTGGCGCCGCAGGCGCTGCAGCAATTCGCCAACACCCTGCCGGAAGAAGTGGCGTCCGCGCAGGGCGACCTTGCGCAGCTCGCTCTCGACCACAAGCTGGTGACCGGCCTGAAGACCCGCGAAGACTTCGACGCGCTGCTTGCCGAACGCGGCACGGCCGACGACAAGGTCGAACGCGGCTATCGCAATACCGAACTGGACGACTACGTGGCGCGATTCGGCATCGCCGACGCCAGGCCCGATTCCCGCCCTGCGGTCGCGGTGGTGGTGGCGGAAGGCGAGATCGCCGCGGGCAAGCTGCCGCCGGGACAGGTCGGCGGCGACTCGACCTCGGACCTGCTCGACCAGGCGCGCGAGGACGATGGCGTCAAGGCGGTGGTGCTGCGGGTCAACTCGCCCGGCGGCGAGGTGTTCGCCTCCGAGCGCATCCGCCGCGCGGTGGCGGCGCTGAAGGCCGCCGGCAAGCCGGTGGTGGTGTCGATGGGCGACGTGGCCGCTTCCGGCGGCTATTGGATCAGCATGAACGCCGACCGCATCTACGCCGATCCTTCGACGATCACCGGCTCGATCGGCATCTTCGGCGTGTTCCCGAGCATCGACCGCGCGCTCGACCGCATCGGCGTGCATACCGACGGCGTGTCCACTGGGCCCTACGCCGGCGCCCTCGACATCACCCGCCCGCTGGATCCGGGCACGGCCAGCACCATCCAGGCGGTGATCGACAAGGGCTACCGCGACTTCACCGGACGCGTGGCCAAGGCGCGCGGACGCAGCGTCCAGCAGATCGACGCGGTGGCGCGCGGCCGCGTCTGGACCGGCGCGCAGGCCAAGGAACGCGGGCTGGTCGATGCCTTCGGCGGCCTGCAGGACGCCGTGAACGACGCCGCCGCGCGGGCCAGGCTGGGCAAGCCGGACGCCTGGCAAACGCGCTGGATCGAGACCGGCGGCAGCGCGCTGCCGCCGTGGCTGGACACCGTGCTGGAAAGCCGGATCGGCGCCCGCCTGCTGGCCGATGCCGGCCCGCTGGCACCGCTGCTGGCCGAGCGCGCGCAGGCGTCGGCTCCGCTGCGCTTCGTGCAGAACGCGCTGGCGCAGCGCGGCCAGCCGCGGATCACCGCGCTGGCCTACTGCTTCTGCAGTCCCTGAGACGGCCTACTGTTCCGCCCGATCGATCTGCGACTGCTCCCGCGCCGCCGCGTCCTGGGTCTGTTCGACCGCATTGCGCGCCGCATCCTTGTAGGAATTGGCGGTGGCGGTGATCGGCGATCCGCCAGGCGGCGCGGCTTCGGTTTGCGCCGTCGTGGATTGCGGATCGGGGCGGCGCCCTTCGTCGGGGGTTGGCGACGGCGAACAGGCCGTCGACAGCAGGCAGATCGACGCGGTCAGCAGCAAGAGGCGCATGTTCGCTCCCGGTGACGGTGGGTGTCCTATCCTACGTCCAACGCCGCGAAAGGAGCACGCCATGCCATCCCCCCGCTGGAGCCTCGACGGCCAACGCGCGCTGGTGACCGGCGCCAGCGCCGGGATCGGTTTTGCCATCTGCCGCGAGTTGCTCGGCTTCGGCGCGCAGGTATTGATGGTCGCGCGGGATGCCGAACAGCTCGAAGCCGCCCGCGCCGAACTGGAGGACGCCTTCCCCGGCCCCGAGGACGCGGTGCTGGCGCTGCCGGCCGATGTCACCGACGAGGACCAGCGCGCCGAAATCATCGACTGGGCGCGCGACCAGGGCGGACTGCACATCCTCGTCAACAACGCCGGCGGCAACCTCACCCGTCCGGCGCTGGACTACGGCGAGGACCAGTGGCGCGAGATCTTCGAAACCAACGTGTTTTCCGCCTTCGAACTGTGCCGCCTCGCCCATCCACTGCTGGAGCGCCACGCCGCCTCCAGCATCGTCAACGTCGGCAGCGTCTCCGGGCTGACCCACGTCCGCACCGGCGCGCCCTACGGGATGAGCAAGGCCGCGCTGCACCAGATGACCCGCAACCTCGCCGTCGAATGGGCCGAGGACGGCATCCGCGTGAACGCGGTGGCGCCGTGGTACATCCGCACCCGCCGCACCAGCGGCAAGCTTGCCGACCCGGATTACCTCGACGAGGTCCTGCTGCGCACCCCGCTGGGCCGCATCGGCGAGCCCGAGGAAGTCGCTGCCACGGTGGCCTTCCTGTGCCTGCCCGCCGCCGGCTACATCACCGGAGAGTGCATCGCCGTGGACGGCGGCTTCCTGCGCTACGGGTTCTGATCGCGGCGGGCGCAGAACGATCCTTGCCGGCAACCTGCGCGGTTGCTACTCTAGCCGGTCATTTGGCAATGCGGCGAACGGTCCTCGTTTCGCCCTGCCCGCGCCCCGGCGCGCCTTCCCCCACCTTCCGGCGCAAGCGTCCATGTTCAAGTTCCTTCGGGGCTATTTTTCCAGCGATCTGTCGATCGACCTCGGTACCGCCAACACCCTGATCTACGTCCGCGGGCAGGGCATCGTCCTCAACGAACCTTCGGTCGTGGCGGTGCGCCAGGACCGCGGCGGCGGCGCACGTTCGGTGGCGGCGGTGGGCAGCGAAGCCAAGCAGATGCTGGGCCGCACCCCCGGGCACATGACCACGGTGCGGCCGATGAAGGACGGCGTGATC
Organism: Thermomonas sp.; assembly: GCF_025993755.1. Classification (GTDB taxonomy): domain Bacteria; phylum Pseudomonadota; class Gammaproteobacteria; order Xanthomonadales; family Xanthomonadaceae; genus Thermomonas. The sequence continues at coordinate 12,361 of NZ_JAMQHN010000110.1, read as the reverse complement.
GCCGACTTCAGCTATACCGAGGAGATGCTCAAGTACTTCATCCGCAAGGTGCACAAGAGCCGCTTCCTGCGGCCCAGCCCGCGGGTGCTGGTGTGCGTGCCGGCGGGCAGCACCCAGGTCGAGCGACGCGCGATCAAGGAATCGGCCGAGGAGGCCGGCGCGCGCGAGGTCTATCTGATCGAGGAGCCGATGGCGGCGGCGATCGGCGCCGGCATGCCGGTCACCGAGCCGCGCGGTTCGATGGTGGTGGACATCGGCGGCGGCACCACCGAGGTGGCGGTGATCGCGCTCAACGGCATTGTCTATTCGCAGTCGGTGCGCATCGGCGGCGACCGTTTCGACGAGGCCATCATCGCCTACGTCCGCCGCCATCACGGCATGTTGATCGGCGACGCCACCGCCGAGCGGGTCAAGTTCGAACTGGGCAACGCCTACCAGCAGGACTCCGTGCGCGAGGTGGAAATCTCCGGCCGCCACCTCGCCGAGGGCGTGCCCAAGATCATCACCATCAATTCCAACGAAGTGCTCGAGGCGCTGCGCGAGCCGCTGGCCGGGATCATTTCGGCGATCCGCCTGGCGCTGGAGCAAACCCCGCCCGAGCTGTGCGCGGACGTGGCCGAACGCGGCATCGTGCTGACCGGCGGTGGCGCGCTGCTGCGCGACCTGGATCGTCTGATCAGCGTGGAAACCGGCCTGCACGTGCAGGTCGCCGACGACCCGCTGACCTGCGTGGCGCGCGGCGGCGGCCGGGCGCTGGAACTGGTGGACATGCACGGCAACGAGTTCTTCACGCCGGAGTGAGCCGCCTGCGCGCGTCGGTCGGCGGAATGCGCCGATCTCCGGGCGGCACGCGCTCGCGACGGCGCCAACCGCGTTGTAAGGTCGCAACGATCCCGCTGTTCCCGCCCTCCATCCCGCTGACTCCCTGACGTGCCCAGCCCCGCCAGCTCTTCCGCAGCCCGCCCCGGCGATGCCGCCGGCGTCCTGCGGCTGCTGGCTTTCCTCATCCTGGCCACCGCGCTGATGGTGTTCGACCATCGCGGCGGCTGGCTGCACGCGGTGCGCACGCAGGCCGAAACGCTGGTGCAGCCGCTATGGTGGTTGGCGGGGATGCCGGCACGGATCGGCAATGCCCTCAGCGACAACGCGGCCACCCTCGGCCAGCTGACCGAGGACAACGCGCGCTTGCGCCGGGAACTGCTGCTGGCCGCCGCGCGCAACGCCCGCCTGCGCACCGCGGCCGCCGAGAACGACCGTCTGCGCGGGCTGCTGGACACCGCCGCGCGCCACCATCTCGACGTCCAGCTGGCCGGCGTGATCGACATCGACCAGGATGCCTCGCGGCAGCGGCTGCTGCTGGATGCCGGCAGCCGGGCCGGTGTGCATACGGGTCAGACCGTGATCGACGCCGGCGGGTTGATGGGACAGGTCATCTCGACCACGCCCGGGACCGCCACCGTGCTGCTGCTGGCCGATTCCGACCACGCGGTGCCGGTGCTGGTGGCACGCAGCGGAGTGCGGCTGGTCGTCTACGGCACCGGCGACAGCCATCTGCTGAAGCTGGGCGACATCCCGCAGTCGGCCGACGTGCGGGTGGGCGACGAACTGCTGACCTCGGGACTGGGCGGGCGCTTCCCGCCGGGCCTGACCGTGGGCCGCGTCGGCGCACTGCACGCCGGCGATGCGCGGGCCTTCCTCGAAGCGGACGTGATCCCCGCCGCCCAGTTCGATCGCGGTCGCGACGTGCTGCTGCTGCGCGGCTACCGGCCGCCGCAGGTACTGGCCGAGCAGCCCCCGGCAACCGCCACCACCGCGACGCCGGAGCCGTCGCCGTGACCCGGGCCCGCAACAACTGGGTCCTGCCGGTCAGCCTGCTGCTGGCCGTTTTGCTGGAACTGCTGCCGCTGCCCGAATGGCTGCAGCCGGTGCGGCCCTACTGGCCGGCGCTGGTGCTGGCGTACTGGCTGCTGGAACTGCCGGAGCGGATCGGGCCGGGCGTGGCCTTCGCCTTCGGCCTGGCGGGCGATCTTGCCTACGGCAGCCTGCTCGGCGAGCAGGCGCTGCGGCTGGTGGTGCTGGCCTTCATCATCGAACGCTTCCGCGCCCGCCTGCGCTTCTTCCCGATGTCGCAGCAGTCGCTGGCGATCGGCGTTCTGCTGCTCAACGACCAGGTCATCGTTTCCGCGATTCAGACGGTGGCGGGAATGCCGGCCCGGCCTTGGGGCGTGTGGCTCGAGCCGCTGGTCGGCCTGGCGCTGTGGCCGCCGCTGTGCCTGGCGCTGGATCTGGCGCGCGCGCGGCGGAAGGCCTGAGCCATGCACGGCGGCGCCCGCCCGCTCCGCGACCAGGCCGCCGAGGCGGGGCTGTTCCGCAGCCGCGCGCTGGTGGGCTTTCTGGTTGCCGCGCTCGGTCTGCTGGCGCTGGGCGGCTGGTATTTCCGCCTGCAGGTGGTGCAGCACGACGCCTACGCCGCCCGCTCCGAGGCCAACCGCGTGCGGCTGGTCCCGGTGGCACCGGCGCGCGGCCTGATCTACGACCGCAACGGCAGGATCCTCGCCGACAACGTCGCCGCATGGCGGCTGGAAGCCACCCCCGAACGCGCCGGCGACGGCGCGGCGCTGCTGGCCCATCTGCGCGGCATCGTCGAACTCGATCCCGAGCAGCAGCAGCGGTTCCTGCGCGACTACCGCAGCAGCCGTCCGTTCCGCCCGGTAACCATCAAGCTGCGCATCAGCGAAGAGGAAGCGGCGCGCTTCGTGGTCGACCGCTGGCGCCTGCCCGGGGTCGAACTCGTGCCCTACCTCGAACGGGTCTATCCCTACGGCGCGCTGCTGGCGCACGTGGTCGGCTACGTCGGACGGGTCGACGAGCGCGATCAGGCCGAGATGGGCGATGTCGCCGGGGTCTATACCCACGTCGGCAAGACCGGGATCGAGCGCTATTACGAGGCCCAGCTGCGCGGCCGGCCCGGCTATCGGCGGATGGAAACCAACGTCGCCGGACGCACGGTGCGCACGCTGGATACGGTACCGGCCACGGCGGGCACCGACCTGAAGCTGTCGATCGACGTCAACCTGCAGCGGGCGATGACCGACGCCTTCGGGGATCTCGAGGGCTCGGCGGTGGCGCTGGATCCCAGGACCGGCGAAGTCCTGGCCATGGTCAGCCTGCCCAGCTTCGACCCCAATCTGTTCGTCAACGGCATCAGCCATGCCGCGTTCAAGGCGCTGAACGAGAACCCTTCAAGGCCGCAGTTCAATCGCGTCGTGCTGGGCGGCGTGGCGCCCGGCTCCACGGTCAAGCCTTTCCTCGGGCTGGCCGGGCTCGACAGCGGTTTGCGCAAGCCGGAAGACAGGATCCTGTCCACCGGCATGTTCTACCTCCCCGGGCAGTCGCGCGGCTACGGCGACTCCCATCGCGGCGGCCACGGCTGGACCGACCTGCGCAAGTCGATCGCGCAGTCGGTCAATACCTACTACTACAAGCTGGCCCTGGACATGGGCATCGACCGGGTCGACGAATACATGGGCCACTACGGCTTCGGCCGGCCCACCGGGATCGATCTGGCCGGCGAGATCGGCGGCATCCTGCCGTCGCCGGCGTGGAAGGCCGCCCACGCCCCCCGACAGGGCAAGTGGTATGCCGGCGATACGGTCATCACCGGCATCGGACAGGGTTTCTGGAACGTCACGCCGCTGCAGCTGGCCAAGGCCACCGGCGGACTGGCGACCGGCTGGCTGCGCACGCCCCACGTCGTGCAGGACACACGGATCCGCTTCGATGCGCCATGGACGCCGCTGGCGCTGCCCCCGCCCGTGCGCATGAGCGACAGCGAGGCGCACCTGCAGGCGGTGCGCGAGGGCATGATCGAAACGATCCACGGCTACGGCACCGCCACCAATATCCGCCCCGGCCTGACCTATCTGATGGCCGGCAAGACCGGCACCGCCCAGGTGGTCAGCCGTCGCGGAGCCGCCGCGATCAATCCGCGCAGCCTGCCCATGCACCTGCGCCATCGGGCGTTGTTCATCGCCTTCGCGCCCGCCGATGCGCCGCGCATTGCCATTGCCGTCGCGATCGAAGGCGGCGGCTACGGCGCGTCCACCGCGGCGCCGATCGCGCGCAAGGTGGCCGACGCCTGGCTGGTGGGCGCGAACGTCGCATCGGCCGCCCCGCCGCAGCCGGCGACCGCGACGGATGCGGCAAACGCGGCGCCGCGGCCGGATTCCACCAACGTCACCGGCAGCGCCGATGCCCAGCGCGAAGCGGCGCAGGCAGGCAAGCCATGAGGTTCCTGCTGTACTTCCTGCGCGATCTGCTCGAGCGCTTCACGCGCAGCTTCGACTTGCCGCTGCTGGCGGGACTGCTGGCGCTGATGGGGGTCGGCCTGGCCACCCAGTACAGCGCCGGCGGCGAATCGGTGCGCGGGGTGGCGATGCAGGGTGCCTTCTTCTGCGTCGGGATGACGGCGCTCTGGCTGGCTTCGCGGACGCCGGCACGCCTGCTCAAACAGTTCACTCCAGCGCTGTTCCTGCTCTCGCTCATCCCGATGGTGCTGGTGCTGTTCATCGGCGGCGGCAAGTACGGCAACCACTGGATCAAGCTCGGATTCTTCAACGTGCAGCCGGCCGAGCTGTGCAAACTCAGCCTGCCGATGATGCTGGCCTGGCAGTTCGATCGCCATGCCCTGCCGCCGCGTTTCACGGTGTTGCTCAAGGCGCTGGCGATCATCGCGGTGCCGGTCGGATTGACCCTGCTGCAACACGACCTGGGCACGGCGGTGCTGGTCCTGGCCACCGGCGTGTTCGTGCTGTTCCTGGCCGGCACTTCGTGGTGGTGGTGGGGCGCGGCCGCCGTGACGGGCGGCGGCGGCTTCGCGCTGGCGATGTTCGCGCCGATCGAATGGTTCTCGTTCCTGCGTCCCTACCAGGTCAACCGCATCCTGACCTTCCGCAATCCCGAGAACGATCCGATGGGAGCCGGCTGGAACATCCTGCAGTCGCAGATCGCGATCGGCGGCGGCGGCATGACCGGCAAGGGCTGGGGACAGGGCACCCAGTCGCACCTGAACTACCTGCCCGAGCACACCACCGATTTCGCGTTCTCGGTGTTGGCGGAGGATTTCGGCTGGCTCGGCGTGGCGCTGGTGCTGGCGCTTTACCTGTTCGTGATCGCGCGCTGCCTGTGGATCGCCACCGATGCCCGCGACGCCTATTCCCGCCTGGTCGCCGGCACGGTCGGCCTGTCGCTGTTCGCCTACGTGGTGGTCAATGGCGGGATGATCTCCGGCCTGCTGCCGGTGGTGGGCGTGCCGATGCCGCTGCTCAGCTACGGCGGCACCTCGGCCGTCACCCTGCTGCTCGGTTTCGGGGTGGTGATGGCGCTCAAACCCCAGCGACCGGGACGGCGCGGCTGATCGGTGTTGCGCGCAGAAAACTGAATGCGCGCCGCCGTGAATTCGATCTTCACGTGCTACCCTTCGCGCCGATGATTCGCCGCGCCCTGCCCTGTGGCATCGTGCTCGCGCTGGTCGCGTGTGCGGCGCCTTCCCCCAAGCCCGCCACGGCAGCCATGCCGTCGCCGGTACAAACACCGCCCGACGCATCACCCCCGCCGACCGCACCGCCCCAGGCACCGCCTATCCGCGGCCTGGACGCCGCCCGCGCCGAATTCGTGCGGACCACAGCGCAGCGCTTCGGCATCCCCGCGTCCGAGATCGAAGCGGTGCTGGCGCGCGCGCAGATCCGCGATTCCATCGTCAAGGCGATGTCGCGGCCCGCCGAAGCCAAGCCGTGGCGCGATTACCGGCCGATCTTCATCCAGCAGTCGCGGATCGACAGCGGCCGCGCCTTCCTGGCGGCGAATCGGCCGTCGCTGCAGCGCGCCGAACGCCAGTACGGCGTCCCCGCCGAGATCATCACCGCCATCCTCGGGGTGGAAACCGGCTATGGCGCCAACAAGGGCAGCTATCCGGTGGTCGATGCGCTGTACACGCTGGCCTTCGCCTATCCCCGCAGCGGCGATCCGGCGCGGGTGGCCTATGAAGACAAGCGCGAGGCGTTCTTTCGCGACGAACTGGCGCAGCTGTTCGCGCTGGGCAAGGAAGAGCACCTGGACATCACCACCCTGAAGGGCAGCTACGCCGGGGCGATGGGCTGGGGTCAGTTCATGCCGTCGAGCTATCGCCAATACGCGGTCGACGGCGACGGCGACGGTCGTCGCGACCTGTTCAACGATCTCGACGACGTGATCGCCTCGGTCGCCAACTATTTCGCGCAGAAGGGGCAGTGGCAACGCGGCGGATCGGTGATGGTTCGCGCCGTTCGCGGCCCCGCCGCGCAGGATTTCGTCAACCCGGGCAACGCCGTCACCCTGGACCAGACGCTGGCTTCGCTGGCCGCGCTCGATTACCGGCCGGCATCGCCCGTGCCGGTGGCGGCGAACACGCCGCTGACCCTGATCACGCTCGACGGTGCCGCCGGGCCCGAATACTGGATCGTCTTCAACGATTTCAAGGCGATCACCGCCTACAACATCTCGCGGCACTACGCGACCGCGGTCTACCAGCTGTCCGAACTGATCGCCGGACGTGGAGACGCCGGGTGAGTACCCGCCGGCTGCTGCCGGTCACGCTGCCGCTGCTGCTGGCGGCCTGCGCCACGACCGGAACCGGCAACCGAGCAGCCTCGGCGCCACCGCCCGCGCCGGCTGAACACGCCGCCACCGGCAGTGCAACGCCGCCGCGGGTGTCTCCCTATGCCCCGGCGCAGGAAGATCCGGGCAAGCGCGGGGATTACGTCGCCGGCGGACTGTTCCGCCCCGGCGAGGCGGATTCGGTGCCCGACGAGATTCCCGACGTCGATGCGATCCCCGAGCCCGAAGTGCGCGAGGAACCGCGCGCGCGCACCGGCAACCGCGACTATGTCGTGCTTGGCCGGCGCTATCGCGTGATGGACGACGCCGAGGGCTATGTCGAGGAAGGCAACGCCTCGTACTACGGCAACAAGTTCCACGGCCGCCGGACGTCCAGCTCGGAGGTGTACGACATGTACGCCTTCACCGCCGCACACCGCACCCTGCCCCTGCCCAGCTTCGCGCGGGTCACCAACCTGGCCAACGGCCGTTCGATCATCGTGCGGGTCAACGATCGGGGGCCGTTCCATTCCAACCGGATCATCGACCTGAGCTATGCGGCGGCGGTCAAGCTTGGCTATCGCGACCGCGGCACGGCGCGGGTGCGGGTGGAAGCGCTGACGCCCGAGGACATGGTCGCGAATGCGTCCGCACGGCAACCTCCCGCCCAACCGGCACCGACGGCAATGGATCGTCTGGTTTCCGGACTGCCCGCCGCGGCGGCGAACCCAGCGCCACGGCAGCCCGAGCCAGCCGCACGGCCCGCGATGGCCCAGCCGGCGGCGCTGCAGGTTGCGGCAACCGCACCAGCGACCGGAAACCGCTTCTACATGCAGCAGGATGGCCGCAACCTGACGGCCGCCGAGTTCGACGCGTGGATGCAGTCCCGCGGCATCCGTGTCGCTACGGGGCGACCGCAGGCGTCGCCCGCGTCCCTGCACTCACCGCCCCCGGCTCCGTCCGTTGCGGCCGCCGCAGCGCCACCCGCACCGAATCCCGTCGCGAATGCCGCCCCCGCGACCGTGGCGGCGCCTGCAACCCCGTCCGAATCCGGTGCGCCTGCAGCCGATCCGCAGGCCGTCGTCCTGCAGGTCGCCAGCTTCAGCAGCGAGGAGAACGCCAGGCACGCACTTTCGGTGCTGCTGCGCGCCGCCGTCACCCAGGCCCGGATCCTGGTCGCCGACGTCGGCGGGCGGCAGGTGTGGCGACTGCGGGTCGGGCCGGTCGATCCCGAAACCGCTCCGGAACTTGCGTCCCGGATCGAAGGTCTGGGATTGGGTCGACCCCAGCGGGTCGTCGACTGAAGGCGTCGTCGAACCGTCCCGAACGGACAGTTGCGATGTCGCCACGCGTCTTTGATGGCCCCCCTGCAGATCCGACGCGCAAGCGCTCGCTCTGCCGCGTGTCTTAGGGCAACGCTGAAAAAGTCAGCGTTGCCCGCGGCACATGGACCTGTGCCGGACGTGCGACTGCTGATCAAGACCAGGATGGACTTGATCAGCATTGCCTTAGAATGGAACCACTGGAAACCTTGTCCGTCCTGCCGGTCCGATCCCGGCATCCCCCGAAGGAGAATTCACGAATGCGGTTGCGTTCGCTGTCGTTCATCGTGTTGGCCAGCGCCGGCCTGGCGTTCGGGGCGGGACTCGCCCCCGGTGCCGGTTTCGCCCAGACCCCGCCGCCCGCTTCGGCGCCGGCGGCCCTCAGCGACCGCCTGCCGGTTCCCGACGCGCCCGCGCCCAGGACCAGCAAGGCGTGGCTGGTCATGGACTACGAGACCGGACAGATCCTCGCCGGCGAGAACGTCGACGCCATCGTCGAGCCGGCCAGCATCACCAAGGTGATGACCAGCTACGTGATCGCCGCCGAGATCGCCGCCGGCAAGATCCACCGCAACGATCCGGTGCGGATGAGCGAACACGCCTGGCGCGAAGGCGGCGCCGGCACCGACGGCAGCTACAGCGGTTTCGAAGTCAACAAGACTGCGCCGCTGGAGCAGATGGAAATCGGCATGGTGGTGCAGTCGGGCAACGATGCCGCGATCGCGCTGGCCGAGCACGTCGCCGGCAGCGAGCAGGCCTTCGCCCAGCTGATGAACGCCTACGCTAAGCAGATCGGGATGACCCGTTCCCACTTCGTCAATCCGCACGGCCTGACCGCCGAGGGCCACGTGACGACCGCGCGCGACCTGGCCCTGCTCGGGCGCGCGCTGATCCGCAACTTCCCGGACGCCTACGCCTACAACAAGATCAAGGAATTCACGGTCGGCCCGATCACCCAGCCCAACCGCAACCTGCTGCTGTGGCGCGATCCCTCGGTGGACGGCATCAAGACCGGACACACCAGCGCCGCCGGCTATTGCCTGATGGCTTCGGCCAAGCGCGGCGACCAGCGCCTGATCACGGTGGTGATGGGCGATTCCAGCGAGAACCAGCGCGCGGTGGATTCGCTGGCCCTGCTCAACTGGGGGTTCCGCTTCTACGAAACCCACCGGGTCTATGAAGCCAACAAGCCGCTGGCCACGCCGAAGGTGTGGAAGGGCGAAAACAACGCCGTTCGCGTGGGCGTTGCCACGCCGCTGCTCGTCACCGCCCAGCGCGGCCGGTATGCGCAGATGAAGGCCAGCATGGAGCTACCGCGTTCGCTGACCGCACCGATCGCCAAGGGCCAGAAACTCGGCACCGTCAAGGTGACGCTGGACGGCAAGGTGATCGCGCAGGCGCCGCTGGTGGCGCTGGATGCGGTCGAGGAAGGCGGCTTCTTCAAGCGCCTCTGGCACGACCTGCTGATGTGGTGGGAAAACTGACCGGCTTGCGCCGGACGCGACCCGCCCCCATCTGCAAGCGATGAACACACTCCATTCCGACAATCCCGAGCACGGTTTCCAGTATCCAGGCACGTTCGAACTGGCGGCCATGGGCAGCGCCGACAAGCATCTGGAATCCGAGTTGCCGCGCCACCTGCAGGCCGCCGGGATCGACGTCCTGCATGAGACCGTGAATTGGCGGCATTCGGCCAACGGCAAGTTCGTGTCGGTGCGGATTTCCTTCCGCGCCGCCTCGCGCGACGACTACGAGCGCGCCCATCAGGCGCTGCGCGACCACCCGGAAGTGAAGTGGACCCTGTAGGCGCCGCCGCACTCCTGACCGCAATCCAGCGCGACCTCGGCCGGCAGCCCTACGTCCCGGTCTGGCGCGCGATGCAGGCCTTCACCGACGCCCGCGACGAGGCCGCGCCCGACGAACTCTGGCTGGTCGAACACGAGCCGGTGTTCACCCTCGGCCAGGCCGGCAAGCCCGAGCATGTGCTGATGGCGGGCGAGATCCCGGTGGTCCACGTCGATCGTGGCGGACAGGTGACCTACCACGGCCCCGGCCAGATCGTGGCCTACCCACTGCTCGACCTGAAGCGGCTGAAGATCGGCGTGCGCGAGTTCGTTTGCCGGATCGAACAGGCCGTCATCGACACCCTGGACGAATGGAACATCGGCGGCACCCGGCGCGCCGGCGCGCCGGGCGTGTACGTCAACGATGCCAAGATCGCCGCCCTGGGCATCCGGGTGCGCCACGGCCGCGCCTTTCACGGCCTTGCCTTCAACATCAATGGCGAAAGCCTGCCGCCGTTCGCGCGCATCAACCCCTGCGGCTACGCCGGACTGCAGGTGGTCGCACTGAACGGCCTCGGCGGCCCGTCGTCGCTGGACGCCGTCAAGCCGGTGCTCGCCCGCCAGCTTGGGCGCCAGTTCGGGCTCGCGCTGCAGTCCCGGCCGGAGCTGCCCGACGCGCTCCGGGACGCGCTGGCGGCGGAATCGGCGACCGCCTAGGTGCGTGCCATCGCACCGACCATTTCCGTGAGGCATGCATTCACAATTGCCTGCGCAAGCCGGATAAAGTGGACGCAGGCGATGGGCGCAGGTTTCCACAACAAGGCAGGCGCCCGGCAGGCCATCCACCCCGCATTCCAACAAGAACACCTTGCAGCGGCGCAGCGCGTCGCGGAGACACGATGATCCAGTTCCTTTCCCGCCGCATGCGCGCCCTGCTCACCGGGCTGGCGCTGGTCCTGCCGTTGACGCTTTCGACGGCGGGCCTCGCGGCCGACCAGAATCCCGGCATCGGCAGCGGGCCGACCACGGCGCAGATGACCACCTCGCGCATGGTTTACGGGCTGCTGTCGGACAGCCGCTATGCCTATCGCCCGCGGACGCTCGATGCGGCGCTGTCGCAGCAGATCCTCGACGAATACCTGAAGTCGCTGGATCCGAACAAATTCTTCCTCACCGCGCAGGACGTGGCCGGATTCCGGCCTTATTCCAGCACCTTGGGTAGCGCGATCCGCAGCGGGCAGGTCGCGCCGGCCTGGGCGATCTTCACCGTCTATCGCGACCGGGTGCGGCAGCGCACGGCCTACGCCCGCGGCCTGATCAAGGGCGAATTCGATTTCACCGGCGATACGCGCTACTACTACGATCGCAAGGACGCCCCCTGGGCGGACTCCGCCGCGCTCGACGCGCTGTGGCGGCAATCGGTGATGAACGACTGGCTGCGGCTCAAGCTGGCCGGCAAGAAGCCCGAGGACATCCGCAAGACCCTCGACCGGCGCTACGCCAGCATGCAGGAAAGCGTCGACGAGCTCACGGGCGACGACGTTTTCCAGAGCTTCATGAACGCCTACGCGGAAACCATCGATCCGCACACCGAATACATGAATCCGCGCAGCGCGGCGAACTTCGCCATCTCCATGTCCAATTCCCTGGAGGGCATCGGCGCGGTGCTGTTCCGCCAGGACGATGTGACCGTGGTGCGCGAAGTGGTGCCCGGCGGGCCGGCGGATCGCAGCGGCCGGCTCAAGAGCGGCGACCGCATCGTCGGCGTCGCGCAGGGCCCGTCCGGCGAAATGCAGGACGTGATCGGCTGGCGCACGGACGACGTGGTGCAGCTGATTCGCGGCAAGGCCGGCACCCAGGTCCGGCTCGACGTGGTGCCGGCCGAGGCACCGCTCGACAGCCGGCCGCAGCAGCTGGTGCTGACCCGCGCCAAGGTGAGGATCGAGGATGCCCGCGCCCGCGCCGAAACCATCGTCGTCCCCGCCAGCAGCGACGGTCCGGCGCGGAAAATCGGCGTGATCCGCCTGCCCGGCTTCTATCAGGACTTCGAGGCGCGCCGGCGCGGCGACCCCAATTACGCCTCGGCCACCCGCGACATCACCCGGATGCTCGCCGACTTCCGCAGCGCGAAGGTGGACGGCGTGGTGCTCGACCTGCGCGGCAACGGCGGCGGCTCGCTGGCCGAGGCGGTCGAACTGACCGGACTGTTCATCGACAAGGGCCCGGTGGTGCAGGTGCGCGAGTCCGGCGGCAAGGTGACGGTGAACCACGACCAGGACAGCGGCGTGGCCTGGGATGGCCCGCTGGCGGTGCTGGTCAACCGCGGCTCGGCCTCGGCGTCGGAGATCGTGGCCGGCGCCATCCAGGACTACGGGCGCGGCCTGATCATCGGCGAGACCACGTTCGGCAAAGGCACGGTGCAGACCATGCTCGACCTGGACCGCTGGCCGTCCAAGGAAGACGCGCACTACGGCGAGCTCAAGCTGACCATCGCCCAGTTCTTCCGCCCGGACGGCAGCAGCACGCAGAACAAGGGCGTGGTGCCGGACGTCGCATTCCCGACCAGCGTGGACGCCGGCGAATACGGCGAAAGCACCTATCCGAACGCGCTGCCGTGGACCC
>NZ_JAMQHN010000109.1 GCF_025993755.1 Thermomonas sp. | reverse complement strand
GGACGGCAGGAACTGCTGCGAGGGCGGTGCGGCGCATGGTGATCTCCGTGTCCACGCTTCCGGGTACATAGGGACGGCCGCAGCTTCAAGCCTCATCCGGGCCGGGATTTCCCGCCCTGACGGCGGTGCCGCGCCGGTCGTCATCGCGGAGAAGCATGGCCAGCGCGACGACCGTCAGCGCCACCCCCGCGAAGACCAGTGCCGGCGGCGACGGCTGGCCGAGCGCCACCTGCCAGAGGATCACCCAGGCGGGCACCAGAAAGGTATAGGCCATGACCTTCGCCGCCGGCAGGCGCAGCGTGGCGTATTGCAGCAGGACGAAGGTCGCCGCCGAGGCGAAGACGGAGGTGTAGAGAAGCGTCACCCAGACGATGCCCGGCAGCGCGGTCCAGTCGGTCGCGCGGATGGCGCCCCACCCCCAGAGCGTCGTCACGGCGGTCCCCGCGACGGTCATGCCGAAGGTGAAGACGAGCGGATGCTCGCCCCGGTTCAGTTTCCGCACCATCGGCGTGTAGAGCGCATGGGCCACACAGCCCGCGAAATAGATCGCCTCGCCCCTGCCGACGTGGAACCGGAGCATGGCCTGCCAGTCGCCGCGGAAGATGACCCAGAGCGCGCCGGCCGCGCCGATGGCCAGCGCCAGCGCGATCCGCGGCGTCGTCGGCTGGCGAAGGAGGAGGAAGCCGAACCCCGCCGTCACGATCGGCGTCAGCGTGAAGACGGCGGCCGCCGAGACCGGGGCGGCGGTCTTCAGCCCCTCGAACATCAGGACGAAATAGGCCGCGAAAAGACCGCCGAGCACCGCGTAGCGCCACGGCGCCCGCACCGCCTGCCGCGGCAGTCCTGTCGTCAGGAGTACCGCCACCCCGATGATCACGCCGGACAGCAGGAACCGCAGCGCGGTGAAGGCCACGGGCGAGACCGCGTTCGCCATCATCGCGCCCAGCGGGAAGGAGCCGGCGACGAGCATCGAGAAAAGCGCCATCGCCAGATGACCGCGCAAGGGCGCCCCGTGGAGTCCGCCGCCGCGCACCGGTCTCAGTCCATCCCGCAGCGTTTCGCGTCTTCCTTCACCGCCTTGAGAAAGAGCTGGATGCGCGGCGTGCGGTGCAGGTCGACATGGGTGACGAGCCAGAGCGGGGTCTCCCATTCCGGGCGGCCGGGCATCGCCACGACCAGCCCTTCGGCCGCGCGCTTCTGCATGGCCGGCAGGAAACCGAGCGCCGCGCCGGCGCGGATCGCGTCGGCCGCCACGTTCGCCTCGTTGGTGCGGAAGGCGATCGCCTCCTCGGACACGCGCTCGGCCAGCCAGCGGTGGAAAGGAGCTCGGCTCTCCGGATCGGCCGGCCCGACGAAACGGTGGCGGCCGAGGTCGGTCTCGTCCTGCGGCAGGCCGTGCGCGGCGACGTAGTCCGGGCTCGCATAAAGCGCGACGCGGCGGATGCAGAAGGGCTGGACGACATTGTCGGGGTCCTGCGGCCGCCCGCCCGCGCGGATCGCGACATGGGCCTCGCCGTATTCCAGCCGGAAGAGGCGCGGGTCGCTGATGTAGCGGACGCGCAGTCCCGGATACTCCCCCTGCAGCCGGACGAGCGCCGGCGTGACCAGTTCCGAGAGGCCGGGGATCGAGGTGACGACCAGTTCGCCGGAGATTTCGGTC
>NZ_JAMQHN010000009.1 GCF_025993755.1 Thermomonas sp. | reverse complement strand
TCGTCCGCGCGCTCGCCCTGCGGTGCCGTGTCGGAGTTTTCGCCTCCGCCGATGGCCGGCGTGCCAGGGTCGAAGCCCGGCGCATTCTCCAGTTGCTGCAGCATCCGCGTGCCGATGGCCTCCATGTCGCCTTCGGGCTTCTTGTCGAGGTTGCCGGTGACCAGGACAGGGAAGGCGATCAGGATCGCGACCATCGTCAACTGCAGGAGCAGGAAGGGAATCGCGCCCTTGTAGATCTGCATCGTCGTGACCGGGTCCATCGTCTTGCCGGTGACAGGGTCTACGTAGGGCCTCTCGGGAGCGACCGACCGCAGGTAGAACAGTGCGAAGCCGAACGGCGGGTGCAGAAACGAGGTCTGCATGTTGACCGCCAGCAGCACGCCGAACCAGATCAGGTCGATGCCCATCTTGTCCGCGATCGGCGCGAGCACCGGCACGACGATGAACGAGAGCTCGAAGAAGTCGAGAAAGAACGCCAGCACGAACACCAGGACGTTCACGAAGATGAGGAAGCCCAGTTGTCCGCCGGGCAGCTTGCTCAGGAGGTGTTCGACCCACACCGGTCCGTCGGCCGCCTGGAACACCATGCTGAAGATGGTGGCGCCGATCAGGATGAACATGACGAACGAGGACAGCCGGGTGGTCGTCGCCAGCGCCTGCCTGAGCAACTGCCAGCTCAGGCGCCTGCGCAGCGTCGCCATCACGAGCGCGCCCATGGCGCCCATGGCGCCGCCCTCGGTCGGCGTGGCCACGCCCAGGAAGATCGTTCCCAGGACCAGGAAGATCAGAAGCAGCGGCGGAATCAGCACGAAGGTCACGCGTTCGGCCAGCTTCGAGAGCAGGCCCAGCCGCGTCACGCGGTTGACGACGGCGATCAGCCAGGCGACGAACACGCCACCGCACATGGCCACCACGATCCGTTCGTCGGTCGCCACGAACTCCACCGGCTCTCCCTGCCACCAGGTGTGCACCGCTTCCATGTGCTCCGCCAGGACCACCGCCACCGCGGTCGACAGCGCAGCGAGCACGGCGAGCGAGCGGTAGCCATGACTGCCGTTGGGTTCGCGGAACGCGCGCGCCTCCGGGGGCAGCGCCGGGACCGCGCTCGGCTTGAAGATGGCCAGGAAGACCACCCAGAGCACGTACAAGCCCATCAGCGCGAAGCCCGGGATGAAGGCGCCCTTGTACATGTCGCCTACGCTCTTGCCCATCTGGTCGGCCAGCACGATCAGCACCAGCGACGGCGGAATGATCTGCGCCAGCGTGCCCGAGGCCGCGATCACGCCGCTGCTCAGGCTGCGGCTGTAGCCATAGCGCAGCATGATCGGCAGGGAGATCAGGCCCATCGAGATCACCGAGGCCGCGACGACCCCCGTGGTGGCGGCGAGCATGGCGCCGACGAAGATGACGGCCAGCGCCAGGCCGCCGCGCAGGGGGCCGAACACCTGTCCCACCGAATCGAGCAGGTCCTCGGCCATGCCGCTGCGCTCGAGGATCAGGCCCATCAGCGTGAAGAACGGCAC
>NZ_JAMQHN010000008.1 GCF_025993755.1 Thermomonas sp. | reverse complement strand
GTTCTCGCCGCCTGACAGCCCCTCCCAGCCCTTGTCCAGACTTTCCAGCCGCGACGCGGTGTTCACCGTGTCGCCGATCACCGTATACTCGAGCCGCTTGCTGCTGCCCAGGCTGCCGGCGACGACCGGTCCGGAATTGATGCCGATGCGGATCGCGATCGGCGGCAGCCCCCGCGTCGCCCAGCGCGCATTGAGCGCCTCCAGCGCCTCGCCCATGGCGAGAGCGCAATCCACCGCCCGCATCGCATCGGTCGCCACCTCCGCCTCGCTGCCTCGCGGCAGGGGCGCGCCGAAGATCGCCATGACCGCGTCGCCGATGAACTTGTCCACCATGCCGCCGTGGGCGATCACCAGATCGGCCATCGCACCAGTGTATTCGTTGAGCCAGTCCATCAGCGCCTCGGCCGACAGCCGCTCGGAAATGGTGGTGAAGCCGCGAATGTCGGAAAACAGCACCGTCACTTCCAGTCGTCGCGGCAGAGGACGGCCGCTGCCGGAGAGGAACGCCTCGTGGTTGTTCCAGATCTCCTCCGCCACCTCGCCGGATACGTGGCGCGAAAAAAGCTGCATGAGTTGGTCGCGCTGACGGCGTTCGATGACCGTCAGGTAAGTGACGTTCAACAAGGCCGCCGCGGCCCAGCCCAGCATGGGCGGCACGACCGGCACCCACAGGCGCTGTCCCATGCCGGCATACCCGGCCGCATAGATCGCGGCAATGCCGCAGACGAAACCCAGGCCGAAGCGGGCGGGGTGGCGCAGGCCGAAGCCGACCAGTCCGCCGAGCGCGCAGCACAGCGCGATCCAGGCCGCCTCCTGGAACTCCGGCAGCGTGCGCAGCGGCGGCACGCCGTCCACCGCCATGCGCAGCAACTGGCCGGCGATGTGTCCGTGCAGGGTGATCCCGTGCACCGTCACCTCGGCGTGGCTGCCGCTGCTGAAGGGGGTGGCGAAGAAATCTTTCACGCTCTGTCCGGCGACGCCGAAAATGACGATCCGCCCGCGCAGCACACCGGCCGCGAGGCGATCGTCCAGCACGTCCGAGAGCGTCAACCGCTCGAAGGGCACCGGTCCGCCCGCGTAATCCAGCAAGAACTGATAACCGGCCGCGTCCGCGCCGACATAGCCGCCGTCATCCGGTTCGAGCGGCGGCAAGCCGTGCGGGCCCAGCCGCAAGTGCTGCGGATTGTCCGGATCGGCCTCGATGACGATGCCACGGGGCGTCATGTAGAGCAGTGCCAGCCGCAGGGCGAAGCCGGTATACGCCGCCTCGCCGTCGTCCAGAAAAAGCAGCCCGCGGCGGACGACATCCGCCCGATCCAGAACCACGTCCGCGAAGCCGACACGCTCCGGTCCGAGGAAGGGCGGCGGCGGAATCTCGCCCTTGCTGCCGTCGCCGATCTTGGCGACCGCGACGATGTTCGGATGGCGCAGCATGACCTGCTCGAAAGCCTCGCCGCCCTCGCCACGCGGCAGGTCGCGATACAGGTCGATGCCGATGGCGGCCGGCTGCTGCGCCTCCAGCTTCTCCAGCGTGCGGGCCAGCAGACCGTCGGATAGCGGCCAGCCCCAGCGATTCATGTCATCATCGCAGGCGCCGACCAGGACGATGCGCGCGTCGGCGGGCTGCGCCAGGGCGCGGCCGCGCAGGAAATGGTCGTAG
>NZ_JAMQHN010000108.1 GCF_025993755.1 Thermomonas sp. | reverse complement strand
CGCCCTCAGGCCACGAACAGCGCCATGAAGTCCTGCACCGGCATCGCTTCCAGCCTGGCCTGATCCAGCGCGACGTCGAGGGTTTTCAATCGGAGGGGCCTCATGTCCCGTTCTCCGGCATCGACGGCATCACGCCGTCTGCCACAGTGCCCGGATGGGTACGGCGAACAGGCGATCGCCGAATCCCAGCGCGGCCTCGCCGTCGTACAGCACCACACCCGCCATGAAGCGTTTGCCGGTCGCATCGCGCAGCTTGGCCAAACCTCGAAAATCGCGCTCGGTGACGCTGGCCGCCGCCTTGACCTCCACGCCGGCCAGAGCACGTGCGCCGCGCTCGATCACGACATCCACTTCCACCCCCTCGCGGTCGCGATAGTGGAAGAACGCCATGCCCGTGTCGCCGCCGCTTTCCTGTCGGCGCAGTTCCTGGAACACGAAGGTTTCCAGCAGGTGGCCGAACAGCGCCCGGTCATCGGCCAGAGCGGCTGCATCCACGCCCAGCAGCGCGCAGGCCAGGCCGGTATCGCCCAGATGCAGCTTGGGCGTCTTGACCAGGCGGCTGATGCGGTTGCTGTACCAAGGCGGCAGGCGTTCCAGCAGGAAGACCCGTTCCAGCAGGGTCACGTAATCGGCGATTGTGGGGCGGCTGAGCTGAAAGGGGGCCGCGAGGTCGCTGGCGTTGAACAGCTGCGCGGTTTGCGCCGCCGCCGCCTTCAGCAGACGCGGCAGGGCCTCCAACGAATGGATATGGCTGATGTCGCGTACATCGCGCTGCACCAGCGCTTCGATGTAGTCGCGGTACCAGGCCACGCGTCGCCGTGCGCTGGTCCGTGCCAGCGCGGCGGGATAGCCACCTGCGACGACGGCGTCGACCAGTCGTCCACCCAGCCGCTGGCTGCGCCGGGCCTTGAAGTCGGCGGCGAACAGCCGATCCAGGAACGTCCCCGTTCGCCCGGCCAGCTCACACTGCGCCAAGGGATGCAGGCGCAGCACCGACATGCGCCCGGCCATGGAATCGGCCAGGCGGGGCAGCAGCAGGACATTGGCCGAACCCGTCAGCAGGAAACGACCCGGTGTGCGTCTGTGATCCACCGCGTGCTTGAGCGTGTCGAACAGCGTCGGCACCCGCTGCACCTCATCCAGAATCACACGCTGCGGCAGGCGATCCACGAAACCCACCGGGTCGGCCTCGGCAGCGGCGCGCGTCGTTTCATCATCGAAGCTCAGATAGGCATGGCCCAGCGGCTCGCCCACCATCCTTGCCAGCGTGGACTTGCCGCATTGGCGCGGCCCATGCACCAGCACCACCGGCGAATCGGTCAGCGCTTCGCGCAGCAGCGGCGCGGCCTGGCGGGGGTAAAGGGCAGTTTCCGGCATCGGCTGATTGTAAGAATCAGTGCCCGCTGATTGCAAGAATCAGGGGTTGCAGAATGAAAGAAAAACTTCCGCTAAACGAAAGAATCAAAACCCGCAGCGGGGGGAATTCGAACAGACGGCGTCAGCGCGTTGCCCCCGGAAAGGCGGGGGGATGCGGACTTCGGATCGGGAACGGAGCGGTGTCCACAGGCCCCGTCCCTGCTGTCATCTCAACGTCCCGGCGCGTTCGGGAATGGCGTCGTGCGTGCGCTCGATCCAGCCCCGGCGCGGTTGACTGTCGCTGCGTTGGGGAAGGAGATCGATCCGGAGGCCGGACTGGCGCCCGCCGGTCGCGGGCGCCGCGGGCCCATCACCCGCCCTCAGGCCACGAACAGCGCCATGAAGTCCTGCACCGGCATCGCTTCCAGCCTGGCCTGATCCAGCGCCACGTCGAGGATCCGCTGCTGGCGCGCCTCGTCGAAGCGGCGGGCGAGGTTGCGGCGGAACTTGGCCTCCAGCAGCGGGATGCCTTCGGCGCGGCGGCGGCGGTGGCCGATCGGGTATTCGACCAGCACTTCATCAAGCTTGGTGCCGTCCTTGAAGGTGACGTTCAGGCCGTTGGCGATCGAGCGCTTGTCCGGGTCGTGGTAGTCGGCGGTGAAGTCGGGGTCTTCGACGCAGCGGATCTTCGCGCGCAGCGCGTCGATGCGCGGATCGGCAGCAACACCGTCCTCGTAGTCGGCGGCGGTCAGGCGGCCGAAGATCAGCGGCACCGCGACCATGTACTGGATGCAGTGGTCGCGGTCGGCCGGATTGTCCAGCGGGCCCTGCTTGTCGATGATGCGCACGCAGGCGGCGTGGGTGCGGATCACGATCTTCTCGACGTCTTCAACGCTGCGGCCCAGCTCCTGGAACCGCTGGTGCAGGGTCATCGCCGCCTCGACCGCGCTTTGCGAATGGAACTCGGCCGGGTAGCTGATCTTGAACAGCACGTTCTCGATCACGTAGCTGCCGAAGTCGCGCTCGAAGCGGAACGGGCGGCCCTGGAAAGACACGTCGTAGAAACCCCACGCCGGCGCAGTCAGCGCGCCCGGATAGCCCATCTCGCCGGTCTGCGCCATCAGCGCCAGCCGCACCGCGCGCGAGCAGGCGTCGCCCGCCGCCCAGCTCTTGCGCGAGCCGGTGTTGGGCGCGTGGCGATAGGTGCGCAGCGACTGGCCGTCGACGAATACCTGCGACAGCGCCGCCAGCGACTGCTCGCGGGTCAGGCCGAGCAGCTTTCCGGCCACCGCAGTCGAGGCCAGCTTGACCAGCGCCACATGGTCCAGTCCGACCTGGTTGAACGAATTCTTCAGCGCGATCACGCCCTGGATTTCGTGCGCCTTGATCGCGCATTCGAGCACCTGGCGCATCGTCAGCGGGTGGCCCTTGCGCGCCAGCCAATCGGCCACCGCGAGGATCGCGCCGAGGTTGTCAGACGGATGCCCCCACTCGGCGGCCAGCCAGGTGTCGTTGTAGTCCAGCCAGCGGATCGTCGCGCCGATGTCGAACGCGGCCTTGACCGGATCGAGCTCGTAGGACGTGCCCGGCACGCGCGCGCCGCCGGGCAGGCTGGCGCCTTCCACCAGCGGCCCGAGCAGCTTGGTGCAGGCCGGATATTCCAGCGCTTCCAGCGCGCAACCGAGCGAGTCGATCAGCATGTGGCGCGCGGTGCGCCAGGCGAGGTCGGTCTGCGGCTCGAAGTCGCGGACGTAATCGACGATGCGGACGATCACCTCGTCCCAGTCGGGACGGACATTGTCGTTGAAAGAAGACATGCGGGCGCTCTTGCAAAACCGGATTGCATTTTCGCAAGCCACGCTACGCCGGGCTTCGGAAATGCGCGTGAAGCCGGCCGCCGTATCGGGTTTCGTTGACGTGGATCAACCGCCGCCAGGGAAGCGCGCGCAGACTCAGTCCTGCGGCACGCGCACCCGGCCTTCCATCAGCACGCGCGCGGAGCGCGACATCACCGCGCGCGTCACCGTCCATTGCCCGTCGCGCTGCTCGACCGATGCGCCCACGCGCAGCGTGCCGGACGGATGGCCGAAGCGCACGGCATCGCGCGTTCCGCCGCCCGCCGCGAGATTCACCAGTGTGCCCGGCACCGCCGCCGCGGTGGCGATGGCAACCGAGGCGGTGCCCATCATCGCGTGGTGCAGCTTGCCCATCGACATCGCGCGCACGTTGATGTCGATGTCGCCTGCGGCGATGCGCTTGCCGCTGGACGCGGCGTAATCCTTCGGCGGCGCGACGTACGCCACCTTCGGCGTGTGCTGGCGGGTGGCGGCTTCTTCCGGCGTGCGGATCAGGCCCATGCGCAGCGCGCCGGCCACGCGGATGGCTTCGAGCCTGGCCAGCGCGGCCCTGTCCTCGTTGATCGCCGGCTGCAATTCCGTGCCGTCGTAGCCGAGGTCGGCGGCGTTCACGAACACGGTCGGAATGCCGGCGGTAATCATCGTCGCTTTCAGCGTGCCGACGCCGGGCACGTCGAGATCGTCGATCAAATTGCCGGTCGGAAACATCGAGCCACCCGCATCGTCGTCGTCCGACGGATCGAGGAACTCCAGCACGATCTCCGCCGCCGGGAACGTGACGCCATCCAGCTCGAAATCGCCGGTTTCCTGCACCTGTCCATCGGCAATCGGCACATGCACCAGGATGGTCTTGCCGATATTGGCCTGCCACACCCGCACCGTCACGCTGCCGTTGTGCGGAATGCGCTCCGCCGGAATGAAGCCGTTGGCGACCGCGAACGACCCCACCGCCGTAGACAGGTTGCCGCAGTTGCCCGACCAATCCACGAAGCCGGTGTCGATGCTGACCTGCCCGTACAGATAGTCCACGTCGTGGTCGGGCACGGACGCGGGCGCGATGATGACGCACTTGGACGTGCTGGAAGTGGCACCGCCCATGCCGTCGGTGTGCTTGCCGTAGGGATCGGGCGAACCGATCACCCGCATCAACAGCGCATCGCGCGCCGGGCCGGGCACGCGCGCGGCCTCGGGCAGGTCTTCCAGCCGGAAGAACACGCCTTTCGACGTGCCGCCGCGCATGTAGGTGGCGGGGATGCGGCGTTGGGGGGCGTGGGCCATGAAATCGTGTCTCGAAACATCACCGACCTGGCTGGCCGGACTACCGTGAAGTTTAGCCCGGTTCAACTGGCAGAAAAATTGACGGAGGCAGCCGACCGTGGGGCCAGTTCAAGGCAGCGGCTTCAATCCCAGTTCTTCAAGGAAAGCGTTGTGCCGTTTCTTTGCCTTGGCGATCTCCGTTTCAATCGCCGTCAAGTCTGCATGCACCGCCGCGAGGTCGATTTCCTGCTCCGCCTCCGCCGTGCTGACATAGCGGGAGATGTTCAGGTTGTAATCGTTTTCGATGATCTCCCGCATCGGCACACGGCGGGAATAGCGTTCCTGCTCCGTGCGGTTGCGATACGTTGAGACGATGCGCTCGATGTGCGCATCGCTCAGCTGGTTCTGGCGCTTGCCCTTGGTGAAGTGCTCGGCGGCGTTGATGAACAGCACGTCGTCCGGCTTCTTGCATTTCTTCAACACCAGAATGCACACCGGAATGCCGGTGGAGTAGAACAGGTTGGCTGGAAGGCCGATCACCGTGTCGATATGCCCGTCGTCGAGCAGCTTGCGGCGGATGTCCGCTTCCTTGCCTCCGCGAAACAACACGCCGTGCGGCAGGATGATGGCCATCACGCCGTCATCTTTCAGGTAATGCAGGCCGTGGAGCAGGAAGGCGAAATCGGCCGCGCTCTTCGGCGCCACGCCGTGGTTCTTGAAGCGCGGGTCCTGCGCCATCGCCTCGCCCGGCTCCCAGCGATAGCTGAAAGGCGGGTTGGCGACCACCGCATCGAATCGCGGCTTTCTCGCCGGGTTGGTTTCGCGCAGCCAGTCCCAGTCGTTCTTCAGCGTGTCGCCGTGGAAAATCTCGAACTCGGTGTCCTTCACCCCGTGCAACAGCATGTTCATGCGCGCCAGGTTGTAGGTGGTGACGTTGTACTCCTGCCCGACGATCTTGCCGATATTGCCGCCGGCGTCCTTCATGCGGTGGCGGATGTTGAGCAGCAACGAGCCGGACCCGCAGGCAAAATCGAGCACGCTGGAAAGCGACCCGCGTGGGCCGGTTTTCGGTTCCTGGCTATCCAGCGTCACGATGGCGGACAGGATGTTGGAAATCTGCTGTGGCGTGTAGAACTCGCCGGCCTTCTTGCCGGAACCGGCGGCGAACTGGCCGATCAGGTATTCATAGGCATCGCCCAGGGTATCGCTGCCGGTGGAAAACAGCGCCATGCCACGCGCGATTTCGCTGATGACCGCGCACAGCTTGGCGTTGCGGCTCTCGTAATTGCGCCCCAGCTTGTCCGAGGCAAGGTTGATTTCCGAGAACAAGCCCTGGAACTTGCTCTCGAACGACTCCTCCTCGATGTACTTGAAGCCCTTCTGCAGCGTATTGAGCAGCGTGTCGCTCTGGGTTTTCGCCAGATGGACGATGTTGCCCCACAAAAATTCGGGCTTGATGACGTAGTGCACCTTGCGGCGCATCTGGCGCTCGAATTGCTCCACGTCGTCCGGATTGGCGGCATACCACATCGACAGCGGCGTCTTGCCGCCGTTGCCGATGGCTGCCGGGTCGGGATAGTCCGATCCCAGCTCCTTCCTCGCCGCCGCCTCGTAGTTGTCCGACAGGTAGCGCAGGAACAGGAACGACAGCATGTAATCGCGGAAGTCGTCCGCGTTCATGCTGCCGCGCAGCTGATCGGCGATGGCCCACAGGGTCTTGCCGAGTTGTTTCTGGTCGTCTTCGGTCATGGTTTCAAGCGTCGTTTGATCTTGTTTTCGATGGCGGCCAGTTCGGCCTCGTCGGCGGCATCGGCGGCCCGCGCTTCCTGCTGTTTGCGCTGTTCGTCGAAGGCGAGGTAGCGCGTGTTCGTTTCCGCCTCCATCTGCGCGTGGCTGACGGAGCCGGCATTGGCCAGCAAAGGAAAGCCGTTGGAACTGATGATCTGGCCCACATTCTCCATCCAGAAGCGCATGGGAATCTCCTGGCGGTTCTTGGTCCGCAATTCCGCGGTCTCCAGGAAGATCGTCACCAGACGGTTGAGGGTGTCGATCTCATCGATGCTCAGGTAGTTCTTGGCGATCAGGATGTCCTGCTTGCGTACCCGTCCGCCGCTCCATGCACGCAGGCCGAAATGCGGGTCGTCCGGGTTGGCGCGCGCCATGATGAGCTCGGCGGCGGTCTGCCTGGTCACCGCATAGAGCAGCAGGTTCTGCACGGTGGCGAAGAAGGCCTGCGTGGCGCGGTCGGTCTTGTCGTAGTCCACGCTCAGGGCGAACAGGTCGCGCACCTTCTGGTAGAAGCGTTTCTCTGAGGCGCGGATGTCGCGGATGCGCGCCAGCATCTCGTCGAAGTGGTCCGGACGGCCATCCGGGTTCTTCAGGCGCTCGTCGTCCATGACGAAGCCCTTGAGCAGGTATTCTCCGAGCGCGGTGGTGGCCCAGCGGCGGAACTGAACGCCGCGCGGGGAACGCACCCGGTAGCCCACGGCCAAGATGGCGTCGAGGTTGTAGAGCGTGACCGGTCGGCGCACCTCGCGCCCGCCCTCCCGTTGAACCACCGAGGATTCCTCGGTAGTTCGTTCAGGTTCCAACTCCTTGTCTGAAAAGATGTTTTTCAGATGCAGGCTGATGTTGTCGGTGGAGACGTCGAACAGCTCCGCCATCTCCGCCTGCGTCAGCCAGACCGTCTGGCTATCGACGCGCAGCTGGATGCGGCTGTGGCCGTCCTCGGTGGTGTAGAGGATCAGGTTGCTCATGCATCACTCCGCATGCAGTACGAAGTTGAACTTGCCAAGGAGCCCATCCATCACTTCGTTAAAGATTTCCAAGTTATCCGGAACAACCATGTCCGATTCGTAGTAATAGATCTTCTTGTGGGATAAGGCATTAACTATATCGGCCGAGCGACTGGGGTCGTCAATGCCTATCTGACTGAGCACGTAGCTGAACTGGCCGACACCAAGGAACGACGCCACGTTTTCCAGCACCTGCCGAAGCAGCACAAAGTGATATGCGCGAACATCCTTCGCCTGGCGCGCAATAGCCAACTGCTGCAGGATGCGGAGATGGTACAGAAACACATCCTGTCGGCAGCTTTCTAGTTCGAGAGAGCCCGATTTCGAGCTAAGGATGTACAGCTTCGTGGCTTTCTTGAACTTATCCTTCTTCTCGCCTTTTGTGAGCCAGTCACTCAGGACGGAGAACAAGCCCATGTGATGCGTTGTGACAATAATCTTGCGCTTGTCGTACTGGCTCTCGATAAGATCGAACAGTGTCGCTGCCGTGACGAAGATATTGTGATCGTCCAGGCTGGATACCGGATCATCGATAAAGAAGTGACTGGATTGTCTGTCCGCCCATCCTTCAACTTCGAACAATGCAAGGAAGAAACACCAGACGAAAATCCGCTCTTCGCCGCGTGAGATTTTGATCGACTTCTGGTCTTCGTCAGGATTCTGGTTCGGAACAAAGAAAGAAATCGACTCGATACCCTTCTCCGGATCGGATTCATTGAAATTCAGCGCAAATCCGTACTTAGGCTTGTAGGGCTTAAGCTTGTCGCGGATGTTGTCTTCTGTTAGCAGCGTGTGAAATCTGCTCAAGCTACTTGGCAATACGTTGAGCCGGATGCTCTCGCCAGCATTTTCCTCATCGTTGTTCCATACAAAAAGATCCTCGCTATAGGCGTTGTAATAAACGCCAGTATGGCTTCCGTCATCGTTCTTCGTTGCATTCTTGTATGACACGCACAGTTGCGTCTTGCCAGTGGCGTTGAAGGCGTACGCAATGATGATGCGCGCATCATCATTCTTCAGAGCAGCGGCAATCTCGTCGAGCGTCATTGACTAGGCCCCTGCGTCGGAAACAACTGCTGCATCAGGCCCTGCTTGTGGATCTTGAGGGCGGCGAGCTGGTTGGCCTCGGCGGCGATTTGGGTGTCGAGGGAGGAGAGGCAGTCGGCGATACGTTGTTGTTCCAACTTAGATGCAGGAAACAAAATGGGAATGCTCTTCAGTTTGGCCAGTGTCAATTTCGGCGGCGCATGCCCCGAAACATATCCAGCCAGATCAATCATGGTTAGATAATTTTCCAGAAGAGTATCGATAACGATTGTTGGCCTCAAAACGTGTGCATGGTTGTTCACCCAATACTTTCCATCTACGATGAAGGCAGTTGCCTCAAATGCCCCCCACTTTGCGCCATCTTCTCCAACCAAGAGAAGACGTTCGTCGAAGATAAAGTTATCAACGTAATCAACTACTCCACTTGCACCGTAGTATGGATAAGGTCCGGCTCGCCTTTCTCCACCAGCAATTGGAACACGCCGGTTATTTAGCACTTCACAGACATTCACAAGCTCGCTAACTTCCCACTCCGGCGCATCGCGGAACTCGGGGAAGCGGAGGCGGGGGCGGGTTTCGCCTTCGCGGGGGAAGAGTTGCTGCATCAGGCCGCGTTTGTGGGCCTTCAACGCGTCCACTTTCCGGCCCTGCGCGGCGATCACCTCCTCCAGCGAGGTCAGGCAATCGGCGATTTTTTGTTGCTCGCCCTTGTCGCTCGGGTACGTGATGTCGATGCCACCAAGACGCGATGAAGAAATTTGGTAGACCTTCGTTCCTTGCGCCTCTTTCTCGATCCCCGAACGAATCAGGCCGGATCGAAACAAATGCCCGCCAAACCCGATGACTAAGGCGTCATCTTTCCGACGCGCCAAGATCGTGTGCTGTCCCGACAGTAAGCGCTCACCAGCCAATCGAACGACCTCGATGCACTTGCCAACATCGCGCATATCTTCGGAGGCATCCGCAAAAATCAGATCTCCTTCAACGCAGTAATCATCAGAATCTGCACCGGGTACTAACTCGCTTTCATTGATGAACGGGACGCGCTCTCTGGTGATGTCGAATAGCGCCTGAAACTTGGTGTGGATGTCGCCGTAATGAATGTTCTTGGCTACTCCGCGCTCGTAGTTCAGCTTGTCTCGAGAGAGCAAGTTGTTCCGCATGAAGGCATACAAGCTCCCCATCGGCGTGACGCTCCAATTCTGAGCACCCACAAACTCCGGGAACCGCACCTTCGGCACAGTCGCCTTATCGCCCTTCCTCGCCATCACTGCGCATCCTCATAGGCCTTGAGCCCGGCGATCTCCCGACCACCCGCCCGCTTCTTCAGCAGCGGCAGCAGGTCGCGCATCAGCGCCAGTTCGGCCTGCGCGCGCGCCTTCCAGCCAAGGTTGAGCGGCGCAAGCAGTTCGGTGAGCTGTTCACCATCGAAGATGCGGCGGGCAAGAATCCCGTCCACGAAGGCCTGCACCTCCGCCACCAGCAGGCCGTGCTTTGCGGACAGCGCGGCCATGTCCTGCGCGGCCTTGTCGGCCTTGAACTTTTCGTAGCCGGCGCGGATGGCGTCTTCGCTCAGGCCTTCGCCCGCCTTCAGACCGCGCACGTATTCGCTGATGTCTTCGCGCTCGCCCATGAACTTGGCGTCGGAGGCGATCAGGCCGATCAACTGATCGCGGCTCATGCTGGCCTTGCCCGGCGCCTTGCCCGAGTAGTCGGCGATCAGCTTCATGATGTAGTCGTAATCGATGGTGCTGGAAGCGAACAGCACGAACTCGAAATCGAGCTGTTCGACCTCGTTGCGGGTGGCTTCGTCCAGATTGCCCGGTTTCTTCTGGTCGGCGCGCAGTTCCTCGGCTTTTTGCAGGTATTGGCCGCGGAAGCTGCGCAGTTCGTCCTTGGGCAGGATGGCCTCGATCTGCGCCTGCTGCTCGGCGGTCAGGTCGGTGTACTGGTCGAGCTGGGTCTGCAGCTTCTGCACGTCCTTGAAGTGCTTGACGAAGGCGACCTTGGCCGCTGTGCCCTTGAGGTTGGCAATGTCCTCGGGCTTGCCGCCCAGCCCCTGCGAGGCGAGGAAGCTGTCGAGGTTGGCTCGCGCCTCTTTCAGCTTGTCGATGACCACCGGCGCGGTGTCCACCAACCAGATTTCGCGCGCCTTGTCGGCCTTGGCGCCGGAGAACAGCGCGATGGCGGCATCCACCGCCGATTGCTGGCCACGGAAGTCGAGGATGTTGCCGTAGGGTTTCGTGTCGTTGAGCACGCGGTTGGTACGGGAAAACGCCTGGATCAGGCCGTGGTGCCTGAGGTTCTTGTCCACGTACAAGGTGTTGAGATACTTGCTGTCGAAGCCGGTGAGCAGCATGTCCACGACGATGGTGATATCCAGCTTCTCTCGGCCTTTCATCGGCAGATCGGCGTTGGGGAACTGCTGATCCTTGATGCGCTGCTGAACGTCCTGGTAGTAGGCGTCGAACTCCTCGATGCGGTGGTTGGTGGAAAAGCGCGCGTTGTAGTCGGCGATGATGGCCTTCAGCGCGGCTTTCTTGGCGTCCGGGTCCTTCTTGTTGTCTTCCAGTTCCTGCGGCAGGTCTTCCTGCAGCTGGCGCACATCGGCGCTGACATCGGCCGGCGGCGAGAACACGGCAGCGATGTTAAGCGGTTGCCAATCCGGCTCGGTCCGTTGCTTTTCCGCCTGCGCGGCCTTGAACAGCTCGAAATACTCGATGGCATCGTTGATGGACGCGGTGGCGAGGAGGGCGTTGAAGCGGCGTCCGCCGGTGGCGGCATCGTGCTTGGCGAGAATGGCATCGACCACGGCGCGCTTGGCCAGCGTTTCGCCGTGCTTGGGGGCGTTCTTTCCGTCGGGCTTGTAATACTCGACGTGGAAACGCAGGACATTCCTGTCCTCGATGGCGTGGGTGATGGTGTATTCGTGCAGCGACTGCTGGAACAGGTCTTCGGTGGTCTTGAACGTCTGTTCGTCGCCCTCGATGCGCTTGTAGCTGGCGTTTTCCTCGAAGATCGGCGTGCCGGTGAAGCCGAACAGCTGGGCCCTGGGGAAGAATTCCTTGATGGCCTGATGGTTGTCGCCGAACTGCGAGCGGTGGCATTCGTCGAAGATGAAGACGATGCGCTTGTCGCGCAGGGCTTCGAGCTGTTCGGCGTGGCTGACCAGACCGTGCTTCTCGCGGCTCCTGTTGCGCTTGCTGTTCTCGTCCAGCGCCAGGCCGAGCTTCTGGATGGTGCAGACGATGACCTTGTCGGCGGCATCATCCGACAGCATGCGACGCACGAGGGCACCGGTATTGGTGTTCTCCTCGACGCAGCCCTCCTGGAATCGGTTGAACTCCTCGCGGGTCTGGCGATCCAGATCTTTGCGGTCCACCACGAACAGGCATTTCTCGATGGCGGGATTGGCCTTGAGCAGGGTCGAGGCCTTGAAGCTGGTGAGCGTTTTGCCGCTGCCGGTGGTGTGCCAGATGTAGCCGTTGCCGAGGTTCTTGTCGATGCACTCGACGATGTTCTTGACCGCGTAGATCTGGTAGGGCCGCATCATCAACAGCTTCTGCTCGCTGGCCACCAGCACCATGTAGCGGCTGACCATCTGCCCGAGCGTGCACTTGGGCAGGAAGGCATCGGCAAAGGCGTCCAGGCCGGTGATCTTGCCGTTGTCCGGCGCGGCGTACTGGTAGATGGGCAGGAAGCGCTCGTCGGCGTTGAAGCTGAAATGCCGCGCGTTGTTGTTGGCGAAGTAGTAGGTGGAGTCGCGGTTGCTGACGATGAACAGCTGGATGAAGCACAACAGGGTGCGCGTGTAGCCGTTGCCGACATCGTTCTTGTACTCGACGATCTGCTCGATGGCGCGGCGCGGGTTGATGCCCAGTGTCTTCAGCTCGATCTGCACGATGGGCACACCGTTGATCAACAGGATCACGTCGTAGCGGTGGTGGCTGTAGTCGGTGTTGATGCGCAGCTGGCTGGCGACCTCGAAATCGTTCTTGCACCAGTCGTTGATGTTCACCAGCGTGTAGTTGAGCGGCGTGCCGTCGTCGCGGGTGAAGGCGTTGCGATGGCGCAGGACTTGCGCGGCCTTGAACACGTCGGGGGTGACAATTTCCTCAAGAAGGCGCTGGAACTCTGCATCCGTCAGGCGGACACGGTTCAGGGCCTCGAATTTCTCGCGGAAGTTGCGTTCCAGCGCCGCGCGGTCGTGGATGTCCGGGCGCAGAACGTACTTGAGCTCGCCGAGTTTCTCGATCAACTCCTGCTCGATGGTGCTTTCCCTGATACGCATGGGGGCGCTTGTCTCGTGTGGCTATCGCACGTTGAAGGGTGGAGTGTCGGCGTCGAGGCGGTCGTTGTCATTGTGCCGGCTCATTCGAGACTCTCCCCCATCCACACCGGAATGTCGCGCTGCGCGTGCAGCACGCGCCAGATGTCGATGTGCGCGTTGCGTTCCAGATAGAAGACCAGGTACGGGAAACCCTTGAGCGGCCAGAAGCGCAGGCCGCGCAGTTTCAACACATCGGCATAGCGTGGTGCTCCCATGCCGGGCTGGTCGGCGACCTGTGCAATGGCGGTGTCCAGGGACTGAATGAATCGGAGTTCCAACGCCAAACCGCCTTGTGCGGCGTTCCAGTCCGCAGCTTCATCGGCATCAAGCCTCGCGAGCGGATGCCATTGCAGCGGCTTCACTAGCCGGCAGTCCTTGCATGGGCGCGTTCGCGCATCTTGTCGAAGAAATCCGGTTCCATTGGCGTGGCCGGCCCGGAATTGGCGCCATCCAGCAGCATTTGGCGCAGTTTTTCCACGTCGCGCTGTTTGCGAATCAACTCGCGCAGGAATTCGCTGCTGGAGCCGTAGGCGCCTGCGGCGACCTGCTGGTCGACGAACTGCTTGAGCTCGTCGGGCAGGGAGATGTTCATGGTGGCCATGTCGGCTCCTATGGCAAAGTTTGCCATTGAAGTGTGCGCCGACCGGGAATGGTGCGCAAGCGCCCCCTCATCCGCCCTTCGGGCCCCCCCGCCTTCGCGGGGGCAGGCTCTTCTCCCCGCGCAGCGGGGAGAAGGAAAATTCGACCCGGCGCAGGCCGCAGCCGCTCGGGAACACCTCCCCGCGCAGCGGGGAGAAGGAACATCACGCCGCCGCTTTCGCCGCGATGAAATCCTGCGCGAAGCGCGGCAGGATGCCGCCGGCCTGGTAGGTCGTCACGTCGTCGTCGGAATCCAGCCGGCAGGTGACGGGAACTTCGACCTGCTCGCCGTTGCGGCGTTCGACCAGCAGCGTCAGCGCGCCGCCGGGGGCGGGCGTGCCGCGCACGCTGAAGGTTTCGCTGCCGTCGATGGCCAGGGTCTTGCGGGTGGTGCCGGGCTGGAACTGCAGCGGCAGCACGCCCATGCCGACCAGATTCTGGCGATGGATGCGCTCGAACCCTTCGGCGACGATGGCTTCCACGCCGGCCAGCCGCACGCCCTTGGCCGCCCAGTCGCGCGATGAGCCCTGGCCGTAATCGGCGCCGGCGATGATGCACAGCGGCTGCCTGCGCTGCATGTAGGTTTCGATCGCCTCCCACATGCGCATCACCTCGCCTTCCGGTTCGACGCGGGCCAGCGAGCCCTGCTTCACCTCGCCGTCCACCACCGCCATTTCGTTGATGAGCTTGGGGTTGGCGAAGGTGGCGCGCTGCGCGGTCAGGTGGTCGCCGCGGTGAGTGGCGTAGGAATTGAAGTCCTCTTCCGGCAGGCCCATCTTCGCCAGATATTCGCCGGCGGCGCTGGTCGGCAGGATCGCATTGCTCGGCGACAGGTGGTCGGTGGTGATGTTGTCGCCCAGCACCGCCAGCGGGCGCATGTGCGTCAGCGTGCGCTCGCCGGCCAGCGCGCCTTCCCAGTACGGCGGGTTGCGGATGTAGGTGCTCATCGGGCGCCAGTCGTACAGCGGCTTGGCGCTGGTTTTGGCGCGCGTGGCGAACATCGGCTCGTAGATGCGGCGGAACTGTTCCGGCTTGACGCTGGCGCGTACCACCGCGTCGATTTCGGCATCGCCGGGCCAGATGTCCTTCAGCCGCACGGGATGGCCGTCGTGGTCGAGGCCCAGCACGTCCTTTTCGATGTCGAAGCGCACCGTGCCGGCGATGGCGTAGGCGATCACCAGCGGTGGCGAGGCCAGGAACGCCTGCTTGGCGTAGGGGTGGATGCGGCCGTCGAAATTGCGGTTGCCCGACAGCACCGCCGTCACGTACAGGTCGCGCTCGATCACTTCCTTCTGGATCACCGGATCCAGCGCGCCGCTCATGCCGTTGCAGGTGGTGCAGGCGAAACCGACGATGCCGAAGCCCAGCTGTTCGAGCTCGGGCAGCAGGTTCGCTTCTTCCAGATACAGCTGCACCGCTTTCGAGCCGGGCGCCAGCGAGGTCTTCACCCACGGTTTGCGGGTCAGCCCGCGCGCGTTGGCGTTGCGCGCCAGCAGTGCGGCGGCGATCACGTTGCGCGGGTTGGAGGTGTTGGTGCAGGAGGTGATGGCGGCGATGATGACGGCGCCATCGGGGATCAGGCCGCGCGCCTCGTCCCGCTGCGCGGCGTCGAGCTTGGCCTCGTCGGCGATGCCGCGTTCGGCCAGCGCCGTCACCGGCAGGCGCCGATGCGGATTGCTGGGGCCGGCCAGCGTGCGCGTGACACTGGACAGATCGAAATGCAGGGTGCGCTCGTACTGCGCGTCGCGCAGATCGTCGGCCCAGAAGCCGCAGTGTCGGGCGTAGGTTTCGACCAGCGCCACCTGCGCATCGTCGCGCCCGGTCAGGCGCAGGTAATCGAGGGTGTTGTCGTCGATGAAAAACAGCGCTGCGGTGGCGCCGTATTCCGGGGCCATGTTGGAAATGGTGGCGCGATCGCCAATCGTCAGCGCAGCGGCACCTTCGCCGCGGAACTCCAGATACGCACCGACTACCTTCTGCTGGCGCAGGAATTCGGTCAGCGCCAGCACCACGTCGGTGGCGGTGATGCCCGCGCCCGGTTTGCCGGTCAGTTCCACCGCGACGATGTCGGGCAGGCGCATCCACGACGGATTGCCCAGCATCACGCTTTCCGCTTCCAGCCCGCCCACGCCGACGGCAATCACCCCCAGCGCGTCCACGTGCGGCGTGTGTGAATCGGTGCCGACGCAGGTGTCGGGGAACGCCACGCCATCGCGGACGTAGACCACCGGCGACATTTTTTCCAGATTGATCTGATGCATGATCCCGTTGCCGGCCGGGATCACGTCCACGTTGTCGAACGCCAGCCGCGTCCATTCGATGAAGTCGAAGCGGTCGGCGTTGCGACGGTCTTCAATGGCGCGGTTTTTCGCGAACGCCTCCTTGTCGAAGCCGGGCGCTTCCACCGCCAGCGAGTGGTCCACGATCAACTGCACCGGCACGACTGGATTGACCTGCGCCGGATCGCCGCCCTGTGCGGCAATCGCCTCGCGCAGCCCCGCCAGATCCACCAGCGCGGTCTGGCCGAGGATGTCATGGCACACCACCCGCGCCGGGAACCACGGAAAGTCCATGTCGCGGCGGCGTTCGATCAGCTGCGTCAGGAAATCGTCGATCCGCGCCGGCTCGGCCTTGCGCACGATGTTCTCGGCGTGCACCCGTGCGGTGTAGGGCAGGCCGCCCCAGGCGCCGGGCTTGATTGCCTCAACCGCCGCGCGGGCGTCGAAAAAGTCCAGGTCGGTTCTGGGCAGGCGTTTGCGGTAGCGGGTGTTCATCTTGGCGAAGGTCGTGGCGTAGCGAATGGCGCATTGTCTCGCATCGCACCCGCCTGTGCTCCGTACAATGCGCGGCTATGCCCGCCTCGC
This sequence comes from Thermomonas sp., assembly GCF_025993755.1. Taxonomy (GTDB): domain Bacteria; phylum Pseudomonadota; class Gammaproteobacteria; order Xanthomonadales; family Xanthomonadaceae; genus Thermomonas. The sequence continues at coordinate 17,893 of NZ_JAMQHN010000108.1, read as the reverse complement.
CCGTGATCGCCTCTGCGGAATTGAAGCTGTCCGTCGCCCCGATGATGGACTGGACGGATTCGCATTGCCGCGTGTTCCATCGCGTGCTGGCGCCGCATGCGCGGCTGTATAGCGAGATGGTGCATGCCAACGCGGTGGTGCTGGGGGATCGCGCGCGGCTGCTGGCAATGGATCCGTGCGAGCATACGGTGGCGTTGCAGTTGGGCGGCAGCGAGCCGGCGCTGCTGGCGCAGGCGGCGCGGATCGCGGCGGACTGGGGCTTTGATGAGATCAACCTCAACTGCGGCTGCCCGTCCGATCGCGTGCAGGCCGGACGCTTCGGCGCCTGCCTGATGCGTGAACCGGCGCTGGTGGCCGAGTCGGTGGCGGCGATGATCGCGGCGGTGCCGGAGGTGCCCGTCACCGTGAAGTGCCGGCTCGGGGTGGACGACGATCACGAGTTCACGCATTTCCTGCGCTTCATCGACACCATCGCCGAGGCGGGTTGCCGGATGTTCGTGGTGCATGCGCGCAACGCCTGGCTGAAAGGACTGAGTCCGAAGGAGAACCGCGAGGTGCCGCCGCTGCGCTACGACTGGGCGTACCGGCTCAAGCGCGAGCGCCCGGACTTGCGGGTGGTGGTCAACGGCGGGATCGCCGATGCCGACGAGGCGACCGCGCATCTGGAGCACGTCGATGGCGCGATGCTCGGCCGCGCCGCGTATCACACGCCGTACCTGCTGCACGAACTGTCGGTGCGCTGGTTCGGCGGCGTGCAACGATCGCGCGGCGACCTGCTGCGCGCCTATCGGCCCTATGTCGAATCGCAGCTGGCGCGCGGGGTGTTTCTCAAGCACATTACGCGCCACCTGCTCGGGCTGTTTTCCGGCCAGCCCGGCGGGCGCGCGTTTCGCCAGACCCTGAGCGAGGGCGCGCACAAGCCCGGCGCCGACTGGTCGCTGGTCGAGCGCGCCCTGTCCCTCACCGAACGAGAGCCTGCCCTGCATGATCACACGTGATGCCGCAGCCTTTTCCGAACTGTTCCGGCAGACGCCCACCGACTTCGGCCCGGCCACCGCGCGCGCCGTATTCCTGATCGCACCCGACGGCTTTGCGCTCGCCGAGCAGTCGGCGCAGGACAACACCTACATGGCCGACGCGGCGGCGTTCGACCCGGTTCGCGCCTCGCAGCAGCACCGCGACCTGCACCGCGCGCTGTCCGCGCAGGTGCCGGCGATCTGCTTTGCCGGCCGCCAGGACACGCCAGACGCGCTGTTTCCCAACAACGTATACGGCACCACCGCCGGCTGCGCCATCGTCGGCCGCATGCGCCACGAAGTGCGCCGGCGCGAGGCCGCGCGCGACGACATCCGCGGGTTTTTCCGCGACGTGCTGGGCTATGAGGAGGTCGCGCTGGATGCTCAGACGCATCCCTGCGAGCTGACCGGCTCTCTGGTGATCGACCGCGCCCGCGGCCTCGGTTTCTGCGGCCTGTCCGAGCGCTGCGACGAGGACGGCGCCCGCCTGATGCACGCGGCCTTCGGCCTGCGCGCGACGCTGCTGTTCGATCTGGCGCCCGGCGAGTACCACACCAACGTGGTGCTGGCGGTGCTGGCCGGCCGCGCCGTGGTGGCCTGCCCGAAGGGCTTCGCCGAGCCGTCCGTCGCCGAGACCATCGCCGCGCTGTACGCCCCGCACGCGGTGCTGTGCAGCGAGGCCGAGCACGCGGCCTTCGTCGGCAACTGCATCGCGGTCAGTGACGACGTGGCGTGGATGAGCGCGGGCGCCGGCCGTGCGCTGGCGCCCGCGCATCGCAGGGTGCTGGAAGACGCCGGCTTCCGCGTGGAAACCGTTGAACTGGACGCCATCGAGGCGGCCGGCGGCTCGCTGCGCTGCTGCGTGAGCGAGATTTTCTGAGACCGGCATCACGAATACGCTTCGCACCGACCTGAATGGCGGGTCATGGCCTGCGCTAGACTTCAGGGCGGATTCACTCCGCGGCGCCAAGAATGGCCCCGCACCAAGATTCTGGATACACGCAACCCATGTCCTGCCGTCCACGCGCCCTGTCGAGCTTCGTCGCCCTCGCCCTGCTGGGTGCGGTGCCGGCCGCGCTGGCACAGCAGGCACCGCCGTATCCGCAGGCCCGCAACGGCGACCGCGGCCAACCGCCGCCGTGGATGCAGCCGCAGCAACAGGCGCCATCGCAGCAAGGCGCGAACGAGGACTTCCTGCGCCGCCAGCAGCGCCGCGACAGCGCGTCCGACGCAGTTCGCCGGATCGAGCGGGACACCCGCGGCGAAGTGCTTTCGGTCGAGCGCGTGCAGTACGACGGCCGCGACATGCATCGGGTCAAGGTGGTCGACGACCGCGGCCGGGTGCGGGAATACATGCAGGATTCGCGCAGCGGGGACCGCCGGTCGGCCCAGCCGCAGCGCGGTGACGACGACGACAATTGATTGATCGCGCCGCCGGGCGGCGCGCCATTCGGGGAGCTGGCATGCGTATCCTTCTGGTGGAAGACGAAGCGCCGTTGCGCGAAACTCTGGCCGCGCGCCTCAAGCGCGAAGGCTTCGCGGTGGACGCGGCGCAGGATGGCGAGGAAGGCCTGTACATGGGCCGCGAGGTGCCGTTCGACCTCGGCATCATCGATCTGGGCCTGCCCCGGATGAGCGGCATCGACCTGATCAAGGCGCTGCGCAGCGAAGGCAAGAAATTCCCGGTGCTGATCCTGACCGCGCGTTCGAGCTGGCAGGACAAGGTCGAGGGCCTGCGCCAGGGCGCCGACGATTATCTGGTCAAGCCTTTCCACGTCGAGGAACTGCTGGCGCGGCTCAACGCGCTGGTGCGCCGCGCCGCCGGCTGGAGCAAGCCAAGCCTGGAATGCGGGCCGGTGCTGCTGGACCTGGCCGCGCAGACGGTCAGCGTGAACGGCGCCAATGTCGACTTGACCAGCTACGAGTACAAGGTGCTCGAATACCTGATGATGCACGCCGGCGAGCTGGTCTCGAAGGCCGACCTGACCGAGCACATCTACCAGCAGGACTTCGACCGCGATTCCAACGTGCTGGAAGTCTTCATCGGCCGCTTGCGCAAGAAGCTCGATCCGGACGGCACCCTCAAGCCGATCGAAACCGTGCGCGGCCGCGGCTACCGGTTCGCGATCGCCCGCAGCGGCGAATGACCTGCGGACGCATCAAGCGCAGGGTCGGTGCCGGGCATGGCTGCCGCACTGCCCGATCCTGAGGCCACGCCGCCACGCCGGCGCCGGCTGCGGATCGCCCAACCGCGTTCGCTGCGCTCCCGCCAGCTGTGGGCCGCCAGCTTCGGCCTGATCGCCTTTCTCGCGCTGGCCGGCTTCGCGCTCGACCACGCCTTCCAGAACACCGCGGAAAACGGGCTGCGCGAGCGCCTGCACAGCTATGCCTTGGCCTATGCCGGCAGTGACTTCGCGCGCGACGGCAGCGTGATCCCCCCCTGGGTCGCACCCGACCCGCGCTTCATGCGCCCCGGCAGCGGCCTGTACGCGCAGATCGTGCTCCAGTCCGTGCACTGGGAATCGGATTCGGCGCAGGGTCCCCGGCTGCCGCAGGGCCCCCTGCTCGCCCCCGGCACCCGCCAGTTCGACGGCCCGCTGCCGATGACCCGGATCAACGGCGACCAGGGCATGGTCTATCGCTACGGCTACGGGCTGGCATGGATCAGCGCCAACGGCGACAAGGAAATTCCCTATACCGTCTATGTCCTCGAAGACGCGTCCGCCCTGGCCGACCAGATGGCCACCTTCCGGGCGGCGCTGTGGGGCTATCTCGGCGGCGCCGGCGCCGTGCTGCTGCTGTTGCAGACCGTGGTCCTGGGCTGGAGCCTGCGGCCGCTGCGCGACGTGATCGACGAACTCAAACGCGTGCAGGCCGGTTCCGCCGCGGGCATGAGCGAGGCCCATCCGCGCGAGCTGGAGCCCCTGACCGAGAGCATCAACGCCTTCATCCAGAGCGAGCGCGAAAACCTCGAGCACCAGCGCAACACCATGGCCGATCTCGCCCACAGCCTGAAGACGCCGCTGGCGGTGCTGCGCGCGCGGCTGGACGCGGAAGGAAGCGAGGCCGAACTGCGGCAGGAAGTGGACGCGCAGGTGCGGCGGATGAGCGACCTCGTCTCCTACCAGCTCGCCCGCGCGGCGCGCACCGGGCACGCGCTGTACGCGGCGCCGATCGAGATCGAGCCTTACGCCGAGCAGATCGTGGTCGGGCTGGAAAAGGTCTACGCCGGACGCGGCGTGCTGTGCGAATTCGAGATCGCGCCCGAAGCGCGCTTCCACGGCGAAGTCGGCGACCTGCAGGAGCTGCTCGGCAACCTGCTGGAAAACGCCTTCAAGTGGGCGCAGGCCCGCGTGCTGCTGACGATCACCGAAGTCGCTCCGATCGCCGGGCGCCGGCCCGGACTGCGCATCGTGGTGGAAGACGACGGCCCCGGCATCGCCGAAGACAAGATCGCCAGGGTGCTGCAGCGCGGCGTGCGCGGCGACGAGCGCGTGCAGGGCCACGGCATCGGTCTGGCCATCGTGCAGGACATCATCCGCGCCTACCGCGGCGAACTGCGGGTCGGGCGTTCCGAAGAGCGCGGCGGCGCGCGTTTCGAGGTCGAACTTCCGGGCGGACCGTGAGCGTCAGTGCGCGAAGGGCGGCGCGCCGTAGAAGCGCGCCAGGTGGGCGGCCACGGCGGGGCACGCCGCGTGCAGGAGCGCGGGCGCGGAGAAATGGTATTCGCTGCACACCGCGAAGAACTCTTCCGGCGATTCGCCGGCGTAGGGGTCGATGGCGGTTTCGCGTCCGGCATCGACCTGCGCGCACAGCGCATCGAAGGCGCGCTGGAAATCGGACACCCACTGCCTGCGCCACGCCTGCGGCAACGGCGGGGTGCCGTCCATACCGCCGTCCAGCGCATCAAGCTTGTGCGCGATCTCGTGCACCGCCACGCAGTAGCCCTCGAACGGCTCGGCAATGTCGGCGCGCACATCGGCCCAGGACAGGATCACCGGACCGCGCTCCCAGGCCTCGCCGGCGAGATCCTCCACGTCTTCGTGCGCAACGCCGTGGTCGTCGAACCGCTGGTGGCGGACGCGAAAAGCGCCCGGATAGACGATCAGCTCGCTCCAGCCGCGCAGGCCATCGCCGCCGAATTCCAGCAGCGGCAAACAGCACAGCAGGGCCAGCCGCAGCCGCTGGACTTCGTTCAACTGCAGATCGTGCACCGGGGTGATCGTTTTCTCGGAAACGAAACGCGCAGCAAGCGCGTTCAGCCGCTCCAGTCGCACCGAGTCCAGCCCACGCAGCCACGGCAGGCCGGCGCCCGCCTGTCGAAGGCGGGCGGGATCGATCGGGGCTTGCGCAATCGGGTGACGCGAAAACGGCCAGATCACGCGTCAGCGGAACATGCCGGGCAGGAAGCTGTGGAAACGCGATGGCAGGATCCGGGCGTCGCTGCTGGACCGTGTCGGTGCCGGAGTCGCCGTCCGCGCAGCGGGCCTGGCGGCGCGCTGCCCCGCGTGCGAGGCCGCAACCGCGCCGTCGATGTCGCCTTCGAAACCACGCTCGCCCTGCACACTGGCGGCGTCAGCCGAGTCGCTGGCTTCGGGAGCCACGCGCTGCGGCTCGCGCGCAGCCGCCTGACCGCCCAAGCCAAGCAGGGCGAGAAAGACGAGCAGGCAAAGCGTCTGGCGTGGGCGCATGGCGGTCACCGCGGCGGTGGGCCGGGTCACATCGACACGACTCCACAAAGGACTATAGCGTGAAACGCACGACGTTGATGCTGCATTGCAGCAAGCGGGTTTGCACCCAGGTCGGCACACTTTCTGCATGAGTGACGCCGTGCTGGCTGCGCCTTTGTCCTCCACCGTATCCGCTGCCGCGCTGCGGCGGGCGCTGATCGTCGGCGCGCGGCGGGTGATCGCCGCCAGTGACGAGCTCAACCGCATCAACGTGTTTCCGGTCGCCGACGGCGATACCGGCAACAACCTCGCCTCGACCCTGGGTGCGATCCTGCACGGCGCGCTGAGCCGGCGCAGCCGGCGCGTCAACGAACTGCTGGCGCAGGTCGGGGAGGACGCGATCGACGGCGCGCGCGGCAACTCGGGCGCGATCATGGCGCAATTCCTGGTCGGTCTCGGCGAGCGCATCCGGCAGCGGCCGGTGCTGGATGTCGATGACCTGGTCGCGGCGGCGCGGCGCGGTGCCGTGAGCGCGCGGGCCGCACTGGCACGGCCGGTCGAGGGCACCATCCTGACCGTGATCGAGGCTTTCGCCCGTGCGCTGGAGGAGCGCGCCCGGCAGGCAGCCGGCACACCGGCTGAAGTGTTCGACGCCGGACTGGCGCAGGCGCGGGCGGCGCTGGATGCCACCACCGGCCAGATGGCGGTGCTAGCGCGCGCCGGGGTGGTCGACGCCGGTGCCCGCGGCTTCGTGCTGTGGCTGGAGGGCATCGCCGAGTACGCGGCAAGCGGCCCGCGCGCGCTGCGCGCCGGGCGCGGGCTCGCGGCGAGCGTGGCCCCCGACGTGCACGTCGGCGCACACGCGCACGAGGCCGTCGATCCCCAGCGCCGCTACTGCAGCGAATGTCTGCTCCTCGGCCAGGCGATCGACCGCGACGCGCTGCGCGCCGCGCTGGAAGCGCAGGGGGCCGATTCGCTGGTGGTCGCCGGCAGTGCCAGCCGGGTGCGCGTGCACGGCCACATCGGCCAGCCGCAGCGCCTGTTCGATGCCGCTGCGGCATTCGGCCAGCTGCAGGCGATGAAGGCCGACGACATGCTGCGCCAGCAGCGCGCGACCGAACAGCCATCGCAGGTCGCCGTCATCACCGACAGCGCCTCCGACCTGCCCGACGCGCTGGCCGAGCGCTGCAACATCCACGTGGTGCCGGTGCGGGTGAGCCTCGACGGCCGCGACTACCTCGACCGCCTCGGGCTGGGCGTCGACGAGTTCTATCGCCGCATGGCCGCCAGCCGCACCCTGCCCAGGACCAGCCAGCCGCCGCCGGGCGACTTCCGCCGCACCTTCGAGCACGTGCTGGCCTGCCAGCCGGCCGCGGTCTACGTCGGCCTGTCGCGGCCGCTCTCGGGCACCCTGCAGTCGGCCGAGACGGCGGCGCGCGGGCAGCGCAAGCCGCTGCTGTGCTTCGACAGCGGCCACGTCACCGCCGGGCAGGCGCTGCTGGCGTGGCGGGCCGGCGAGCTGGCGGCGCAGGGCGCCGCGCTGGCCGCGATCGAGGAGGAATTGATCCGCCTGCGGCCGCTGACGCTGACCTTCGCGATGGCGCGCGACATCTCGCATGCGGTGCGCGGCGGCCGCATCCCGCGCTGGGCCGGGCCGGTGGTGCGCTGGAGCGGGCTGACCCCGGTGGCGGCGATCCACGAACGCGGCGTGCTCAAGGTGGCGGGCGGCCTGTTCGCACGCCGGCAGGCACCGGAGGCGTTCGCCCGCTACGTGGCGCGACGGGCGAAGGGCGCCGCGCGCTGGCGATTGATCGTCGGCCATGCCGATGCCCTGGCCGATGGCCAGCGCCTGCTGGCGGCGCTGCGGACGCGGCTTGAGATCGATGAAGCGCATCTGGTCGACATCGGCCCGGCGATCGGTGCCCATGCCGGCCCGGGCACGCTGGTGGCCGGACTGCAGCCGGCGCCGTAGCGGACGGCGATGGCGGAGCCTGCGTATCATCGCCCTGCCCGTTTTGCGGATTCGTCGATGCCCGTTTCGCTTCCACCCGCCGCACTCGCCCTCGGCGTCCTGCTGGCCGCCTACCTGCTTGGCTCGCTGTCGGGCAGCCTGCTGCTCGGTCGGCTGCGTGGGGTGGACGTGCGCACCCAAGGCAGCGGCAACGCCGGCGGCACCAACGCGTTTCGCACCCAGGGGCTGCGCTTCGCGCTCGGCGCGGTGGCCATCGACCTCGGCAAGGGCGCGCTGTCCGCATGGCTGGCGCTGCGCTTCGCGCCGGACTGGGCGTGGGCGGCGCTGCTGGCGGCGATGGTCGGCCACGTCTGGCCACTGTGGCACGGCTTCCGCGGCGGCAAGGGTGCGGGCGCGGGCGTTGGCGGCCTGCTGGTGCTGTGGCCGCTGGTGGTGCCGCTGCTGGTCGGGCTGTGGGCGCTGGTGCTGGTCGCCAGCGGCTACGTCGGGCTGGCGACCGTGATCGCCGCCGCCAGCCTGACGCTGTGGGCCTGGCTGCTGGCGCCGGACGCCGGCCCGCTGGGTTATTGCATCGTGTTTTCGCTGTTCATCGCCTTCACCCATCGCGCCAACCTGCAGCGGCTGTGGCAGGGCAGCGAACTGCGCTTCGAAGGCGCGCGATTCTGGCGCCGCGGGCGGGCGCGTTCGTGAGCGCCGGCGAGGAGCGCGCCCTGCTGCTGCGGCTGGCCGACGGGCCGGTGGCCGGCACCGCACTGGCGCGCGAACTGGGGTTGACCCGCGCTGCGGTGTGGAAACGGATCGTCGCGCTGCGCGAGGCCGGGGTCGCCATCCGGGCCCATGTGCGCGAGGGCTATTCGCTTGCACAGCCGCTCGACCTGCTCGACGCCAACGCAATCCGCGCGGCGCTGCCGGTCGAGCTGCGCAAGGACGTGACCGAACTGGACGTGCTCTGGTCGATCGATTCGACCAACAGCGAACTGCTGCGACGCGCCACTCCGGCGCACAGCTGCGCGGTGCTGCTGGCCGAACGCCAGACCGGCGGCCGCGGGCGGCGTGGACGCCAGTGGGCTTCACCTCTGGCCGCGCACGTCTATCTGTCGCTGGCGCGCGGGTTTCACGGCGGGCTGGCGCGGCTGGCCGGACTGAGCCTGGCCGCCGGCGTCGCCGTCTGCGAGGCGCTGCATGCGCAGGGCTTCGGTTCGGTGCGCCTGAAATGGCCGAATGATCTGGTCGTGGCGCGGGGTGAGGCGCTGCACAAACTCGGTGGGCTGCTGGTCGAAGGCGGCGGCGAAACGGCCGGACTCTGCCGGGCCGTCGTCGGGCTGGGATTGAACGTGCGAATGCCGCCGGAATCCACGCAGGCGATCGACCAGCCGTGGATCGACCTCGTCGGTCTGGCGCCTTGGCCACCGGCGCGCGGTCCGCTGGCCGGAGCCCTGCTGGCGCACCTGCTGCCGGCGCTGGATGTCTTCGAACGCGAAGGGCTGGAACCGTTCCTGACGCGCTACCAGCGGCTCGACGCGTTGGCCGGGCGCGCAGTCGAGGTGCACGAGGACGCGCAGCGCTGGAGCGCGCAGACGCTGGGCATCGCCGCGGACGGCGCGCTGCGCGTGCGCGATGCCGACGGCCATGAGCGCCGCATCCACGCCGGCGACGTGAGTGTGCGTGCATGAGCTTCTGGATGTTCGACCTGGGCAACACCCGCCTGAAGTGGGCCGCGCTGGACGCGGACGGCGGCGTGGGCGAGGTGACGGCGGTGGCCTGCGACCGCGACGACTGGCTGGCCGGCCTGCCACAGGGCGAGGTCGTCTGCGTGGCCAGCGTGGCGTCGCTGGAGCGCACCATCGCACTGCTGCTGGCGCTGGCGCAGCGCTTTCGGCGGCTGCACCGGGTGCGGACCGAACCGACGCTCGGGCCGCTGCGGATCGCCTACCCGCGGCCGGAGCATCTGGGCGTCGATCGTTTCCTGGCGATGCTCGGGCTGTGCGGCCGCGAACCCTTGCTGGTGGTCGGCGTCGGCACCGCGCTGACCGTGGATCTGGTGGATGCGACGGGCCGCCATCTGGGCGGACGCATCGCGCCCGCGCCGGAGCTGATGCGGGCAAGCCTGCACGCGCGGGCGCCGCACCTCCCGGAAACCGGCGGACGGTATGCGGCGTTCGCCGACGATACCGATCACGCGCTGGCCTCGGGCTGCGAAGGCGCCGCGCTGGCGCTGGTCGAACAGAGCCTGCGGCAGGCGCAGGAGCGCCTTGGCGTCGCGCCGGCCCTGTGCCTGCACGGCGGCGGCGCGCAGCCGCTGCGCGCACGCCTGCCCGAGCATCGATGGGTGCCCGATGCCGTCCTGAACGGTCTGGCGCGCTGGCGGGCGCTGCGCCTGGGCTGACCGCCGACTTCGGCCAGCCCGGCCCCTGCTTCGCTAAACTGTCGCGATGCTGCTGCGCGCCGCACTCGTCATCCTGGTCATGCTGAACCTGAGCGCCGCCGCGTGGTGGGCGGTCGGGCCACACCCACGTGCGGCCACGCCGGCGCCGCTGCATGCGCCGCAATTGCAGTTGCTCGAAGAAGCGCGGCCTGCAGCGACGACGCCCGCGACCGGGTCTGCTGCGGCGGCGCACGCAGCTGCCGGCCTCTGTCTGCGCTTCGGCCCATTCGCCGGACCGTCCGCACGCAACGGCGCCCGCGATGCGCTGGTCGCGATCGGGGCGGAGGCCGTACCTTTCGAAGATCGCTCCGGCGCGTCCAGCGGCTGGAACGTGTTCCTGCCGGCGCAGCCCAGCCGCGCCGATGCGGTCGAACTGGCGGGCAAGCTCAAGGCGCAGGGCATCGACGACGTGTTCGTGATGAACTCGGGCGACCAGGCCAACCGGATCGCGCTGGGCCGTTTCAGCAGCGAAGCCGGCGCGCATCGGCGGGCCGAGGAACTGCGCGGCAAGGGCATAGAGGCCATGGTCGAGGCGCGCGGCAGCGGAGCGCCGCGGATCTGGCTCAACGCGCGCCTGCCAACCGGCATGGGCCAGGCGCGGGTGGCGCAGATCGCGCCATCGAAGGCGCTGGACTGCAAGCTGATGCAGTGACGCGGGCGGCGGGCGCGGCAGCCCCTGCTAGAATCCCCGCTCGCGCCGCTTTAGCTCAGTTGGTAGAGCAGCTGCCTTGTAAACAGCAGGTCGTCCGTTCGATTCGGACAAGCGGCACCACCTCCGTGCCCGCGCGCGCTGACCCCACGACCGGAGTTCGCAATGACCCGCAGCTATCCCCCCGTTTCCGTCTTCGGCGTGCCCACCGATATCGGCGCCTCCCTGCGCGGGGCCTCGATGGGACCGGAAGCGCTGCGCGTGGCCGGTCTGGTCAAGGCGATCGCCGGACGCGGCGTCGATGTGCGCGATGTCGGCGACGTCAGCGGTCCGGCCAATCCGCAAACCCCGCCGTCCGATGGCTACCGCCACCTGCCCGAGGTCGAGGCGTGGAACCGCGCCGTGTTCGAGGCCAGCGCCCGCGAGCTGCAGGCCGGACGCCTGCCGATCCTGATGGGCGGCGACCACTGCCTCGCCATCGGCTCGATCTCGGCGGTGGCCGCGCATTGCCGCGCCACCGGCAAGGCCCTGCGGGTGCTGTGGCTGGACGCCCACGCCGATTTCAACACCCGCGAGATCACGCCCAGCGGCAACATCCACGGCATGCCGGTGGCCTGCCTGTGCGGCCTCGGCCCGGAATCGCTGACCACGCTGGGCGGCCCGGCGCCGCAGCTGTCCCCGGACCAGATCCGCCAGATCGGCATCCGTTCGGTCGATCCCGAAGAGAAGCGGCTGGTGCAAAGTCAGGGTCTGGACATCTACGACATGCGCTACATCGACGAGGTCGGCATCCGCCGCTCGATGGAGGACGCGTTGGACGGCATGGATGAAAACACCCACCTGCACGTCAGCTTCGACGTCGACATGCTCGATCCGCCGATCGCGCCCGGTACCGGCACCCGCGTTCCCGGCGGCGTCAACTATCGCGAAGCGCAGCTGATCATGGAGATGATCGCCGACTGCGGCCGACTGGCTTCGCTCGACCTGGTCGAGATCAACCCGGCGCTCGACCGCCGCAACATGACCGCGAAACTGGCCGTCGATCTGGTGGAAAGCCTGTTCGGAAAATCCACCCTGGTGCGGGATTGACGAGCACGCCGGCAGGGTCAACCGGAAACCGTTCGCCCTGAGCGTCGGCGCCCGGCGCCGACGTCGAATGGACTTGTCGCGTTGTGCCCGCAGGCTTCCCCCTTCCGCGAATGTCCCCCGGCAGCAAGCTGCGCTCGCTGCTTCCTCCTTGATTTCGCTACAGGGGGAAACCTGCGGGCACCTTACTTGCCGGAAAGCCAGTCGCGCGGACGCAGGTAGTCGGCCAGCCGCGCCTCGGCGCTGCCCGCCTCGGGCACGTAGCCGTATTCCCAGCGCGCCAGCGGCGGCAGGCTCATCAGGATCGACTCGGTGCGCCCGCCGGATTGCAAACCGAACAGCGTGCCGCGATCGAACACCAGGTTGAACTCCACGTAGCGGCCGCGCCGGTATAGCTGGAACTGGCGCTCGCGCTCGCCATGCGGCGTGTGCTTGCGGCGCTCGACAATCGGCAGATAGGCATCGAGGAAGCCATCGCCAACCGCGCGCAGGTAGCCGAAGCAGTCGTCGAAGTCGCCGTGCAGGTCGTCGAAGAACAAGCCGCCCACGCCGCGGGTTTCGTCCCGGTGCTTCAGGAAGAAATAGTCGTCGCACCACTTCTTGTGCGCGTCGTAGCGCGCCTGCCCGCCGAACGGCTCGCACAGCGCGCGCGCCACCAGGTGCCAGTGCCGCACGTCCTCGTCGAACGGATAGAACGGCGTCAGGTCGAAGCCGCCGCCGAACCACCAAGCCACGGTCTGGCCGTCGCGCAGGGCGGTGAAGTGGCGGACGTTGGCGTGGGTGGTCGGCAGGTAGGGATTGCGCGGATGGAACACCAGCGACACGCCCACCGCGCGCCACGAGGCCCCGGCCAGCTCGGGCCGCGCCGCGGTGGCCGAGGGCGGCAACTGGGTGCCCGAGACATCCGAGAACCCGATCCCGGCCTGTTCGAACACCGCGCCGTCGCGCAGCACGCGGGTGCGCCCACCGCCGCCTTCCGGACGCTGCCACAGATCCTCGCGGAACCGCGCGCCGCCGTCGGCGGCTTCGATGGCGGTACAGATGCGCTCCTGCAGGTTGCGCAGGTAGTCGCGGACGGCGTCGAAATCGGGATGCGTGCTCATGCGGACAGTTTAGGGAACGCACTTGCCCGCGTCCGGTCGATGCCTGATCGACGTCAAGCGCGGGTCAACATCAGGATGGCCACCAGCGCCAGCGCCACGCCGAGGCTGCCGGCGCGGCCCAGCCGCTCGCGGAAGGCCAGCACCCCGACCAAGGCGCCCAGCGCCACCACGCCGAGATTCATGCTGGCAAACACCAGCGAGGGACTGTCCGGCAGCGCGCGGTGCGCGCGCAGGTAGAACAGGATATTGCCGAAGTTGCACAGGCCCAGCAGCAGCCCGGCGCCGGCGCTGCGCGCGTTGAACGGCTGCCGCCGCATCAGCTCGATGAGGAAGGCGACCAGCAGCGCCAGCGCGAAGGTGACCGCCAGCGCCGTGCCCAGCGCCACGCCAGCGGCCGCCACGCGCTTGAACAGCACGTCGATCACGCCGAAGCCGAGGAACACCAGCAGCGGGTAGCGCCACAGCGGCGGCGCGGCCGACGCCGCTGCGGAGCGACGCGCGATCATGCAGCCCAGCGCCACCAGCCCCAGCGCGCAGCCGGCCAGCTTCATCGGCGACGGCGCTTCTCCGAACAGGGTGAACGCCGCCAGCAGCGGGATCAGCAGCGACAGCCGCATCGCCGCGTCGCTGCGCACGATGCCGGCATGGCGCACCGAGGCGGCCAGCGCGAGAAAGATGGTCGGCAGCAGCACGCCGAGCGCAATCAGCGCGGGCCACGGCAGCGCGGGGTCGCGCAGCGAAGCCGGCGGCGGCTGCAGGATCAGCAGGGTCAGCGCCGTGGTCGCCACGTAATTCCACGCCACCGCCTGTCCGACCCCGAAGCGCAGCCGCGGCGCCAGCTTGAGCAGCACCGACACCAGCACGCTGCACAGGGCAGCCAGCACTACGTGAATCATGGCCTTTGGCCCCCGCGCAGAGCGCCGCGCGCCCTGCACGTTTCAGCAATACGGGCGCAGGCGGAGGACGAAGAGGAAGTCCGCGCGCCTGTCGACGGAGTGAGCGATCGCATCATTGGAACGCGACCGCGGCAGTCAGCAGCGCCGCCGGACGCGCGCTGGCAGCGGTGACCACGCGCGCGAAACCGCTTGCGCGCGCCAGTTGCGCCAGCCGGGGACTGGCAGCGACCACGGCCGTTTTTTTCAGGGCCGGCGACTCGACCTGCGCCAGCAGCCCCGCCAGGGCTTCGGCACTGGTCAGCGCCAGCAGTACCCGCCGCGGCTGCCGCAACGCGGTTTCCAGCGCGGTCTGCCGGGCCGGCGCCAGCGGCACGGCCACGCGCTCATAGACGTCCGCGCGCACGACCTGCGCACCGCGCTTGCGCAGCGCCGGTTCCAGCAGGCCGCGCCCGCCGCACCCGCTGACCAGACCCAGGGTCTTGCCGCGCAGTTCCGCCAACGTCGGCAGCGCCAGCAGGCCCTCGCTGTCCATGCGTTCCGGCGTCTGTGCGGCGATGCCAAACCGCTGCAGGGCAAGCCGGGTTCCCTCGCCCACCGCCAGCCAGCGCTGTGCGCGGCGCGCGCGCAGGGGCCGCAAAGCGGCCGCCATCCGCACCGCGTTGGGGCTGGTGAACACGACCAGATCGGCTGCCAGCGCCGAAGCCAGAGTGCGGCGCGCTGTGGCGTCGGCGATGGGCTGGATCGCCAGCACCGACAGCGCCAGCGTCCGTGCACCGGCCCGGGCGGTGGCCGTGCGCAGGCCACCGTGCTGGCCGCGCGGACGCAGCGACAGGACGATCCAGCCGGCCAGCGGAGGCATGACGTGGCGCTTGGGCATTGCGAAAGCTTGGCACAACCGCCGGCTTGCGGCAGGCTGTGGGCATGGACGCGAACACGAAATCCCCCGCGCCGATGGAGGCGCTCGTCGGCCACTTCCTCGGCATGCCGCCGGTGGCCGCGCTGCGGCCGCAGATCCTGGAATGGCGCGACGGCCTGCTGCGGCTGCGCGCACCGCTCGATGCCAACGTCAACGACAAGGGCTGCGCGTTCGGCGGCAGCACGGTGTCCCTGATGACCATCGCGGCCTGGGGCCTGGTGACGCTGGAGCTTGAACAGGCCAACCTGGCGGCCGAGGTGTACGTGGCCGACAGCCAGATCCGCTATCTCAAGCCGGTGTTCGAAGACATCGTGGTCGAGGCGGGTTTCGATACCGCAGCCGACCGCGCCGCGCTGGTGGACACGCTGGCGCGCCAGGGTCGCGCCGGGGCGCGCCTGCGCGCGCGTACCCTGCTGGCCGACGGCGGCGTGGCGGCGACGTTCTCCGGGCGCTATGTCGCCATCGGCAAAGCCGAAGCATCGTGATGTCGCCGCAGCCGCCGGTTCAAACAGGTAGGATGCGGGAACGACACCCGCGGAGTGCACCGATGGCTCGATTCCTGTTCCGCTGCCTGCTGCTGTGCTGCCTCGTCCTTCTGGCGGGGTGCCCGGAATCGGGCGGCAAGACCGGCGCGCTGGACCGCAACCAGATCGATTATTCGGCGGCGATCCGCTGGGGCAACTTCGAGGGCGCCTGGAACCTGATCGACCCCAAGGTCCGCGAGGAACATCCGCTGACCGACATCGATTTCTCCCGCTACAAGCAGATCCAGATTTCCAGCTATCGCGAGCTGGGCAGCCGCGTGCTGGAGAACGGCGACGTGGTGCGCGAGATCGAGATCGGCGTGGTCAACAAGTACAACCTGACCGAGCGCACGGTGCGCTACCGCGAACAGTGGCACTACGACGCCGAACGCAAGATGTGGTGGCAGATGAGCGGCCTGCCCGACCTGTGGCCTCGCGACTGAGCGCCGCCCCGTCCGTCGCGGCAGGCGCCGTGCGGCTACAATTGCCGCCCTTGCCGAATCCGGGCCGAACCACGTGAGCTTTGCCGAAATCGCCGCCTTCGCCGGCCGTCATCCCCAGCTGTCGATCGCCTTGATCGCGATCACGCTCGCCCTGATCGGCGTGGAAATCGCGCTGCGGCTGGGCGGCATCCGCCGGATCGGCCCGTCCGTGCTGGTCGGCATGATGAATCGCGAGAACGCGCTGGTGGTGGATCTGCGCGTGCCCGTCGATTTCGAGAAAGGCCACATCGCCGGCTCGAAGAACGTCCAGCTCAGCCAGTTCGACCCGGAAAACAAGCTACTGGCGCCGGCCAAGGCGCTGCCGGTGGTGCTGGTCTGCAATTCCGGTCAGACCGCACAGGGCGCGGCCAGCCGCATGCGCAAGGCCGGTTTCACCCAGGTCAGCGTGCTCGACGGCGGCATCCAGGCCTGGCGCGGCGCCGACATGCCGCTGGTCAAAGGTCGCTGAGCCGGTGGTTCGCGGCGTACCGCGTGGCTTGTGATCCGCGGCATTGCCCCCAGATCGGATGCAGCGCCGGGCAAAGTGCCGCGCGCAATGCGATAATCCGCCTCTTGTCCTGTCCGCGCGGCCGCGCCGCCGATCCCTGGAGTTCCCCATGTCCGACGAAACCCTCAACGGCGCCGCCCCGGCCGCTGGCCAGCCGCAAGCGACCTTCACGGTCGAGAAGCTCTACCTCAAGGACGCCTCGTTCGAAGCGCCCAACGCGCCGCAGGTGTTCAACGAGCAGGGCCAGCCCGACCTGCAGATGAAGCTGAACCAGAAGGTGCAACGGCTTGCCGAGAACGCGTTCGAGGTCAGCCTCGGCATCACCCTGACCTGCAACATCAACGAGCACAACGCCTATCTGGCCGAAGTGGTGCAGGCCGGCGTGTTCGGCCTGAGCGGTTTCGACGACCAGACCCTGGACGCGATGCTCGGCATCCAGTGCCCGAGCATGCTCTACCCCTACGCTGCCGCCGCGATCGGTCAGCTGGTGACGACCGGCGGCTTCCCGCCGTTCCCGATGCAGCCACTCAACTTCGAGGCGCTGTACGCCGAATCGCTGCGCCAGCGCGCCGAGCAAGGCCAGCAGGGCGGCTTCCTCGCTAGCGCCGCGCCCGCCGGCAACGCCTGATCGCATCCTCCGTGCGGAATCGCCGCACGGCAACCACGCATCGCGCGGGCGCCGTGACGCCCGCGCGGACGCTCCGCCTTGAGGGGGCCGTGCGCGTGTCTTTTGCGCGGCGTGCGGGTTAGGCTTGGCGCATGGAAACCATCGACACACCGCCACTTGCGGTTCTCGGCGCGGGCTCGTGGGGCACCGCGCTGGCGGCGCTGGCGGCCCGCCACGGCCACCCGACCCGCCTGTGGGGCCGCGATCCGGCGATGATCGAAGCGATCGACGCCGGCGCGGGCAACACCCGCTACCTGCCGGAGATCAAGCTGCCGGACGGGCTGCGCGCAACCACCGATCTTGCCGGCGCGCTGGACGGCGTCGACTGGGTGCTGGTGGTGGTGCCCTCGCATGCCTTCGCCGAAACCCTGCGTGCGCTGGCGCCGCTGCGCCCCGGCCGCGCGGGCGTGGCGTGGGCGACCAAGGGTTTCGAACCCGGCAGCGGGCGGTTCCTGCACGAAGTCGCGGCGGAAATTCTCGGGCCGGATGTGCCGCTGGCGGTGGTGACGGGGCCGTCGTTCGCGAAGGAAGTCGCCCAGGGACTGCCGACCGCGCTGACCGTGCATTCGGACGACGATGGTTTTTCGAGGAAGGTCGCCGATGTCCTGCACGGCCCGGCGTTCCGCGCCTACACCGGCAACGACATGCGCGGCGCCGAACTGGGCGGCGCGATGAAGAACGTGCTGGCGGTGGCCACCGGCGTCGCCGACGGCATGGGGCTGGGGCTGAACGCCCGCGCCGGCCTGATCACCCGCGGCCTCAACGAGATGCTGCGCCTCAACATCGCCCTCGGCGGCCGGCCGGAAACCCTGATGGGCCTCGCCGGCCTCGGCGACCTCGTGCTGACCTGCACCGGCGACCTGTCGCGCAACCGCCGGCTGGGCCTGGCGCTGGGGCGCGGCGCCTCGATCGCCGATGCGGTGCGCGAGATCGGCCAGGTGGTCGAATCCCTGCAGACCGCCGACGAGGTGATGCGGCT
>NZ_JAMQHN010000107.1 GCF_025993755.1 Thermomonas sp. | reverse complement strand
TGTCGCACCAGTGCGTCCGGCAAGGGCACGTATCCGAGCTGGGTGGCTGCGGCGTCGCCGTTGGCGTAAACCCAGCGGAAGTAGTTGATCGCGGCGCGCGTCCCGGGCTTGCCGTCCTTGCGCACCAGGATGAAGTTGGTGGCGGTGATCGGCCATGCGTTCGCGCCCGGGGCGTTGGTGACGATCAGATAGAAATCCCTGCTCGACGCCCAGTTGGCGCTGGTGGCGGCTTCGGCGAAGGTGTCGTCGTTCGGAAGGACATAGTTGCCGGCGGCGTTCTTCAGGCGCGAATAGGTCAGACGGTTCTGCACGGCGAACGCGAGTTCCACGTATCCGATGCTGCCGCGAATCTGCTTGATGTAAGCGGACACGCCTTCGTTGCCCTTGCCGCCGATGCCGACCGGCCACTTCACGGTGGTGCCTTCGCCCACCTGCGCCTTCCACGACGGGCTGACCTTGGACAGGTAATTGGTGAAGTTGAAGCTGGTGCCGGAGCCGTCGGAGCGGTGCACCACGGTGATCTTCATCGCCGGCAGGGGCAGGCCGCGGTTGCTGGCGACGATGCGCGGGTCGTTCCACATGGTGATCTTGCCGAGGAAGATGTCGGCGAGCACGTCCGGATCGAGCTTCATCGCGCCGGCGGCGATGCCGGGCAGGTTGAAGGCCGGCACCACTCCGCCGATCACCGACGGGAATTGGGCCAGCCCGTCACGCGCGAGCTCCGCCGGAGGCAGCGGCTTGTCGGAGGAACCGAAATCCACGGTGCCGGCCTTGATCTGGGCGATGCCGCCGCCCGAACCGATCGACTGGTAGTTCACTTCCTTGCCGGTGGCGGCCTTGTAATCGGACGCCCACCGGGACATGGCGGGATAGACGAAGGAGGCGCCGGCGCCGGTGACGTCGGAAGCCATGGCCATGGCGGTGAAGCTCATCGCCAATGCGAGTGCAACGAAGCGGGATTTGAAGGATTGGGTCACGAACGACTCCTGGGGTGGGGAAGCGGCGGGTTGTTCCCGCCTCGCTGCGTATTCCAGCGGGGTTTCGTGACGCCAATGGGACGGTTTCATGACGTTCATGTGACAGCCCCAGACATGTCGCGCGGAAACAAAACTTCCAGATTCCTGCAACGAAACTGCAACATGGCTCGTGTGGAATGCGCTGCGGATGGCGCTGCGGCTCTGTGTCGCAAGCAATCGCCAGCCGGACAGCCAATTTCCCACTTCGGAGTGACACCATGCGTTCTACCCACTTGGCCGCCGCGATCGCGCTGGTTGCCGGAAGCTTCAGTTTCACCGCCGCCGCGCAGACGGCGCCCAGCGCCCAGGACATCGCCGAACTGAAGGCGCAAATCGCGGCGTTGCAGGCCCAGATCCAGAATCTGGAAGAACGTACCGATGCGCAGTCGGAAGTGAACGTCGCACAGGCCGCCACCAACGAACAGCTGGACGACCTGGCCGGCCTGCGGCGACTGGTGAACGACACCAAGATCAGCGGGCGTCTTTACTACGACCTGACCCATATCGACGACAGCAATCGCGGCGTGAAGACGGACCGCACCGGCTTCGCCTTCGACATCAAGCGCTTCTACCTCGGCGTCGACCACAAGTTCAACGACCGCTGGTCGATGAACCTGACCACCGATTTCCAGTACTCCTCGGCGATCTCGTCCACCGAGATCTACATCAAGAAGGCCTACATCCAGTACCGGCTGAGCGATGCCTTCGTGCTGCGCGCCGGTTCTTCCGATCTGCCGTGGGTGCCGTTCGCCGAGAATTGGTACGGCATGCGCTACGTCGAGAACACCATCGCCGATCGCCTCAAGTTCGGTACTTCGGCCGATTGGGGCGTGCATGTCGGCGGCAAGGTGGCCAATGGATCGCTGGAGTACGCGGTTGCGGCCCTGAACGGCAACGGCTACAAGAATCCCAGCCGCAGCCATGGTCTGGATTTCGAAGGCCGCCTGAGCTACTCGCCGACCAGCCGGACGGTGCTCGGCGTCGGTCTCTATTCAGGCACGCTCGGCCGCGACAAGCAGACGACTCCCGCCCTGCACACCGCCAACCGCGTCGATCTCATGGCGGCCTACATGAACGGCAACACCCGCCTGGGCGTTGAGTATTTCCGCGCAAACAACTGGAACAACGTCGCCACCGTCGCCAGCGACAGCGCCAACGGCTGGTCACTGTGGGGCAGCCACGGCCTCAATCAGGCCGGGGTGACGCTGTTCGCGCGCTACGACAACAGCCACACGAGCCGGACGCTGGATCCGACCTTGCGCGACACCTACTACAACCTCGGTGTGGAATGGCCGGTGGCGCCCGGCATCAAACTCGCCACCGTGTACAAGCACACCGATCAGCGCAACGCCTTGCGCACGAAGGATCTGCGGACCGACGAGCTCGGCGTCTGGGGCGAGTTCCGCTTCTGAGGATGCGCGAAGGCTGGATACAGTAGTCGCCGCGGACGGCGGTGCCGCCGATCCGCAAACTCCATTGCCGCCGCAGGCTGCGATCGGGCACCTGCGGCGGTGTTCTGTCGAGGGCTTGTCGATCCAACCAGCGATGCCGTTGAGTTCGCCGCCGGAAACCGGTCGAGACTTTCGTTCCGGCGCTCCATGCGCTACAAGACGGCTTCCGCCTGCGAGAGTCGCACCGTGTCCGTTCCCACCAACCCCGAGTTGAACGCGCTGGCACAGTCGGTCGGCGCGCGCCTGCTGGCGGGCCGGCAGATGCTGGTGACCGCCGAAAGCTGCACCGGCGGCTGGATCGCCAAATGCATGACCGAGATTCCCGGTTCGTCCGGCTGGTTCGATTGCGGCCTGGTGGCCTACAGCTACGAGGCCAAGCAAGCGCTGCTGGGCGTGCGCCCGCAGACGCTGGAAGAGTTCGGCGCGGTCAGCCGCGAGACGGTGGTCGAGATGGTCAGCGGCGCGCTGGTGCATTCGGGCGCGACGATCGCGGTGGCCGTCACCGGCATTGCCGGTCCCGATGGCGGCAGCGAGGACAAGCCGGTGGGCACGGTCTGGATCGGCTGGAAACGGCGCGGTGGCTATGCCCGCGCCGAGTTGCGCCATTTCGACGGCGACCGCGACGCGGTGCGGCGGCAGACGGTGGCGGCCGCGCTGCACGGGCTGGAACACATGCTGAACACGGGGAATCCGTAATCCGGCGATCTGCGCGGCTGGTGCCCAACACGCCCGGGCTTCCGGGCTCCGGCGTCATGTTGACGCCTTCGTTTCTTAGTGGTATTACTACTAACCATGGAACTGACAGCCAAACAACAAGCCATACACGTCTTCCTCGCGGAACGGATCGAAGCCGACGGGTTCGCGCCCTCGCAGGCGGAAATCGCCCACGCTTTCGGCTTCAGCGGCGTTCGCGCCGCGCAATATCACCTCGAGGCACTGGAAGCGGCCGGTGTGATCGAGCGCAGCCCCGGTCGCGCGCGCAGCCTGCGCTTGCTGCAGTGGCCGAATCGGCCACGCCAACTCGACCTTCCGGCCAACGACGACGCGCTGCAGTTGCCGGTGTTGGGTCAGGTGGCGGCGGGCGTGCCGATCGGTGCCGACATCGGCAGCGAACAGGTGGTGCTGATGGATCGCACCTTGTTCTCGATGACCCCCGATTACCTGCTTCGGGTCAAGGGCGATTCGATGCGCGACGAGGGCATCTTCGACGGCGATCTGATCGGCGTGCACCGCACCAATGAAGCGCGCAGCGGGCAGGTGGTGATCGCACGGATCGACGATGAAATCACGGTCAAGCTGTTCAAGCCCGCCCGCGGGAAAATCCGGCTGTTGCCGCGCAACCCCGATCACGAGCCGATCGAGGTCCAGCCGGGGCAGGATTTCGCCATCGAGGGCCTGTACTGCGGGCTGGTGCGGCCGCATGCCTGAGCCGACCGCCCGCATCGAGCGCAAATCCGACGCCGCGCGCGGCGTTTTCCGATTTTCCCGATGCGCCCGACGTGAAAAATTTCCATCGCGGTTCGCCAGCGTCGCAGTCCGTGCGACGGGCCCCGCCTAAGCTGCCCACGTACCGAACGAACACCATCCCAACCCCCTTCAAGGAGCACCCCGATGGACGAAAACAAGAAGCGCGCGCTGGCCGCGGCCCTGACCCAGATCGAGCGCCAGTTCGGCAAGGGTTCGGTGATGCGGATGGGCGATCGCACCGTGGAAGCGGTGGAAACGATCGGCACCGGTTCGCTGATGCTCGACATTGCTCTCGGTATCGGCGGCCTGCCCAAGGGTCGCGTGGTGGAAATCTACGGTCCGGAATCCTCGGGCAAGACCACGCTGACCCTGCAGGCCATCGCACAGTGCCAGAAGGCCGGCGGCACCTGCGCCTTCATCGACGCCGAGCACGCGCTGGACCCGATCTACGCGCAGAAGCTGGGCGTGAACCTCGATGATCTGTATCTGTCGCAGCCCGATACCGGCGAGCAGGCGCTGGAAATCGCCGACATGCTGGTGCGCTCCAATGCCGTCGACATGGTGGTGATCGACTCGGTGGCCGCGTTGACGCCCAAGGCCGAAATCGAAGGCGAGATGGGCGACCAACTGCCCGGCCTGCAGGCGCGCCTGATGAGCCAGGCCCTGCGCAAGCTCACCGGCAACATCAAGCGCAGCAACACCCTGGTGATCTTCATCAACCAGCTGCGCATGAAGATCGGCGTGATGATGCCGGGCCAGAGCCCGGAAACCACCACCGGCGGCAACGCACTCAAGTTCTACGCCTCGGTGCGGCTCGATATCCGTCGCATCGGCAGCATCAAGAAAGGCGAGGAAATCATCGGCAACCAGACCCGGATCAAGGTGGTCAAGAACAAGCTGGCGCCGCCGTTCAAGCAGGTCATCACCGAGATTCTCTATGGCGAAGGCATCTCGCGCGAGGGTGAACTGATCGAGATGGGCGTCAACGCGGAACTGGTCGAGAAGTCCGGCGCCTGGTACAGCTACGACGGTCAGAGGATCGGGCAGGGCAAGGAAAATGCCCGCCAGTTCTTCAAGGAAAACCCGGAGATCGCCGCCAAACTGGAAGCGATCCTGCGCGAGAAATTCGTCCCGCAGGAAGCCACGCGCGAAGAAGGCGAATGAACCATTCGGCGCCAGGGCCCGACAAGGACGTCGCTGCCCGGCGTCGGCGCCCGCCGCGAGCCGATCCGACGCCAATCCAGCGCGCCTTCGGACTGCTGACCCGTCGCGAGCACTCACAGTTCGAACTGGAACGCAAACTAATTCAACGCGGTGTGCCTGCCGCCGACGCGCAGGCGGTGGTGGGCAGGCTGGCGAGCGAGGGCTGGCAGAGCGATGCACGTTTTGCCGAATCGCTGCTGCGCGTTCGTGCCGGCAGCGGCTACGGTCCCGCCTACGTTCGTGCCGAACTGGCCAACCTGCATGGACTGCCGGCGGACGTCGTCGCCGCGGCCATGGACGAATTCGAAGGCGATTGGACCGAGATCGCCCGCGAGCTGATCCATCGTCGCCAACCGCAGGCGCTGTCCGGCGTGGAGGCCGCCCGGCGGAAAGCCATGGACTACCTCCTGCGTCGGGGCTTTTCCATGGAGCAGGCGCGCGCCGCGCTTGTGCAGACGTAGTTTGTGGAAGACGCTGAGGAACGCTTAACGGCAGCGTGTTAGTTTTCCTCAATGCTGCCGATCGGTGCTTGCTTTTCACGCTTCCGTGCGTGCACGGCCTTTCTTTTCCCTGCCATTTTCATTTTGGGATCTGCCGGCTGCGCCACCTACCAGCCGCTTGCCCTGTCGCAGGCAGAAGGCAGCCCCGCAGTGGAGGCGCTGTCGGTGCCGTTGGCACAGATGCCGCTGCCCGAGCTGCGACAGCATCGGTTCGACCCCAGCGACGGATTGGACAGCACCGAGACCGCCATGCTTGCGGTGGCCAACAGCCCTGCCTTGCTGGCGCAGCGGTCGGCAGCCGGCATCGCGCAGGCGCAGGCGTTTGCCGCAGGCCTGCTGCCGGATCCGTCAGTGAGTTTCGAAACCGACCGCCCCTTGGGTAATGCGGCCGGGTTGGTGCATGCGTTCAATCTGGGGCTGAGTTGGGATGTTGCCGCTTTGCTGCAGAGCCAGATACCGCAGCAGGACCAGCTGCAACAGGCCAACCTCAACGTGTTGTGGATGGAATGGCAAACCATCGCGCAAGCGCGCCAGCTGTTTTTGCAGGTGCAAACCCTGCGCGCGCAACGTCAGCAATTGGCTCAAGAGCTGGATGCCCTGCAGCCTTTGGAAGCGTCGGCATTGGCGGCCTTGCGCGAGGGCAACCTGACCCATGACGTGGCGGCAACAGCCCTCAATGCCGCCAGCGATGTGCGCAAGCGCGCCGGCGACAATGCAGTTGCGCTGGATCAAGCAGAATCGGAGTTGCGCCAGCTGCTGGGCTTGGCTGCGCAAGCACCCTTGCCGCTGGTGGGCGATGCGGCAGGCAGCGTGGAGGCGGCATCGCCCAGCGCAGCGCAGGTGCGTGCGGCGCTGGAGAACCTGCCTCAGCGTCGCCCCGATCTGTTGGCGCTGCAGGCCGGCTTTCGCGCTTCCGATGCCCAGCTGCGGGGCGCCATCCGCGCGCAGTTCCCGATGCTGAGCCTGGGAATGGTGCGCGCCGGGGATACCGGCAATGTGCAGACGCAGGGCATCACGTTCGGGTTGACGCTGCCTTTGTTCAATCGCAATCGCGGCAATATCGCCATCGCCACTGCCACCCGGCAGCAGCTGAAGGATGATTACGAAGCCCGCTTGCTGGCCACGCGCAACGATGTGGCGCGGCTGCAGGCGGACCTGCAGGCGCAGGATGCCCAGCTTCCCGCCGCTTCGGCGCATGCGCGCCAGATGGATACTGCCCGACGTGCGGCCGAGCAGGCGTGGCAGCAGCATCGCTTGGACTGGCTGGCCTATCTGGCACTGCGCGGCAATGCATTGGCCGCGGATGCCGATCTGGCCAACCTGCAACAGGCGCGTTCGGCTACCGCGATTGCCCTGCACACATTGCTGGGGCGCACCGATTTCGAGACCAAGGTGTCTTCTCCATGACTCATCGTGCTGCTTTCCTTGTCCCGGCACTGGCGTTGGTAGCCACCCTGCTGCTGGGCGGCTGCACCGGTGCGCAACAAGATGGCGGTGACGCGGCGACACAAGTCCAAATCACCACTGTTCCTGCTCAGAGGCAATCCTTCCACGATGTGCTGAATGCCTGGGGCAGCGTGGAAGCGGATCCCCAGCGGGCGCGCACGCTCAGCCTGGGACATGGCGGGCAAATCCTGGCCTTGCATGTGTCAGCCGGCCAGGCCGTGCGCGCCGGACAGGCGCTGCTGTCGATCGCTCCCGAACCGGCCGCGCGCAACGCGTATGCGCAGGCGGAAAGCACGCTCGCCCTGGCGCAAGGGGAACTGGAGCGCACCCGCAGCCTGTTCGAACAGCATCTGGCGACCGAATCGCAGTTGGCGGCTGCCCGAAAGGCGTTGTCCGATGCGCAGGTGGGATTGGAGGCGCAGCGTGCTGCAGGCGGCGGAAGTGCCAGCGAAGTGCTGCGCGCGCCAGCCGATGGGATGGTCACCACGCTGGCGATCGGCAATGGCGACCGTTTCGCCGCCGATGCGCCATTGCTGACCTTCGCTCCCGCGCAAGCGTTGGTGGGGGCGTTGTCGCTGGCGCCTTCCGAGGCCGCTTTCAATGTGCAGGCCGGGCAGCAGGTGCGCCTGCAGGGCGCATTCGCGGGCGGCGTTGTCGTCGGGCAAGTTCGCACCGCGGGCCGCAGCATCGACCCGCAAACCCGTTTGCTGCCCGTGCTGGTGGAATTGCCGGCGCACGCCGGGCTGCATCCGGGCGACGCATTGACGGCGCAGATTGAAGGCGCAGCCTATTCCGCTTGGGCGGTGCCGCGGCAAGCCGTGGTTCATGACGATGCTGGCGATCATCTCTTCATCGTGCAGGCGGGCAAGGCGCATCGGGTTCCGGTGCACGTGCGCCAGCCCGTGGGCGTCGTGCTGGGGGTGGAAGCGAATTTGACCGCGCAGGCCAGGATCATCGTGGAGGGGGCTTACGAAGCAGAAGACGGCATGCCGGTACAAGAGGGCAAGCAATGAGCGGTGGCGGGGTGCAGGACTGGTGTTT
This sequence comes from Thermomonas sp., assembly GCF_025993755.1. Taxonomy (GTDB): domain Bacteria; phylum Pseudomonadota; class Gammaproteobacteria; order Xanthomonadales; family Xanthomonadaceae; genus Thermomonas. The sequence continues at coordinate 30,700 of NZ_JAMQHN010000107.1, read as the reverse complement.
TCGCCACCGTCGATCGCTGCTGTTCCTGATCCTCGTGCTGGCCGTGGGTGGACTGGCCAGTGCGCTGCGGCTTCCGGTCACGCTGTTTCCCGACGTGGCGTTTCCGCGGGTGCGTGTGACGCTGGATGCCGGCGATCAGCCCGCCGACCAGATGGTGGTGTCCACCACGCGGCCCGTGGAAGACGCCATCCGTCGCGTGCGCGGCGTGCGCGAGCTGCGCTCTACCACCAGCCGCGGCAGCGCCGAAATCAATATCGGGTTCGACTGGGGCGCCGACATGGCGCGCGCCTTGCTGGAAGTGGATGCGGCCATTGCCCAGGCCATGCCGGATCTGCCGGCGGGCGTGCACACCGAGGCCATCCGGCTGGATCCCACCGTGTTTCCGATCCTGGCCTACAGCCTGCGCTCGGGCACGCTGTCGCCCACGCAGCTGCGCGACGTGGCCGAGTACCAGCTCAAGCCGTTGCTGTCCGGCGTGAACGGCGTGGCGCGTGTGGAAGTGCAAGGGGGCGCCGTTGGCGAATTCCAGGTCGACGTGGATGCGGCGAAGCTGCGCGCGCAAGGGCTGGCGCTGGCCGACGTGGCCCACGCCGTGGCCAATGCCGCCACACTGCAATCCGCCGGACGCCTGGAGGACCATTACAAACTCTATCTGGTGATGGCCGACAACCAGCCGAACAGCATGGCAGCGTTGTCCAATATCGTTTTGCGCGCCGATGCGCGCGGAGCTTTGCGACTGGGCGACATTGCGAAGGTGCGCATGGGCACGGCGCCGCAGTGGGTGCGCGCCACGGCCGATGGCCGCGATGCCGTGCTGCTGGAGGTGTATCAGCAGCCGGATGGCAACAGCGTGCAGATCGCGCAGGCGGTGAAGCAACGCCTGATGGAGTTCGAGCGCAGCAACGGGCATTCGCTCGCGGTTGCCAACTGGTATGACCAATCGCTGCTGGTGGTGGGGGCGGCTGGCAGCGTGCGCGACGCCATTCTGATCGGCATCGCGCTGGCTGGCTTGGTGCTATTCCTGTTTCTGCGCAACACCCGCATCATCCTGATCGTGTTGATCACGGTGCCGGCTACCTTGGCCATGACCGTGCTGCTGCTGACGCTGTTGAAGATGAGTTTCAACATGATGACCCTGGGTGGCATGGCCGCCGCCGTTGGTCTGCTGATCGACGATGTCATCGTGATGCTGGAACACATCGTGCGCCGTGTACACGAAGGCAGCGCGGAGATCTCCACGCGGGTTGCCGCCGCCGCACGGGAGTTCACCCGGCCACTGACCGGATCCAGCGCCGCAACGCTGGTGATCTTCCTGCCGCTGGCCTTCCTGGGCGGCGTCACCGGCGCGTTCTTCAAGGCGCTGTCGCTGACCATGGCCTGTGCGCTGCTGATCTCATACGCGCTGACCTGGGTTGCGGTGCCCCTGCTGGCGCGTTGGCTGATCAATCCAGAACATGCGCGCGAGCGCCCGCCGGGACGCGTGACGCAATGGTTGGCAGTGCATTACCAGCGCGCGTTGCAGGGCTTGCTGCGCCGGCCCGCGTGGCTGCTCTTGATCGCCTTGCCGCTGCTGCTGGCCGGCGGCCTTGCGTACCTGCGCGTGGGTAGCGGGTTTATGCCGGCGATGGATGAAGGTGGCTTCATCCTCGACTATCGTTCGCAGCCGGGTACATCGTTGCAGGAAACCAACCGCATGCTGCTGCAGGTGGAACGCATCCTCCGCAGCAATCCGCATGTGCAGACCTATTCCCGGCGCACCGGCCTGCAGCTTGGCGGCGGACTGACCGAAGCGAACACGGGCGATTTCTTTGTGCGCCTGAAAGATGGCCAGCGCCCGTCCACGGCCGAGGTGATGGAATCCGTGCGCCGGCAAGCCAGCACCCAGGTCGCAGGGCTGGACATCGACGTGGCGCAATTGATGGAAGACCTGATTGGCGATCTGACCGAAGTGCCACAGCCAATCGAGGTCAAGCTGTATTCCGATGACGAGGCGCAGCTGGTCGCCACCGCACGCAAGGTGGCCGATGCCGTGGGCAAGGTGCCCGGCGTGGTGGAAGTGCGAAACGGCATCAACCCCGCCGGTGATGCGCTGGTGGTGCGTACCGACCCGGCCAAGGCCGCACTGTACGGGCTGGATCCATCCACGGTGGCGCAGCAGGTGGCCGATGCAGTGGCCGGCAACGTGGCTGCGCAGCTGCCGCAGGGACCCAAGCGCGTGGAGGTACGCGTCTGGTTGCCGCCGGCCGCGCGTGCGCAGATCGAGCAGTTGCAGGCTTTGCTGTTGCGCAGCAGTGACGGGCGTCTGGTGCCGCTGGACACGGTGGCCACGCTGCAAACCGTGCAGGGGCAGCCGGAAATCAATCGCGACAACCTCAAGCGCATGGTGGCCGTCACCGCCCGTATCGTGGGACGTGACATGGGCAGCACGGTGGGCGACGTCAAGCGCGTGCTGGCGCAGCCGGGGTTGCTGCCAGCAGGCATGTATCACGAACTTGGCGGCCTGTATGCGCAGCAGCAGGCGGCGTTCCATGACCTGACCGTGGTGCTGCTGGCCGCGGTGGCGCTGGTGTTCGCCCTGCTGCTGTTCCTGTACGAAAGCTTCCGCGTGGCGCTGGCGATCCTGGCGGCGCCGCTGTTGTCGTTGAGCGCCGTCTTCCTTGGCCTGTGGGTCACCGGCATCGAGCTGAACATCTCGGCGTTGATGGGCATGACCATGATCGTCGGCATCGTCACTGAGCTGTCGATCTTTTATTTCAGCGAAGCCCAGAGCAATGGCAATGCGGATGGCCCCCTGTCGCAGGAGGCCCTGTTGCACGCCGGCTTGCACCGCATGCGCCCGATCCTGATGTCCACCCTGGCCGCCATCCTCACCCTGCTGCCGCTGGCGCTGGCCATCGGCCAAGGCTCGCAGATGCAGCAGCCGCTGGCGGTCGCCATCATCGCCGGCTTGGTGGTGGCAGTACCGTTGGTGCTGCTGGTGATGCCGGCGCTGTACATGGCACTGCAGCGGGGGGCTTGAACTCTCAGGATTCAAGCATCTCGTTGCAGTGGGCGAGCGGCCCGCCGGCGAGGCTGAGGTTGGTGGCCCAGGACAATGAAGGCGGCATCGGTGCCGGCTTGCGCCGCATTGCGCCGCATTGCGCAGGAGACGCCATAGCCCGCGTCAGGTCTTATGTTGCGTGGTGCGCAACGCGACTCAGCAGCCTGGCTCACCGGGCTCCTTGCTGCGATCGCGGGCGCCATGCGACATGACCGGACGCGCGTGCATCTAGCTGGCCAGCCTTACGCAACAGGGGTCGTGCTACCCGCAGGGCAAAATCAGGCCTCCTTAGAAGCCTGTCGCGGTCGCAACCGGATTTCCGTCCACGAAGACCTCGTAGCGATGTGGGCGGAGACCCGCCAGCAACAGCGGCCGCGTTTTCACGATGCGAACCTCTGTTCCAGCTATCGTTGCCGTCCACGTGCGGGTTAGCCTGATGCTGAGGTGCGTGAGCGGATTGACCGCAGTCTGGAGGGTGATCGTCTCGCTCGGCGTGACGAGGACGGCTGTCCCGGTCATCCTGTCGCGGCGGAATTCGACCGGCATTCCGTTTGCCTGGAAATGGATTTGCATCCGCCCTCCAATCGACGATCCTGCGACTGGCCGTTGGGCGCCCGACCGTCAAGCGAGCGGCAGGGGTTCATTGCATCGGGTCGTCCGATCGTGGATCTCGATCAAACGGCTTGCGTCGCCGCCCGGGCTGGCGTTGCCGATCGTTTCGAGATATCGGCAGGTCGCATGGCGCGCCGAGGCCTCTTCGTACCTGGTCAGCCACGCGGTGAATTGCTTCTGAATTCCAGCGTCGGTTCTTGGGTACCCTCCCGGTGGGGGAGGACTGTTGCAACGCCACGGCTTGGGCGTGAGGCGGGCGCGGAAACTGCGCTGGACGCGGCAAAGGCGCGCATAGGCGGGATCCGTCCCGGTCGCCTGCATCAGATCCTGGACGTCTTGTGCCGTCGGGTCGTACTCGCGGTCGATGGCGATGGCCCGGAGTCCGGCCGCCGTCCGGTACAGGCGAAAAGTGGCATTGCTGTGGCTGCGCAGCGAGTCGCGGAGTCTGGAGATGGCTTTCTGCTCGGAAGAGGCGCCGCCGAACATTTGCCTGATCCGGTCGGAAAGGCCGGGAAGCGGGAGATCGATGTCGAGGAAGAGCAGCCGGTCCGTGTTCAGGACTTGGACGCCATAGCCGTTGCGCGTGATGACGGCGGATGGCTCGCCCAGGGCGTCGAGCGCGAGCGTCTCGAGAATCTCTTCACGGACGGGCCGGGTTCCATAGCCATACGTGTCGGGGAATGGCTCGCCCCGGCCAATGCGCTCCAGGACGCGCTTGAGCCTGTCGACACCGTTGCCGCGGGCTTCGGCCTCGTCTTGCCCCCAGCCCCAAAGCGAAATGGGAACAACATTCCCGTCCGGGAGTTTTCCCTCGCCGCTTGCCTTGATCCATACGCGCGGGATCTGCATCTGCAAGCCTCCTGACGATCGAGTTGGAGCTGGCCGCACGGCTGCGTGATCGCTCCAGCCTATCACGGCGCCGTGGAAGCAGAGCGTGTCCGGAGTGAATGCGTTGCCGGCGCTCTGGATTCAATCCAGCGCGCTGGTGTACTGCCGGAGCTTTCCTTCGCTGGGATCGATGGCGCGGGTCTGGAGAGGCAGTTGACCGAGAAGCCGGGCGAGGGCGGATGCGGCTTGCGATGCGTGCGGCGAGCCTTCGGGAAGGCGCAGGAGGAGGCTTCCGTCCGCGGCCTGGTGCAGGGTGAACCGGGTGAGCGGCAGGTGCGCCAAGGCGTGGCTCACGTCCACGTTGTTGCGCCAGCTGCCGTCGGCGTGGCGGAAGCGCACCGGGGCGCGGCCTTCGAGTTCGCGCAGCATCGGTTCGGGGCCGTCGAGGTCGAGCCGCGCCCAGTCGCCGGTGCGGTAGCGCAGCAGGGGCAGGCAGAAGTTGAAGCCGCCGGTCAGGGTGATTTCCCCGCGCTCGCCCGCAGGCACGGGGCGCCCTTCGGTATCGAGGGTTTCAACAAACAGCCGGTCCTGCAGCAGCACGTGGCCGCCGCGTTCCGGGTCGAACACGGCGATCGGGCCGGCTTCGTTCATCGAATAGAGGTCGAGCACCGGGCAGCCGTAGCGGCGTTCGAGTTCCGCGCGCAGCCCCGCCGTGAGTTGCATGGAGACGCTCAGCAGCGCGCGCGGGCGGTGGCGCATCGGCAGGCGCAGCAACTCGCCGAACGAGATCGGGTCGCCGGCCAGGAATTCGGGCGCCATCGCGTCGAGGTAGCGCGCGCGGTCGTCCGGGTTCCGCCAGTCGTCGGGGTGGAGGTTGATCTTGGCCAACCCCGATTCGTCCATCGAGGGCGTGACGGAGACGTAGGTGAAGCAGCGCAGCTGGAACCCGAGCAGGATCACGCCGACCTCGCCTGCGCCCGCCCGTGGCGTGATGCCGAAGCGGGCGAGTGCGCGTTTGTGGTGGGCGAGGTAGCGCCCTGCGACCAGTGGGTGCGAAGGCACGATCAGCGGGTGGCCGGTGGTGCCGCTGGTGTCGAAGGCGATCATGCGCGCGAGCGGCAGCGGATCGGGCACGAAGGCGGTGATGTCGGCGGCGAGGTCGGCGCGCGAGCTGGTGGGAATGGCGGTGAATTCGGCGGGCCGTTCGCCCTGCCGGTGCCAGTGTGGGACGTCGCGCCAGGTCTGTTCGACGAAGGCGTCGAGCCAGTCTGGCCGTGCCTCCTGCGGCCAGCCGATGCGGGCGTCGAGCACGCGGCGCTCGTAGTCGGCGAGGGCGGCCAGGTCCTCGGGGGTGAGCTTGTTGCCGCTCTGGTTGCGGTAGATCGGCGCGGCCGGGTGTTCGCGCAACCGGCGCAACATGCGCATGCCGGCATCGGTCAGCGTGGGGTAGCGCTGGCTCTCGGGATTCGACATCACTCGCGGGTCCACTTGTCGGCGGATTCGCGCGCCGCCTGTTCGGCCAGCGCCGCGCGGATGGCGCGGGCGCGTTCTTCCATCGTGCGGCTGGCGGCGATAAGGCGACGCCGCTCGACCGCGCTGATGCGGCTCAGCCGGTCGCGCGCCTGTTTTTCGGTCTCGCCGGCCGGGCGCAGGCCGAGTGCTGCCAGCACGCTGCGCGCCAGTTCCTCGCGCCTTTCGGCGTCTTCCACGAAGCGCGCCGGCGATTCGGTGCCGGCGAGTTCCGGAAGCGTGTCGTGCAGGAGTTCGGGAACCTGCGGCCCGCGTTTGGAGTCGGCAAACCACGGGTCGGCCAGCAGCCAACAGCACACCTGTACCAGCCGCAGCGTGTTGGCGCCGTGCGGCCTGCTCAGGCGAAACCCCTCCAGCAGTTTCCGGTCGGCGCGCACTCCCATCCCGAGCAGGAGATCATGCACGAGCGCGGCGGTCGAAACGCCGTCGCTGTCGGGGGCGGCGGGCGCATCGAGAAATTCGGCCGGCGTTTCCTGCAGGCGCCGGGTGAGCTGCTCCAGCGGCGGGCCCTCGGCGTCGAGCGGGCGCGGGCCATCAGACGTAGGCACGGTGTTCTCCCTCGGCTGCGGTCGGTGCGGCCTGCGCGGTGTAGTGGCGGCGGCTGAAGTCGCGGGCGAAGTCGAGCAGCTGCGCCAGGTCGCTCACGGTGTGCACCGCCCAGCCTTGCTCGTCCCGCGCGCGGCGCAGCCAGTCGAAGCCGTGTCCCGCCCGCTTCGCGGTTTCCCAGTTGGCAGGAATGTTGAGCGCGAGAGTGCCGCCGGCGCGGCCCTTTCCCAGTGCCATCGCGGTCACTTCCCAGCCGTCGTTGCCGTGCTCGTCACGCGCGAACATCGTATCCATGCCGTCGTCGGAGATCTGCAGGATGTGCACGGCGCGGTCGTGCGCGCCACGCCTGGCGTAGGTCTCGCGCAGTTTCCAGATGGGGAAGGCGGTGGCGCCGCGAAGGGTGCCGGTCAGTACGCCCAGGACTTCGTCCTCGTTGCGGATGAAGCCCGGCGTCGACAGGACCTGCCCCTTGCCGCTCCACAGCGTCACTTGCACGGCCGCGCCGGTGCGCAGCGCCGAGAGTGCGATGACCGCACCGGCCAGCGCCGGCCAGGACAGGTTGACCTGCGGGTTGGGCATCGAGCCGGAGCTGTCGACGTAGAGGTCCAGGTCAATTGGTTCCGGGTGGATCGCGGGGTCGGGTGCCGGGCCGAGGACGCGCCGTACCGTGGTCAGGCCGGGGATGACGACCGGTGACTGCAGGACAGTCTGGATCCAGTCGATGTCGTCGAAGGGTTCTCCGACCTGCCAGGGTTCCAGGCCTTCGAATTGGAGTTCGCTGCGGCCCGATGCCGGCATGCGCGGGAACGGCACCAGATGCGGCAGGGCCAGTTCGCGGTAATAGCGGATCGCCATCTCCCGTGGCGGAAGAACGAGGCCTCCCGCGGCCAGCAGTTCACCGTATTCGAACGGCTCGCGGGTCTGACCGCCGGAAGATGCCTTGGACTCGGGCCGTTGCTCGGGTTTCGCATCGCTGGCTTCCTCGCCGGTGATGGCCGGATCGCGCGAGGGATGCAGAGGCTCGCGTTCGTCGCCGTCCATTTCAAGCACACCGTTCGGCGTGCTGCCGGCGGCGGCGCTGGCGGTGTCCTGCAACAGCGCGAACAGGGCCACCTCTTTCGATTCGGCGACCAAATAGGGCAGGACGAGCGCGGCGAAACTTCCCGCTGCGCGTAGCCAGTCGCGGGCATACACCCGGACAAGCCGTGCACCGAGCCAGGCGTCGGCGCGCAGGAGTTCGGTCGTGCCTCCGCCCAGATCGCCGGGATCGAGCTGCCAGAGTTCCTCGTAGATGCCCATGTAGAGCTGCCAGAGGCTGCCTTGGGCAAGGTGTTCGCCGACCGCCTCTTCCTTGCGCGCCCGGTCCTTCGCGGATGCGGCCGGCAGCGGCGGCGGGGTGGGCGGCAGCACGGCGCGCAGGCGGCGGTAGATGTCCGCCATGCGCAGGCCATCCTGCCGGGCGAGGCGGTCGTTGATGAGCAAGTCGGCGTAGAGGTTGGCCACCATCGGCGCGTGCGCCTCCAGCGTCGGCAGGCCCGCGCGGATGCGCGCCAGCAGGCGGAACTGGTCGGTGACGCTGGCTGGCGCCAGTATGTGGTGGCCGATTTCGTGCGCCAGCACTTCGCGCGCGTAGTCTTCCAGGCCATAGGCGCAGACCTGCTCCAGATCCACCACGACGCGCTGGTCCACGAGGCGGATCATGGCGAAGCTGCCGTTCAGGCCTTCTTTGGCGGCTTCGACCGAGAGCCCGCAGAGGCTTGGTTCGCCGAGGCGCAGCCACGGGCTCCAGAGCGCGAGCGCTGCGGGCCACGCCGCACGCCAGCGTTCGAGGAGGGTGGTGTTCGCGTCCATCAGGCAGGCTCCGGGCCGACGGCGATCGCATGGGTCCAGGGCGAAAGGATCAGCACGCTGCCCTGGGTCGAGATGGCCTGCGGATCCGGCGCGGTCCAGGACGATTGCTGGAGCAGCGCGTTCGCAGGCGCAAACTTGCGAGTCGGTTCGGCGGCCGCTTCCCAGGCTTCGGCAGCGGCCGGCAGCGGCGTTGCGCCGTAGCGGTCGGCGTGGAGCCGGAAATGCCGCGCTCCGCTTCGCAACAGGAAGCCGCCGTCCTCCACGCGCGCCTTCGGCGGCTGTGCGAAGACGCCGCCGAAGCCCGTGAAGCTGCCGAGCTTGTGGAAACCGGCGGGTTCCATGCCCGGCAGGCGCAGCCACGGGTCGGCGAGCGCCGCCTCGCGCCAGCGGGCCCAGTCGGTGCCGGGAGGAAGATCGAGCGCTGCGCGGGCGAGATCGTCCGGGATTCCGGCCGCCATCTCCAGCACCGGTCGTCGGAAGTGCGCGAGTCCCGCTCGCCAGGCGAGAAGCTGGCCCACGCGCCGAAGTGTCGTGGTGTCCTGCACGCTGTCCGCGACGGCCGCGAGCCGCGCGCGCCATTGCTCAGGGCGCGCCGCCGGCCAGCGGGCGATTTCGAGCACGGCATTGCTGAGCGCGCCGGCCACCGCCTGCGGGCGCGGGGCGATGAGGTGGGCGAATCGGGGCAGGACTTCGCGCCAGAGCGCGGTCAGCTCAGGTTCCGCGTCGCGGCCGCTTCCCACGAGGTCGATCGCGACGCGCACGAGCGCTTCGGTGCAGGGCGCGATCCGTTCGGGGCGCTCGCGGGCCACGGCTTCCAGTGCGAGGTCGAGCGCGTTTTCGAGGAAGGCGCGCAGCCGCGCGGTGTCGAACTGCGGCTGGCGCAGCCGCGCCTGCGCAACCTGCGCGTTGATCGCCCCGCGGCGGGCGGCCAGCCCTTCGGCCAGGGGCGCGCTCACCGCCATCAGCGGCTCCGCAGCCAGGCCAGGTAGTTGGTGTAGCGCTGGTGCAGGTACTTGAGCAGCAGCAGGTCGTCGTACTGCGGGCCGTAGAGCTTGCCGCTCTCGCTCAGCGCCTTGACCTGTTGCTCGATGCGCTGCAGGCGCCGGCGCACTTCGCTTTCCTCGAGGCCATCGAGCCCGGCGGCGAATTCCGCCGAAAGCGCGCTGGCGGGATCGTCCGCGTCCAGCTGCAGGCGGTCGTACTCGGCGTTGGAAAGGTCGAACAGGTTCCGCAGCCAGGCGATGCGGTCGGTGCGCAGCGCCGCGTTCTCGGGCAGGGCGAAGAAGGGTGCGTCGAGGTCGGGGATCAGCTTGTCCTTGAGCACGAAGGGGAGGATCTGGCGCACATCCACCAGCGTGACCTCGCCGTTGCCGCGGAACCAGGCCAGCGCCTTGGAAAAGACAAGGAGGGTCATCAGGTTGCGCACCGACAGCCCGTTGCGGGTCTGGCAGCCCACGTCCTGCAGGCGGTCGCGGCCGGTATCGGCGGCGACGAGCTGTTGCCAGTCGGCGCCGGCGAGCCGCGCCGTGTCCTTGGTGCGGTACTCGAACTGGCTGCCCGCCTGCGGCATCAATTCGAACTGGCTGGCGAAGAACTCGATGCGCCGGCGCAGGGCGGGCGGCAGGGGGACGGCGCGGATGGCCCGACCCATGGCGGTGATTTCCGCTTCGTCGAAGAGGATCTCCGGCGGCATCAATTCCTCGGGCCGCGCGCCCGATTCCACTCGCAACAGCAGTTCGCCCAGAAAGCGCGGGTTGAAGGAGAGCGCCTGCACGATCACGTCGATGCGGTCGCGCAGCGCCTCGATCACCTGATAAGTGCCGCCACCCTGATCGTCGTTCGCGGTGAGATACCAGGCGGCCGGCGGGCATTCGTAGATGTGATTCAGGAGTTCGGCGTAGTTGTCGCCCATCACCGTGAGCAGCGCGCTCTGGGTGCGGGTGGGGATGCGGTTGTACTCGTCGATGATCTTCACCCGCATGCCCAGCCACTGGCGCCAGGCGATGCGGATGTCCTCCATGCGCTGCGCCTGGGCCAGATCCGCAGGCAGCGGGTTGCCGAGCAGGTCGGCCACGGTCATCTGCGGGTGTCCGTGCTGCATCGCGCGGCGCACCTCGCGCACCGGGTAGCCGGCCAGTACGCCCATCAGCACCGCGCTTGCGGTCTTGCCGCGCCCGGGGCCGCCGATGAACAGGCATTTTGAGCGCGTGGCGAAGGTGAGCAGCGGCAGCAGCACGTAGCTCGAGTAGCTCTGCTCGGAGGGCAGGGTGAGCCTGCCGTGCGCGTCCACGCGGAAGCGCGCCGCGCGCGTGACATCGAACTCCACGTCGTAGTGCGGGCTGATGATCGCGTTGTTGACGATCCAGAAGTAGGCCTGACGGAGCTTCTCGTCGAGCGCGGGCGCGGCCTCGGTGCGCGCCTCGCCCGTTTCGGCCGGGCCTTCGTAGAGGCTAGCGACGTCGAATACCTCTCCAGGCGGCTCGGCCTTGTGCGGGTTGGTGGGCGCCTGCGAGACGCGACGGAAGAGGTTGAATCCCGACATGAGGCAGAATCTCCGCTGCTCAGTTTCCACGTGGAATCGTACCGGATCGATATGCCCCAAACCCACGGTCTGGCCCTCGGCAAGTTCGCGCCGCTCCATCGGGGCCATCAATGGATGATCGAGACTGCGCTGACGGAGACCGAGCGGGTGAGCGTCGTGATCTACGACGAGCCCGAGGTCACCGATGTGCCGCTGCCCGTCCGCGCGGGCTGGATCCGCCGGCTCTATCCCCGGGTGGAGGTGATCGAGGCCTGGGACGGGCCTGCCGTGATGGGCGATACGCCAGAGATCCGCACCCTGCACGAGGACTACCTCCTCGGCACGCTTGGCCTACGCGGCATCACCCATTTCTACAGCAGCGAGTTCTACGGCGCGCATGTCTCCGCCGCGCTCGGCGCCGTGGACCGCCGTCTCGACCCGGCGCGCAGCCGCGTGCCGATCTCCGCCACCGCGATCCGCGCCGATCCTTTCGGCCAGCGCGGTTTTCTTGCGCCCGAGGTGTACCGCGACCTGATCGCCAACGTGGTGTTCCTCGGCGCGCCGGGCACCGGCAAGACCACGCTTGCGCAGGCGCTGGCCGCGCAGCACGGTACGCGCTGGATGCCCGAATACGGTCGCGAATACTGGACCCTGCACCAGCGCGACCACCGCCTCAGCGCCGAACAGCTGGTGGAACTGGCCGAGGGCCATCTGGAACGGGAGGATGCGGCGCTGCTGGACGCCAACCGCTGGCTCTTCACCGATACCAACGCGATCACCACCTGGATCTTCTCGCACTACTACCACGGCTTTGCCTTGCCGCGCCTGGACGCACTGGCGCGGGCTGCCGAACAGCGCCACGACCTGATCTTTCTGTGCCTGGATGATTTCCCCTTCGAGGACACCTGGGATCGCTCGGGCCCGGCCAGCCGCACGCACATGCAAAAGCGCATCGTTGCCGACCTGCGCGCGCGTCGTCTTCCCTTCATCCCGCTGGCCGGCGACCTCGCAACGCGAATGGAAAAAGTGAACGCCATGCTGGGACGGTTTCGCAAATGGCGCTCGCCGCATGAACACACGACGCTGTCCCCGCAGGCAGGCGCCGCATGACTGGGTTCTTCGACGTCGAAACCATCGCGGTGACCGTGCTCGGCTACTCGATGAGCTGGCTGGAACTCGTCGGGACGCTTTTCTACCTCGTGTCCACCTGGCTGATCGCCCGGCGCCGCCTGCCGGGCTGGCCGCTCAACCTCGTGGGCGTGCTGCTTTTCATGCTGCTGTTCTGGCAGATCCGCCTGTATGCCAGCGCCCTGGAGCAGGTGTACTACGTCGTCACCTGCCTCTACGGTTGGTGGTACTGGCAGCGCCGCGATCCGGACACCGGCGACATTCTGCCCGTCCGCTACAGTCCACCCGCAGCCATCGTCACCTGGGCTGTCGTGACTCTGGTCGCAACCGTCGCCGTTGCGCTGCTTCTGACCCGCGTCCACCCATGGTGGCCGGGCCTGTTCCCCGAACCCGCCTCCTACCCGTGGCCCGATGCGTTGGCCATGGTCATGAGCGTCGTCGCGACCTGGCTTCTTGCCCGCAAAAAGGTGGAGTGCTGGATCTACTGGATCGTCATCGACTTCGTCAGCATCGGCCTCTATTACATCAAGGGCGTCCAGCTGCTGGCGCTGCTTTACGCGTGCCTCCTGCTCATTGCCAGCCACGGATTCTGGCACTGGCATCGGACCCGCGTGCGGGAAGGACAGAAGGCGGCGGACTTCGGCGGTTGCGAAGACCTTGGGTGATCGATGTCCAGAGCGTTTGCAGGACAAAGCGCCCAAGTCGTTCTGTGTCTGGGTGAGGACCTGTTGGTCGGGCCTATTGATAATTGCAGTATAAAAAGCTAATGTGATAACGTGATAATACGCTAATGCATAATTCTGTGCCCAAACATCCAATCGCTGAACCTCCATGAAACAACGTCCTGAACCCCTGCCGAAATACGACGCCGTCGTCGCGATCGATGCGCTGGCCCATGTGTTGTCGAAGCTCGATGCTGCAGAAGAAGTCCGCGCCTTCCTCGATGACCTGTGCACTCCTGCCGAACTGGAAGCGATGGGGGATCGCTGGCAGGTGGTGCCACAGTTGTTGAAGGGCGCTCCATATCGAGAAATCCACGAGCGAACCAAGGTCAGCGTAACCACGATTGGTCGCGTCGCACGCTGTCTGGAGCGCGGTGCGGGGGGGTATCGGATCGCGGCGAAGAAACTGGGCCTTTCCTCCGATGTCGAGTGAAACATTCTCATGAGCACTGTCGCCAGTGCGGTGGAGCGCGACCGCCTGCGCATCGCCATCCAGAAATCCGGCCGATTGAGCGAACCGGCACGGGCGCTGCTGGCTTCTGCCGGTCTGAGTTGGCAAGAGAGTCGCGACAGGCTGTTCTGCTTCGGCGTGTCGTTGCCGGTGGATCTACTGCTGGTGCGCGACGATGACATCCCCGGCCTGATCGCTGACGGCGTCTGCGACCTTGGCATCGTCGGCCGCAATGTCCTTCTGGAGCAGGCAGGCGAACGCGCCGAAAGGGGGCAGCCAGCCGTGTTTCGCGAATTGCGTGCGCTCGGATTCGGCGGGTGCCGTCTGTCCATCGCCGTACCCGATGGGTGGGATTGGCAGGGGCCGGCGCAACTGGCAGGCAAGCGCATCGCGACCACCTATCCCAATCAGCTGCGTGCCTGGTTACGCGTGCAGCAGGTGGAAGCCGATATCGTAGTGCTGAATGGTTCGGTGGAAATCGCGCCGCGGTTGGGACAAGCCGACGCGATCTGCGATCTGGTATCCAGCGGGGCCACGCTCGCCGCCAACCAGCTCAAGCCGGTGCTGGATATCGTGCGCAGCGAAGCGGTGTTGGCCGGCCCGGTGCAGCCATTCGGCGATGCACGGGCAGAACTGGTCGACCTGATGCTGCGGCGCATGGACGGGGTGCTGCGCATCCGGGACAGCAAATTGCTGCTGTTCCAGGCCTCGCGCGCGGCGGTGGAAAGCGTGATGCGGCTGTTGCCCGATGCCGAACCGCCGACGATGTGTGCGGTCGATGGTGGTGAAACCTTGGCGCTGCAGGCGCTGTGCCACGGCGCAATGACCTGGCAGCGGCTGGAAGACCTCAAGCGTGCCGGCGCGCGCGGGCTGATGGTTCTGCCGGTGGAGCAGATGCTGGCATGAGGCGGATCGACTGGAACGCGCTGGATGAGGGTGAGCGCGACGCGGTGCTGCGGCGTCCGATGCAGGCGGTGTCTGCGGAACTGCGCGCGGGCGTGCAGGACATATTCGATGCGGTGACCGCTCGCGACGACGCGGCGCTTCGCGCATTCACGGCGAAGTTCGATGGCGTGACGCTTGCTAAATTCGAAGTCGGTGCGGACGAGTTCGAGGCGGCGGGTGTGCGAGTTCCGGCCGACGTACAGGCGGCGATCAACGAAGCCGCCATGCGGATCGAAGCCTTCCACCGCGCCGGCATCGCGCAGCCGTATGAAGTGGAAACCGCGCCGGGCCTGCGTTGCCGTCGCGTGCAGCGGCCGATCCCGCGCGTTGGCCTGTATGTGCCTGCGGGCAGTGCGCCGCTTCCGTCCACGGCGTTGATGTTGTGCATCCCGGCGCGGCTGGCCGGCTGCGCCGAAGTGGTGCTGTGCACGCCGCCGCGCAAGGACGGCAATGCCGATCCCGCCGTGCTGCTGGCGGCGCGGCAGGCGCCGGGCGTGCGCGTGTTCAAGCTCGGCGGCGCGCAGGCGATTGCCGCAATGGCGCTGGGCACGGCCAGCGTTCCTCGCTGCGACAAGCTGTTCGGTCCCGGCAATGCCTGGGTGGACGAAGCCAAGCGGCAGGCCGCGCAGCGTCCGGGCGGCATCGCCATCGACATGCCCGCCGGCCCGTCCGAAGTGTTGGTGATTGCCGATGACGGCGCGAACGCGGCCTTCGTCGCTGCCGATCTGCTGTCGCAGGCCGAGCATGGCCCGGACTCGCAGGTGCTGCTGTTGACCGACAGCGCAATGCTGCTGGAGGCGGTGTCGGTGGAAGTCGATGAGCAACTCGCGCGGTTGCCACGCGCCGACATCGCGCGACGTGCACTGCGCGCATCACGGTTGGTGCTGGTGCGTGACATTGCACAGGCCATCGGGATCAGCGATGCCTATGCGCCTGAACACCTGATCCTGTCCGTGCGCGACCCGCACGCGTGGCTTGCGCGCATCCACAACGCCGGCAGCGTCTTCCTCGGCGACTGGACGCCCGAGGCACTGGGCGACTATTGCAGCGGCAGCAACCACGTTCTGCCGACCGGCGGCGCGGCGCGCGGGTGGAGCGGGCTGTCGGTGGCCAGTTTCCAGAAGGCCATCACCGTGCAGGAAGCCACCCGGTTGGGCATTGCCAACGCCGGCCCCTGCGCCGCCACGCTGGCGCATGCCGAAGGCCTGCAGGCGCACGCGCACGCGGTTGAACTGCGGCTGGAGCAGGCCGCATGAGCGCCACAGTGAACGCGCTGCTGCGCGCGGATCTGCGCGATTTCGGGGGATACAAGTCGGCGCGCAGCGAGGCGCTGACCGGTTCGGTCTGGCTCAACGCCAACGAGTCGGCTTGGGCCAATCCCGGCGATGCCGACGGCCGCCTTCGGCGCTACCCGCAGCCGCAACCTGAAGCGCTATGCGCGCGATTGGCGGCGCTTTACGGCGTTGCGCCGGCGCAGCTGCTGGTGGGGCGCGGCAGCGACGAAGGCATCGACCTGCTGGTGCGTGCGTTCTGTGCGCCGGGGCAGGGCCGCATCGTGATTGCGCCGCCGGTGTTCGGCATGTATGCAGTCTGCGCGCGGCTGCACGGTGCAGGCATCGTCGAAGTGCCGCTGTGCGATGGCGATGCGGGCCTGCGCGCCGATCTGCATGCGATGGGCGATGCCGCGTTGGAGAACGGCGCATCGCTGCTGTTCCTGTGTTCGCCCGGCAATCCCTCCGGCGAATGGCTGCCGCTTCCCGGGATCGAGACACTGGCGCGCCGCCTGCGCGGGCGTTGCATCGTGGTTGTCGATGAGGCTTACCTCGAATATGCCGACGCGCCATCGGCAACGACGTTGTTGGCGGATCACGACAACATCGCCGTGCTGCGCACACTGTCCAAGGCGCATGCGCTGGCGGCGGCGCGCGTCGGCTGCGTGTTGGCCGCGCCAGAACTGATCGTAGCGCTGCGCCGCTGTCAGGCGCCGTATCCGGTGCCGCAGCCGGTTGTTGATGCGACGCTTGCCGCGCTGGAACCGCAGGCGCTGTCCGCCACGTTGGCGCGCATCGTGCAGGCGCTGGAATGGCGCGATCGGCTGGCCGAAGGCTTGTGCGTATTGCCGGGTGTTCGTCGCGTTTATCCATCCGCCGGCAATTTCCTGCTGGTGCGTTTCGATGATGCCGATGTAGCTTTTTCCGCGCTGCTGTCGGCAGGCGTGGTGGTGCGCGACATGCGCGCGATGCCGCAGCTTGGCGATGCGCTGCGCATCAGCATCGGCGCGCCGGAAGAATGTCGCCGGGTGCTGGCTGCACTGGCCGTTCCCGCCATGGAGGCAGCGGCATGAGCGGCACGCCAATGCTGTTCGTGGATCGCGACGGCACCCTGATCGAGGAGCCGGACGATTTCCAGATCGACGCCTACGACAAGCTGCGCTTCGTGCGTGGCGTGATTCCCGCCTTGCTGAGATTGCGCGACGCCGGCTACGACTTCGTCATCGTCAGCAATCAGGACGGGCTGGGCACCGACGCCTGTCCGCGCGAGCGCTTCCAGGGGCCGCACGACCTGATGCTGCAGGTCTTCGAGAGCCAGGGCATCCGCTTCCGCGAGGTGTTGATCGACGACAGCTTCCCGCACGAGAACAAGCCGACCCGCAAACCCGGCATCGGCATGATGCTGGGCTATCTTCAGGATCGCGGCATCGACTGGGCGCGTAGCGCGATGGTGGGCGACCGGCCCACCGACATCGAATTCGCCAACAACATGAAAATCCGCGGGTTCCAGCTCGCCACCGCGCAATTCGGTGGCGAGTGGGATTGGGCGGGCATCGCCCATGAACTGGCTGATGCGCCGCGTCGCGCCGTGGTTCAGCGCGATACGAAGGAAACCCGCATCCGTGTCGAAATCGACCTGGATCGCGTGGCTGAGCCGCAGGTATCCACGGGCCTTGCGTTCTTCGATCACATGCTTGAACAGATCGGCAAGCACGGCGGGTTCGCGCTGGCGATCCGTGCCGATGGCGATCTGCACATCGACGAACACCACACGGTTGAGGATACCGGCCTTGCGCTGGGGCAGGCACTGCGCGAGGCTCTGGGCGACAAGCGCGGGATCGCCCGCTACGGCTTCACCCTGCCGATGGACGAATGCCTGGCGCAGGCGGCGCTGGATTTCAGCGGGCGGCCGTATTGCGTGTTCGAAGGCGCGTTCAAGCGCGAGTGCGTCGGCGACCTGCCCACCGAACTGGTGCCGCATTTCTTCCGTTCGCTCTGCGATGCGTCCGGCCTGAATCTCAACCTGAAAGTGCAGGGCGAGAACGATCATCACCAGATCGAAGCCTGCTTCAAGGCGTTGGCGCGTTCGCTGCGGCAGGCGATCCGGCGCGAGGGTGCGGAGCTGCCATCGACCAAGGGCCTGCTGTGACCCGCGTTGTCGTCATCGACGCCGGAGGGGCCAACTTCGGCTCGGTCTGCCACGCACTGGAACGGCTGGGCGCAACGCCACAGATGGTGCGCGACGCCGACGGCCTGCGCGATGCGCAGCGGATCGTCCTGCCCGGCGTGGGCGCGGCGGCCCCGGCGATGGCGCTGCTGCGCGAACGCGGTTTCATCGACGCGCTGCGCACTATACGAGTACCGCTGCTCGGCATCTGCCTCGGCATGCAGCTGCTGTTCGAATCGTCCGAGGAGGGCAACGTGGCCTGCCTCGGCCTGTTGGCGGGCCACGTGCAAAAACTGCGCGGCGGTGCGGGATTGCGCGTGCCGCACATGGGCTGGAACACGTTGGAGCCGATGGTGGCTTCGCCGCTGCTGGCCGGTCTTGCCGAGGCGGAACAGGCGTATTTCGTGCATGGTTATGCTGCGCCCGTCACCGCGGATTGCATTGCCGCCTGTACGCACGGCGAACGCTTCGCCGCGATGGTGCAGCGTGGCGTTGTGGCCGGTATGCAGTTCCATCCCGAGCGCTCCGCCGCCGTCGGTGCGCGCCTGTTCGCCCATTTCCTTGCGTGGACGCCATGAGCTTCACCCTCTATCCCGCCATCGACGTGCGCGGCGGAAAAGTCGTGCGCCTGCGTCAGGGCGACTATGCCGATGAAACCCGCTATGGCGACGATCCGCTGGCCTTCGCGCGGCGCCATGCGGAGGCCGGCGCGACGTGGCTGCATCTGGTCGATCTGGACGCCGCCCGTGCGGGTGGCTACACGCTGCGACCGCTGCTGCGCGGCATCGTGGCGCAAACCGGATTGCAGGCGCAGACCGGCGGCGGCGTGCGCAGTCGGGACGATGTGGCTGCCCTCCTTGATGCCGGCGCATCGCGCGTGGTGATCGGCTCGCGTGCGGTGAGTGAGCCGGAAGCGGTGCTGGCCTGGCTGGACGAATTCGGCGACGAACGCATCACCGTGGCGCTGGATACACGACAGGCCGAAGATGGCGCATGGCGTCTGCCGGTGCATGGCTGGACGGACACCGCAGCGGAAACGCTGGATGATCTGGCCGTGCGCTATGCCGCTGCCGGACTGCGCCATCTGCTGTGTACCGACATCGCCCGCGACGGCATGCTGGCTGGTCCCAATATCGCGCTCTATCGCCATCTGCGCGCGATTGCGCCGGCGCTGGCGTTGCAGTCCAGCGGTGGCGTGCGCAATATCGCCGACATCGCCGCCGTGCGCGAAGCGGGTTGCGCAGGCGCGGTGCTGGGCAAGGCGCTGCTGGAAGACCGCATCGACCTGCGCGAGGCGCTGGCATGCTGAGCCGCCGCCTCATTCCCTGCCTCGACGTGCGCGATGGCCGCGTGGTCAAGGGCGTGCGCTTCCGCGACCACGTGGACATGGGCGAGATCGTCGAACTTGCCATGCGCTATCGCGCTGCCGGCGCCGATGAACTGGTGTTCTACGACATCGCAGCCAGCCCGCAGGGGCGCAGCGTGGCGCGCGATTGGGTGGAGCGCATCGCACGCGTCATCGACATCCCGTTCTGCGTGGCCGGCGGCATCCGCAGCGTGGAGGACGCGCGCACGGTGCTGCGCGCGGGCGCGGACAAGGTGTCGATCAACACGCCGGCGCTGGAACGCCCTGCGCTGATTGCCGAACTTGCCGAAGCGTTCGGCGTGCAGTGCGTGGTGGTCGGCATCGACTCCTTGCGCGAGGCGGACGGACAGTGGCGCGTGCGCACGCATACCGGTGCGCCCGATGCGATGCGCGCTCCCGGAAAACGCACGCTGGACTGGGTGTGCGAGGCGCAGGCGCTGGGCGCGGGCGAGATCGTGCTCAACTGCATGGGCAGCGACGGCGTGCGCGGTGGCTTTGATCTCGAGCAACTGCGCGCGGTGCGCGCAGTCTGCGACGTGCCGCTGGTGGCTTCGGGCGGCGCGGGCGCGATGGCGCATTTCGCCGAGGTCTTTCGCGAGGCCGACGTGGATGCCGCGCTCGCCGCCAGCGTGTTCCATTCCGGCGCGGTGGAACTCCCCGTGCTCAAACAGTTCCTGCACGGGCAGGGTATCGAGGTACGGCTGTGAGCATGACCATGACCATGACCATCGACATCGACGCGCTGGCCTGGGAAAAGCAGGGCGGCCTGTTGCCCGCCATCGTGCAGGACGCGACCACGCGGCGCGTCCTGATGCTGGGCTACATGAACCGCGAGGCGCTCGCAGCCACACTGGCAAGCGGCAAGGTCACGTTCTACAGCCGCAGCAAGCAGAGATTGTGGATGAAGGGCGAAAGTTCGGGTGACGTGCTGGATCTGGTCGGCATCGAAGCTGACTGCGACGCCGACACTTTGCTGGTGCAAGCGTATCCACGCGGACTGACCTGTCACCTCAAACGTGCCAGTTGCTTTCCCGATGCCCCCGGCGATGGGCTTGCGGAACTCGATGCACTGATCGCACAGCGCGAACGCGAACGCCCCGAAGGCAGCTACACCACCAAACTGTTCGAATCCGGCACCCGCCGCATTGCCCAGAAAGTGGGCGAGGAGGGCGTGGAAACCGCGCTGGCGGCGGTGGCGCAGGACGATACGGCGGTGCTCGGCGAAGCGGCCGACCTGCTGTATCACCTGCTGGTGCTGCTGCGCGCGCGCGATCTGTCGCTGGATGCCGTGATTGACGTATTGGCTGGGCGCCGTGTCGCATCGGCTTCCTGATTGCCTGCAGCGCCCCGACTCTGTTTCCCCGTGGCTATCGCGGGGCCGCCACGCTCAGGATGTTCAATGGTCTGGATGCAGCCGCAGGCGCGCTGGTTGGCCGGATTCCATCGCGATCAGGGCGTGCTGTTCGAAGCGGCGCAGCAGGAAGTCGTCGAACGCTGCGGTCGTGTCGAAGGCGAGCAGGCTGGGTTCGCAGGGCCAATGGCCGCTGGGGTCGCGATTTTCGGCCGGCAGGATGGCGATGCCGGCGCGTTCCAGCGCATGCAGCAGCCACTGCTGGCGCAGGGCGTTGGCGGAAGGGATGAGCACCGCGCTGTACGGATTGCAGGCGGTGACGACGATGGCGCGGTGGGCGCCACGGCGCGCCAGTTCCGCGTCCAGCGCCCGATTGGGCTGGCCGATGCGAAGCCGGGTGGACAGCTGCGGAATGCGGTAGTCGGCGGCTTCATAGGCTGTGCGCAGGTGCGACGGCAATGCCGGCGGTGGCGGCGCGGCGTCCAGCGGCAAACGCAGGTCGAATTGACGCATGGCGGCCAGGGCATCCAGATCGGGCACCCCGATGCCGGCGGGATCTCCTGCCGTGTAGAGGGTGACGTGCGGCAGCGTTTCCGGGATCGATAGCCCGGCCGCTTCCGCAAGCGCCTGTCGGAACCGGGAAAACGCCGGAAGTTCGACCCATTCGACCACGCTGGCGCAGGGCAGGGCTGGGCCATGTTCGAGTTTCGTCTTGCGCAGCACGCTGCCGTTGCCGGTGCGCCGAAGGCTCCAGTCGAACTGTGATGCGAGGCTGCGGATCTGCTCCGCGCTCAGCCTTGTGCGCACGGCAGCGGCGAGTGCGCGCCCGAGCAGGGTGACGTGCAATTCGGTCTTGCGCTGCAGGAGCAGGCCATCGAGCTTCAGCGTTTCAGCGGCAGGCCAGTCTCGGCCATTGGCCACGGAAAGCAGCAGCGCGTCGCCGTGCAGGGCGATGGAGGTGGACTCTTGCCGACCGGTCAACGGGATCATTCCCGCATTGTGGCAAAGCGCGGTGTGCCTGCGCGGCAGGCAACCCGACGCAGGAAGCCGGGCAGGCTACACTCGCGGCAAGGACTGGATTCGGGGGCAACCCATGACGCGCAGGCAACTCAGTTTCCCGCTCTACCTGCATATCACCTTGCTGTCGGTCGTGCTGGTGTTCGTCACCGGCGAAACGCTGCGCTGGTTTGGCGACGCGATCCCCGGTGAAGGGGAATTCCTGATTCTGGTCGCGTTTGCCGCGCTCGTCGCGCTGCTGATCTCCCGGCGCATCGCCGCGCCGCTGGCCCGGCTTGCAAACGAATCCGAAGCGGTGCGCCGATTCGATTTCACCGATCATCCGGTCGTCCAGTCTTCGGTGCGCGAGATCGACGCGCTGGGTGCGGCCTTCGACCTGATGCGCGATGCGGTACGCCGGTTCCTGCGCATCAACCGGCGGCTGGTGACCGAAACCGATTTCGAAATCCTGCGGCCCTGGCTGCTGGACAAGCTGGTCGATATTGCCGAGGCGCGCGGTGGCGTGCTCTATCTGGCCGATGCCACCGGGGCGTTGCGGGTGAACGCATTGGACGTGGAGGGCGGCAAGGCCAAGCCGGCACCCGACCTGCCGCCGCTGTCGCCCGATGCGCTTCCCGGGCTGATGGAGGCGGCGCGCACGGCAACCCATCCGGTCAGCGGCCACCTCACCGTCGAAGAACTGTCGGCGCTGGGTCTGGATGCGGCGCTGGCAATCCCGGCGATGCTGGCGCTGCCGCTGCGCGATCGTCACGATCAATTGCTGGGCATGCTGCTGCTGTTCAAGGACGACGAAATCGACGAGGCCAGCGCGCGTTTCATCGAGGCCCTGACCGCCAGCGCCGCCAGCGCGCTGGAAACCCAGGAACTGATCAAGGAACAGAAGGACCTGATCCAGGCCACCATTCGCATGATCGCCGGCGCGATCGACGAGAAAAGTCCGTACACCGGCGGCCACTGCGCGCGTGTTCCGGAACTGACCTTCATGCTGGCGCGCGCGGCCTGCGCGCAGGATCGTGGCCCGTATGCGGAATTCCAGTTGAGCGATGACGATTGGGAGCAACTGCACATCGCCGCGTGGCTGCACGACTGCGGCAAGGTGACGACGCCCGAATACATCGTCGACAAGGCCACCAAGCTGGAGACCGTCTACAACCGCATCCACGAGGTGCGGATGCGCTTCGAGTTGCTCAAGCGCGATGCGCAGATCGCCTATTGGCAAGGATTGGCGGGCGGCGCCGACGAGGCGGCGCTGCGCGAAGCGCGCGATCGGCAGCTGGCCGAGCTCGATGGGGAATTTGCCTTCGTCGCGCGCTGCAACGTCGGCGGCGAATTCCTGCCGCCGGAGCAGCAGGCCCGCCTGCGCGAGATCGGCGGGCGCCGCTGGCTGCGCACGCTGGACGATCGGCTTGGCCTGTCGCGTGAGGAACTCGAACGACTGCCCCAGCCTGCGCCCACGCTGCCGGTCGAGGAGCCGCTGCTGTCCGACCGCACCGAGCACCGGATTCCGCGCCCCGAGTCGGAGCGGATCGAGGAGGGCAATCGATGGGGCTTCGCGATGGATGTTCCCGAACTGCTCTACGACCGCGGCGAGTTGCACAACCTGACGATCAACCGCGGCACCCTGACCGCCGAGGATCGCTACAAGATCAACCAGCACATCGTGCAGACGATCAAGATGCTGGACGAACTGCCGCTGCCGCGTCACTTGCGGCAGGTTCCCCGGATTGCCGGCGGCCACCACGAAAAGATGGACGGCACCGGCTATCCATGCCGGCTCGATGCCTCCCAGCTGAGCCTGGAAGCGCGGATGATGGCGATCGCCGACATCTACGAGGCGCTGACCGCAGCCGACCGCCCCTACAAGCCCGCCAAGACCCTGTCCGAATCGATCGCGATCATGGCCAGGATGTGCAAGGATCGGCACATCGACCCCGACCTGTTCGCGCTGTTCCTGCGCACCGGCGTCTATCGCGACTATGCGGAACGCTATCTGCGGCCCGAGCAGATCGATGCGGTGGACGTCGAGGCTTCCATCCGGGCCAGCGTTGCGTGAGCTGGCCTGGCGCAGTGTTTGCTTGCGCTCAGCGCTCGACGCAGACCCGGTTGCGGCCTTCGCGCTTGGCGCGATAAAGAGCGGCATCGGCCGCGGCCATCAACAGACCACGGGTCGCGCGATCGGGCGAAAAACTGGCGATTCCGATGCTGATCGTGATCTTCTGCGGTTCCCCGCCCAGGGGAAACGTCATTGATTCGATCCGGGCGCGCAGGCGCTCGGCGCTGTGTTCAGCGTCATCGCAGGAGGTTTCCGGCAGCAGCAGGGCGAATTCCTCGCCGCCGATTCGCGCCGCCACTTCGTCGCCGCGCGCATGGTCGCGCAGTGCCAATCCGATCCCGCGCAGGACTTCGTCGCCGGCGATGTGTCCGTAGCGGTCGTTGACCGGCTTGAACAGATCGACGTCGATGATGCACAGAGCCAGCGGGCGGTCGTGGCGGGTGGCGCGGGCAAGTTCCTTGTCGGTCACTTCGCAGAAATGACGGCGGTTGTAGAGTTCGGTCAGCGGGTCGTGAACGGCCAGCTGATAGATCTCCTCGTGGTAGCTGGCCTCGACGCTGTCCTGGGAAATGAATTTGAGGATGCTGTCGCCCACCGTGATGCGATCGCCGTCTTCCAACGTCGTCACGCGATCCAGTCGCTTGTCGTTGACGCGGGTCGGGTTGGTGGCGCCCAGATCCTCGATGCGGTAGCGCAGACCGTCGCGCCAAATGCGGCAGTGCTGGCGCGATACGCTTTTGTGGCCGATCTGCAGATCGGCATCCTGCACCCGCCCAACCAGCAGGGGGTGGTCATGGATGTCGATGCGCTTGCCAAGTCCTTCGCCGTGGATCACCACGAGGCAGGCCGAACGTGGCGCAGGGCGATCCGGCCCCGGGCTGAACTGGGTGCGCTGCGTAGTATCCTCAAGTTGTTTGTCGCAGGTCATGGGCATGGATCAGGGGCAACAGTTCCAGTGTAGCCGCGATGACGCGGCCCGTCTGCGGCGACTGGATCTCTGCAGGGCAAGAAAAATGCCTGCCTACGGATGCAGGCTGCATGGCTGGTTGGAACTTGGGAATGGGCATGGGTGAGGACAGGCAGGACGACCCGGAGCGCACCGAGCTGATCGCCACCCGCGGCCCGGTCGCAACCGGCGATGGCGAAGTCCTGCCCGAGGGGACGAGGATCGGGAACTACCGCATTCTCCAGCAGGTCGGGCACGGTGGCATGGGCGATGTCTATCGCGCCGAGCAACTCGAACCGGTGCAGCGCGAGGTGGCGCTTAAGCTGGTGCGCACGCGTCGGCTGGATGCGCGTCATGTCGCTTATTTCGAAGTCGAGCGGCAGCTGCTGGCGCGCATGCGGCATCCGGCCATTGCCCAGATCCACGATGCCGGCACCACGCCAGATGGCCATCCCTATTTCGCGATGGAGTTCATTGCGGGCACTCCGATCACCGAGTACTGCGACTCTCACCGACTGCCGCTGGCCGACCGGATCAAGCTGTTCATCCGCGTCTGCGAGGGTGTCCAGCATGCCCACCAGAAAGGCGTGATCCACCGCGACCTGAAGCCGGGCAATCTGTTGGTTGACAGCGTCGATGGCCGGCCGCTGCCCAAGATCATCGACTTCGGAATCGCCACCGTGAGCGCGGATTCCGGAGGGCGCGAAGTCGCCGGAACGCCCGACTACATGAGTCCGGAGCAGGCCGGCGACGATCCCTCGCTGGTCGATGCCCGCAGCGACGTCTTTGCGCTTGGCGTGGTGCTCAATGAACTCCTTACCGGGCAGCGTCCGCTGGCGTCCGGCGAGACAAGAAACCGCAGCGAACGTACGCTGCGCCTGCCTTCCGAACAGATGTCCACGCTGTCGCCTGGCGACGCGGCGCGCGTTGCGCAGGCGCGTGGGCAGAGCCTGCCGCACATGCGCAAACTGTTGCGCAGCGAATTGGACTACGTCGTCGCCAAGGCGCTGCGCCATGAGCGTTCGGAGCGCTATCCGACGGCGGCGGCGCTGTCCGAAGACCTGAAGCGGTTCCTCGACAATCAACCTCTGGAGGCGGTGCCACCCGGCCGCGGCTATGCGCTGCGAAAATTCGCGGCGCGCCATCGTACCGGCATCATGGCGGCAACCCTGGTGCTGCTCGCATTGATCGGCGGGTTGGCGCTGTCGGTCTATGGCCTGCTGCAGGCGCGCGCACAGCGTACGATTGCGATGCAGCGCAGCGCCCAATTGGAGAAAGTGGCGGCCTTCCAGCAGGCTATGCTGGAAAACATCGACATCGAAGCGATGGGCCTGGGCGTGGCCAGCGACCTGCGCGCACAGGTCGTCAAACAATCCCCGGAGTCCGTAGCCGCGCTGGATGCCGCCCTGACGCATGCCAGCACCTCGGACCTTGCGCGTGGGGTGATCGATCGGAACATCCTCGACAACGCCGATCGCGCCATCGCCCGTGATTTTTCCAACGATCCCGCGATCGCGGCGGACCTGCGCGAATCGGTGGCGCGCGTGCGGCTCGGCCTGGGACTTCCGGAACAGGCGGCGCGAGCGTTTGCCGAAGTGGCCGCCTGGCGAGGAAGAACGCTTGGCGCGTCGGCGCCGGAAACCCTGAAGGCGCAGGACGAGTGGGCGCGCGCCTTGCTGGACGCAGCCGACGCAAAGGGCGCGCAAGGCGTGGTGGAGCGCGCCATGGCCGCGCTGGCGCCGTTGCCTTCCGACGATCCGCTGCGAATCCGTCTTCGTGTGGATCAGGCCGATGTCACTGCGGCGCTGGGCAATCGTGCGATGGCGCGAACGATGCTGGAAGCCGTCCGTGCGGACGCCATCCGCCTTCGCGGTGAGCGCGATCCGGCAACGATGGAGGCGACCGACCGGCTGGCCATCCTTCTGGGGCGGATGGGAGATCCGGATGCCGGGCGTCGACTGATGGAGGCACTGGTGCCGATGCGAGTGCAGGCGCTGGGGCCGGAAGCGGCCGACACGCTGGCTTCCAAGCACAATCTGGCGGTCATGCGGATCATGACCGGCGATGCCGAAGGCGCGGTGGCCCTGCAGCGCGAACTGGTCGCGACCCAGACCCGTCGTCTCGGTGCCGAGCATCCATTGACCCTGGCGGATCGCGGCAACCTGGCAAACATGCTCAACGACAGCGGCAAGCCGAAGGAAGCGATTCCGATTTCGCGGGAAGTGCTGGCGACACAGGTGCGCCTGCTGGGTCCGGACGATCCGCGCTCCTTGCGAACCCGCCTCAACCTGTCGTCGTTCCTGGCCCGCACCGGCCAGTATGAAGAGGCGCTCAAGCTCCAGCAGCAAGTGCTAGATGCGCGACTCCGCTTGCTCGGGCCGCGCCATCCGGACACGCTGTTCATCGAAATCAACAACGCCGCCACCTTGCATCAGGCAGGGCAGGATGCCGACGCGCTGGCGCGCCTGAACCGGGTGCTGCCGGTGGCCCGCGAGGTTCTCGGGGAACGCGACCGCCAACTGCAGGTTGGCTGGGACATCCATGCGCAGGCTGCGGAGAGCCTTGGGAAGATCGATGTGGCGGTGGCCTCGTGGCGCGAGTTGCTGCGCCTGCGCGAAGCGGCCTATGGCCCGCGCAATGAAAAGACCGTGGATGCGGCGTGGCAGGCCGAGGGCCTGCTGCGCAAGCAAGGACAGACGGCGCAGGCCGATGCCCTGCGTGCGCGCTACGTGACGCCGCTGCTGCAGGCCGATCCGGCCACGCTGGACGAACGGCAGGTCGCCATGCGCGAGAACATCATCCGGACCGAACGCGACGAAGCGCAGGCCCGGGACCGGCACTGAGCACCCGCAGTAGGCGGGTTTGTCACACCACCGGAGGGTTGGATTTGCACAGCGCCTTGGAGGCCGCACGGCGCGCCAGGACGGCTTCGCGGTGGGCGATGTAGAAGGCCGAGGCCAGGATGATTCCAGCCCCGACGATGGTGGGCATGTCGATGGCTTCATCGAAGAACAGCCAGCCGGCGAAGGCGACGACCGGCAGCTGGGTGAAGCTGATCGGCGTCAACGCGGAAACGTCGCCGAGCTTGAGCGCGCGCGTCCACAGCAGCTGACCGGCGGTGCCCATGATCCCGGCCAGCAGCAGCCACAGCCAGACGATGCCATGCGGCATTCGCCAAGCCCACAGTGCGGGAACCAGGGTCATCGGTACCCACAGCGCGTAGGTCCAGAACACGATGGTGTCGGCCTTGTCGATCGCCGAAAGCTGCTTGATCTGGATGGCCACCAGCGCGCTGAGCATGGCTGAGGCCACCGCCACCAGGGAGCCGGCGCTGAACGCGTCGGAACCTGGACGGACGATCACCATCACGCCGATGAAGCCGCCGATCACCGCAGCCCAGCGACGTGCGCGCACGCGTTCGCCCAGCATCAGGATCGCCGCGACGGTGACGAAGATCGGCGAGGAATAATTCAGCGAGATGGCTTGCGCCAACGGCAGGTGCGCGATGGCCCAGAACCCGCAGAACATCGCCGCCACGCCGATCGCGCAGCGCACCACGTAGCGCGGCAGCTGGCGGGTGTGCACGCTGGCCAGGAAGGCTTGCCACGGCCGCGGCTGGCTGGACATCGGCAGGAACAGCAGGGCGAACAGGATCAGGAAACCGAAGAGGACGCGGAAGAAGGCGATTTCCCAGGTCGGCGCGCTGGCGGAAGCCAGCCGGATGAAGAGCGCCATCAGGCCGAACCCGAACGCACTGGCCAGCATCAGCAGGGCCGCGCGTGCTTGCGTGCCGCGCGGCGCGATGGCCGGGGAAGGCGGCGAGGCGTTCATCGGATGGAGATGCAGGCAGGTGAGTGCTTCACCAACGGGCTCCCACGATCCTCGGCTCCGGCTGCAGCGCAATGCCGAAGCGCGCCTCCACATCGGCGGCGACCCGGTGCGCCACCTCCAGCAGCTGCGCGCCGGTGGCCGTTCCGTGGTTGACCAGCACCAGCGCGTGGCTGGGCGCGATGCCGGCATCGCCTTCCCGGCGACCTTTCCAGCCGCTGCGATCGATCAGCCATGCGGCCGAAAGCTTGGACGTGGTCGGATCGCCGGAAGGATAGGTGGGCAGGTCGGGGTGGTCGAGCGACAGCGCCTGTGCGGTCGAGGCCGGAACGATCGGATTCTTGAAGAAACTGCCGGCATTGCCGAGCACGGCCGGATCGGGCAGCTTGCGGCGGCGGATCCGCATCACCGCTTCGGCCACCTGCGGAGCGCGTGGCGCGTCGGTGATGCCCATGGCGGCAAGTTCTTCCTTCAGGCCGGCATAGTGCAGCCGCGGCGTGAACGCCCGCGCCAAACTGAATTCGACCGCCGTCACCACGAAGCGATCCGGTTCCTGCTTGAACAACGAATCGCGATAGGCGAAGGCGCAGGCGTCGGGCGCGAGTCGCGTGAACGCGCCGGTGCTTCGGTCGAACGCTTCCACGGCGTGGATGTGCTCGCGGACTTCGACGCCGTAGGCGCCGATGTTCTGGATGGGCGCCGCACCGACGGTGCCGGGGATCAGGGCGAGGTTCTCCAGTCCGCTCAGGCAGTGTCCCAGCGTCCACAGCACGAAATCGTGCCAGGCCGCGCCGGCTTCGGCGCGCACCAGGGTGTCCTCGCCAATTTCCCCGATGCGCCGGATGGACTGGGTCGCCAAGGCCAGTACGATGCCTTCAGGATCGGCGGCAAACAGGATGTTGCTTCCGCCGCCAAGGATCAGCGGCCTCGCGCCGCGAGGCATCGCGTGCGCGAACAGTTCCGGAAGTGCTTCGGCGCGCGTGACTTCCACCAGCATCGGCGCGCGCGCGGCCACGCCGAAGCTGTTGCGCGCGTCCAGCCGCGCATTTTCGATGATGCGATACCCGTCGACGCTGGTATTCATTCCAGCGGCAGGGCTCCGCTGCGGGCTTCCTTGCGGCGGCGCAGCGCATCCACGCATTCGCCGATCAGGGCCGGCCCTCGATAGACGAGGCCGGTGTAGGTCTGCACCAGCACGGCACCGGCTGCCTGCTTGGTGGCCGCGTCGGCGCCGTGCATGATGCCGCCGACGCCGATCATCGGGATCTCGTCTGGCAGGCGCGTGCGCAACATCCGCAGCGTGGCGGTCGCCAGCGACAACAGCGGCGCACCGGACAGCCCACCCGCCTCATCGACGTGGCGTGAAGCCTCGACGCCTTCGCGGGACACTGTAGTGTTGGTGGCGATCACGCCATCGACCTTCAGGTCGCCGAGTACGCGAGCGGCAGCGTCGATGTCGGTTTCGCTCAAATCGGGCGCGATCTTGACCAGCACCGGTACGCGCTTGCCGTGGATGCCTGCAAGTCGCTCTTGTTCGTCCCGCAGGATGCCGACCAGTTGCCGCAACGCCTGCTCTTCCTGCAGTTCGCGCAGGCCGGCGGTGTTCGGTGAGGAAATGTTGACCGCGACGTAATCGGCCAGCGGATAGACGTGGCGCAGGCAGTGCACGTAGTCGCCTGCGGCTTCCTTGTTTGGCGTGCCCTTGTTGCGGCCGATGTTGATGCCGAGCAGGGCGTCGCCGCGGCGTTTGGCGCGTTCGACGTTGCGCACCAGCGTTTCCACGCCGCCGCTGTTGAAACCCATCCGGTTGATGATCGCGCGCTCGCGTTCGAGCCGGAACATGCGCGGGCGTGGGTTGCCGGATTGCGGCTTGGGCGTCACCGTGCCGATTTCGATGAAACCGAAGCCCAGCGCCATCAGCGCGTCGATGTGGGCGCCATCCTTGTCGAGCCCGGCGGCCAGCCCGACCGGATTCGGGAAGGTCAGGCCGAAGGCCTTGGTCGGCAGCGGCTTGGGCGGTGTCGACAGCAACGGAGACAGGCCGCAGCGGTGCGCAGCCTGCAGTCCGGCCAGCCCGAGCCGGTGCGCGAGCTCCGGCTCGAGAAAGAACAGGAAGGGGCGACTGAGCGCGTACAAGCCTTCAGTGCCCGGCGGTCGCGATGAAAGCCAGCAGTGCCGCAAGTCCGCCGAAGAACAGGATCGCGATGAGGATGCCGATGATCGACAGGGCGATGACCACGTAGCCCATGACCAAACCGGCCACCGCCAGCCCGTCGCCGTCCAGCGTCTCCGGCGAGCGCCGGATTTCCGCGCGCGCCATGTGGCCGGTGACGATGGCGACCAGGCTGCCGGCGAACGGCAGCAGGGTCCAGCCGAGGATTCCGAAGATCAGGCTGATCAAGGCGAGCGTGCTGTTGCTTCGAATCGGCGTGTTCATGAGGATCCTTGACGGTCGGGACGCGGGGCTCGGGCTTGGGCTTGGGCTTGGGATCAGACGTCGAACCTGATTCCCTGTGCCAGTGGCATT
>NZ_JAMQHN010000106.1 GCF_025993755.1 Thermomonas sp. | reverse complement strand
TTCGTGCTCGGTGCCGGCGTTGAGCACGATGTCGTTGATCGTCACGTACATCGCGTGCTCGACCAGCGGCGACTTGATCTTGTAGGTGGAGCCGATCAGGACTTCCGGGCGTTCGATGCGTTCGTGCATGTGGATGACGTTGTCTTCCGCCGCGTCCACCGCCTCCATCACATCTTCCGCCGCGCGCGCGCGATCCTCCGGCGAGACGACGGAATAGCCCTTGATTTTCTTCGTGATCCTGACGGTCATGGAACCTGGAACCTGCCTGTGCGTATTGCGTGATGGAACCGGACGTCCGCCCGACGCGCTGCCGGACGGACGCTGCGGAAAGGATTACTTCTTCGTTGCTTTCCTGGCGGCCTTCTTTGCCGGCGCCTTCTTCGCGGGAGCCTTTTTGGCCACGGCTTTCTTCGCCGGTGCCTTCTTGGCTGCGGGCTTCCTGGCGGCCGCTTTCTTTGCCGGCGCCTTCTTCGCGGCCTTCTTGGCGACGGTCTTCCCGGCCGCCTTCTTACCGGTCACCTTGTCCTTAAGCGTCTGCGCCTGCTTGCGCGCGTCGGCGCTCGCCGCGGAGAGCTTCTGCTTGGCGGAGGCAACCTTCTTCTTCACGACCTTCTCGGCCGACTTGGCCGCCTTCTTCACCGTCGATGCCGCCTTGCGGGCTTTCTCGAGGGTAGCGGCGCCCAGTTCGGCGGCCTTTTCCTTGCCGCTTTCGACAACCTCGGCCAGCGTGCTCGTCACCTGATTTCCGTTGCTCATATGCCCTCTCCTTGCGGGGCCTCGTGGGCGGATCCCACGCCGCGATGCTATACCCGAAAAAGCCCGCGTGCGCGCCGGTCAGAACTTCCCGTAATAGCCTTCTTTCAGGGCGTCGAAGAGGTTGGCGGCGGTGTGCAGTTCGCCGTCGTATTCGATCTGTTCGTTGCCCTTGACCTCGATGGTCGAACCGTCGTCCAGTTCGAACCGGTAGGTGGTGTTCTCGAGGTCGGACTCCTTGACCAGAACGCCCTGGAACGCGGCCGGGTTGAAGCGGAAGGTGGTGCAACCCTTCAGCCCCTTGCGGTGGGCGTAGCGGTAGATGTCCTTGAAGTCCTCGTACGGATAGTCGGTGGGGACGTTGGCGGTCTTGGAGATGGACGAATCGACCCACTTCTGCGCCGCGGCCTGCACGTCGACGTGTTCCTTCGGGCTGATGTCGTCGGCGCTGATGAAATAGTCCGGAAGCCGGGTCGCGGCATCGTCGGAGAACGGCATCGCATTCGGGTTGACCAGCTCGCGATAGGCCAGCAGTTCGAAGGAATACACGTCCACCTTTTCCTTCGACTTCTTGCCTTCGCGGATCACGTTGCGGCTGTAGTGATGGGCGAAGCTCGGCTCGATGCCGTTGCTGGCGTTGTTGGCCAGCGACAGCGAGATGGTGCCGGTGGGCGCGATCGAGCTGTGGTGGGTGAAGCGGCAGCCGGTCTCGGCCAGCTGATCCACCAGTTCCGGCGCCACCTTGGCCACCTGCTGCATGTAGCGGCTGTAGCGCGCGTGCAGGACGCGGCCCTCGATCTTCTGCCCGACCTTCCAGCCGTCCTTCGCCATTTCCGGGCGCTTGCGCAGCATTTCGGCGGTCACTTCGAACACTTCGTCCATGATCGGCGCGGCGCCCTTTTCCTGCGCCAGCGCCAGCCCGGTTTCCCAGCCGGCCACCGCCATTTCGCGGGCGATGGCTTCGGTGAATTCGCAGCTTTCCGCGCTGCCGTACTTCATCTTCAGCATGGTCAGCGTGCTGCCCAGGCCGAGGAAGCCCATGCCGTGGCGGCGCTTGCGCAGGATTTCGTCGCGCTGGCGCTGCAGCGGCAGTCCGTTCACCTCCACCACGTTGTCGAGCATGCGGGTGAATACCCGAACCACTTCCTTGTATTCCTCCCAGTCGAACTCGGCCCGGTCGGTGAAGGGGTGGCGGACGAACTTGGTGAGGTTGACCGAGCCGAGCAGGCAGGCGCCATAGGGCGGCAACGGCTGCTCGCCGCAGTTGTGCGCGTGCAGGCCGTTACCGTCGAAGGTGTTGATGCCCGGCACCTGCACGTCGAACACGTCTTCGTGGCCGTCGGCGACGACGCTTTCGACGGTGGCGACGAAGCGCTCGCGGTTGAGCCGGCGACGATAGCCCGAGAGCGCGGCCTTGAGCCGGTTGGCCTTGGCGCTGTCGGCAAAGCCAACGTGCTGCGCGAACTCGGCCAGATTGTCGCCAGCGACGACCAGCTCATGCTGCGCCGTGGTGGCGTAGTGGCGCTGTCCGCCGTGCCCGTCGGGAAGCAGACGTTCGCCTGCGGGGCGGCGCTCCCGGAAAATCGTCGAGGCGATCCCCAGACGCAGCAGCATGCGCTGTGCCGCCTGCAGGCGTGCCAGGTCGGACTGCGCCAGACGCACGCTGACGCCCTTGTCCTGGCTGCCCTGCACCGAACCGTCGGCATCGAACAGTCCGCGCAGGAAACCGCGATGGAAATCGCTCGACGTCTTTTCCATCGCCGGGGTGATCGCCTTGTTGCCCGGCGTCATGCCCAGTTCGAAGGCCAGATCGCCCAGCGCCGCCAGCTTCAGGCGGTATTCGCCGCGACCGTCCACCGCACTCCAGCCCGCAAAATCGCTTCGATGCGGCAGCTGCTGCGCACAGCGCAGCGCCTCGTCCATCAGCGCCGTTGGCGCATTGCCTGCGGCGTTCACAGCGGCGGCCTGCGGCCACGCCGACAGCACTGCCGCATCGTGCTTGAGGGTGCCGTCGCCGACCAGCAGGCCCAGCAGGAAGCCTTCCTCGTGGCTGCGTGCGCCGTGCCACTGCGCGCCGCTGCGATGATTGTTCAACAGCACCCGGTCGCCGGGCACCAGCTGTCCGGCCGGGCACCATTCAGTTTCGGTGGACCAGCGGGTCTGCCGGCTGACGCGGCGCACGCGGTGGTCGCAGGTCAGGCGCAAGGCGTGGCCTTCCACCGTCTGCAGCCGCACCACGTCCTTGGTGGCCGTCTTGAAGAATCCTTCGGCGCCGGTCGCATGATCGACACCGTCCACGCGCGCAAGGAAGCCCGTGCCCAGCAGATCGGCCACTTGGCGTGGCCCCTCGGCGGTCTGCACCCAGGTCTCGCGGGTGACGCAGGGATTGGTGGCGCGGATGGTCTCGCACCACCAGTTGTTGTTCATCTCGTTGACGCGGTCGATCAGGATGAAGCCCGGCTCGGCGTAATCGTAGGTCGAGACCATGATCATGTCCCACAGGTGGCGGGCGCGGATGTGCCCGTACACCTTGCAGGCCACCAGGCCGTCGTCGCGGACGATGTAGTTCTCGTGCAACGGCCACTCGCGCCAGACCACCTGCGCCGCATCGTCCAGGGCGATGTCGCCGCGCTCCTTGGCGTTGATCGGGAACACCAGCGGCCAGTCGGCGTCGTCCTCGACCGCCTGCATGAAACCGTCGGTGATCAGCAGGCTGAGGTTGAACTGGCGCAGCCGCCCGTCCTCGCGCTTGGCGCGGATGAAGTCCTTCACGTCCGGATGGCTGACGTCGAAGGTGCCCATCTGCGCGCCGCGGCGGCCGCCGGCCGACGACACGGTGAAACACATCTTGTCGAAGATGTCCATGAACGACATCGGGCCCGAGGTGTAGGCACCGGCGCCGGCCACGAAGGCGCCGCGCGGGCGCAGCGTGCTGAACTCGTAGCCGATGCCGCAGCCGGCCTTCAGGGTCAATCCGGCCTCATGGACTTTTTCGAGGATGCCGTCC
>NZ_JAMQHN010000105.1 GCF_025993755.1 Thermomonas sp. | reverse complement strand
GGGACGTCGCGCGGGTCGCTGCGCACAAGTACGACGTCGCCAGCCTCGACCGCGACATCCGTCCCTGTGCCGATGGCGATGCCGACGTCGGCTGTGAGCAGCGCCGGCGCGTCATTGACGCCGTCGCCCACCATCGCGACGCGCTTCCCTTGGGCCTGCAGTTCCTCGATCTTTGCCACCTTGTCCTCTGGCAGGACCTCGGCGAAGACGGTGTCGATATTGAGCTCCTTCCCGACCGCATTGCCGACTGCGGTGGAATCACCAGTCAGCAGCACAACCTCCAGTCCGTTGTCGTGCAGACGCTTGACCGCATCGAACGATTCGGGACGGATGGCGTCAGCGATCGCGAACACGGCGAGCACCCGGTCGCCTTCCACCAGGTAGGTTGCAGATTGACCATCGGCTGCCGCTGATTCGGCAGCCCGCCGAAGCGTCTCCGGCGGTTCGACCGCGAGCATTCTCAACAGACCCGGCCCGCCAACGTGGAGCGAGCGCTCCTCGACGACTGCGCGCACGCCGCGTCCCGGCATGGACTCGAAGTCCTGCGACATCGGAACGTCGATGCCATGTTCCTTGGCGCTGGTCATCAGCGCCTGCGCGATCGGATGTTCAGCGTCGCGCTGGACCGACGCGGCCACGCGAAGCACCTCGTCGTCGGTGAGTCCATCGGCGGCAGTGGTCTTTACGACGCGGTGCGAACCGAGCGTGAGCGTGCCTGTCTTGTCGAACACGACCGTGTTCAGCAAACGGGCCTCTTCCAGGCCGCGTCGATCGCGCACGAGCAGGCCGTTCCGTGCGCCAATCGTGGTCGAGATGGCGGTCACCAGCGGGATGGCCAAACCCAGCGCATGGGGACAGGCGATCACGAGCACGGTCACTACGCGCTCGATCGTGAAGCTCCACGGTCGACCGAGGAGTGGCCAGACAATGGCGGTAACCGCGGCGGAGACGATGGCGATGATCGTGAGGTAGAACGCCGCCCGGTCCGCCAGGGCCTGGGCGCGCGAGCGCGACGTCTGGGCCTGCTCGATGAGCCGCATGATACCCGCGAGCGCGGTCTCGTCGCCGGTTCCCGTCACCTCGACACGCAACGAGCCCTGTCCGTTGACGGTGCCGGCGATCACCCGGTCGCCCGTCGACTTGTCCATCGGCTTGGACTCGCCGGTGATCATCGCTTCGTTGACGGCGCTGGTCCCTTCCTTCACGACGCCGTCGGCGGGAATGCTCGCGCCGGGCCTGATGAGCAGCAGGTCGCCGCGCTTCAGTTCCGCGACAGGGACTTCCTTCGCGGTACCGGCCTCATCCAACCGCACCGCCATATCAGGCAGCAGCTTCGCGAGTTCCTTGAGAGCGCCCTGTGCCTGGTTGATCGAACGCATCTCGATCCAGTGGCCGAGCAACATGATCGCCACCAGCGTCGCCAGCTCCCACCACAGATCCAGTCCCTCGACAAGGCCGAGCGTGACCACGGCGCTGTAAACAAAGGCGACGGTGATCGCAAGCGAGATCAGCGTCATCATCCCCGGCAAACGACTGCGCAGTTCCTGGTATCCGCCGCGG
Source organism: Thermomonas sp. (assembly GCF_025993755.1). Lineage (GTDB taxonomy): Bacteria > Pseudomonadota > Gammaproteobacteria > Xanthomonadales > Xanthomonadaceae > Thermomonas. Next base: position 9,597 of record NZ_JAMQHN010000105.1, on the reverse strand, counting down.
AGGAACGGCGAGCCGCCGTAGAAGTACACGACCGTGCCGAACATCGCGGGGATGTACGCCGCGCCCGGGAACTGCGGTGCGGTGTAGTCGAACCAATGCTGGATCATCCCGCTCCAGATCAACGTGGGGATGGTCAGCAGCAGCGTGAGCCAGAACTTGTCGCGGAAGCCCGCCGCGCTGTGGCCGGCATGCTTGTCGTGCCCGGCATGGGCATCGCCATCGCCACGCTTGCGGGAAACAGGCGATTGTTCGCTATGTGCCTGGTGATCTTGATGATGGTGGTTGTGTTGCGTCATGGGTCTGCCTTCCTGGATGCACTGATGCACTGGGCGTCAGCGGGGAGATAGATCAGGGGTTTTGAAACAGACTGTCGGGAAATCGGCCATTCCCGATGTTCGTTGCTCCGGCTGGTCACAGGTGCCCCGATCTGGCGATGGCCATTACCAAGGCCCGCTGCAGTGAAGGCCAGCACCGCCATGACAGGCAGGTGACCGAACACTTGCGGGCCGTCGGAATGCAGGCTCAACAGCGCACCGCTTACGTACAGGCCCAAGGTGACCAGGGCCAACGCCAGCCGGTTGCCCGTGCGCGCGATTGCCTCCTGCGTGGAACTCAGGCCATGGTGGTGTACGGAGAAGGCGGGTCGTCCGTCGCTCAGTTGCGCCTGCCGCAACAGGTCGGTGGCGATCTGTGGCAGTTGGCGCGCAGTGCGGGCCAGCCGCATGGCAAGCGGCCTGTTGCCGCTGGGGCGGCTGGCTTCGGCAATGTCGGCGATCGCGGCCGCCTGCGCGGACAGCGTCCCCAGCAGGTCCAGATCCGGATCCAGCGCCCGCAGCGTGTTCTCGACCAGGAACAGCGTCCGGATCAGGGACAGCAGGTGGGCCGGAAGCCGGAAGCCAGCACCCTGCCCAATGCGTGCCACGCGCCAGATTGCCTCGGCAATGGACCACTGCGCCAGCGGACGGCTGGCCATCTCGGCCAGGATCAGGTGGATCTCGCGCACATGCGAGCGGCGGTCGACCTGCGGCGGGAAGAAGCCCATGGCGATCGCTGCATCCAGCACGCCCTCGGCGTCGTCGGCCGCAATGGCCTCGACCATGCCGCCGAGCGCGAGCCGGGATGCAGGGTCGAGCACGCCGATCGAGCCAAAGTCATGCAGGCACAGGCGACCGTCGTCAAAGAAGAACAGATTCCCCGGGTGCGGGTCGGCATGGAAGACGCCGGCGCCGAAGAGCTGATGCACGTAGGCACCGAGCAGCGCCCTTGCCAGTGCGGGAGCGGCCGCTGTGCCGTACGCGGCCTCCAGACGGGTCCCGTGGCTTCGATCCTGCACAAGCACGTTGCGGGTGGCATACGGCTCGACGACGTGCGGCTGGGTGATGCCGGGCAGGGCATCCAGCACCTTGGCCATGCGCCGCATGTTCTGCGCCTCGTGACGCATGTCGATCTCGTCACGCAGGAATGCGCCTAGTTCGTCCACCAGTTCGAGCGGCCGGTGGCGTTTCAGTGGCGGCCAGATCCACTGGGCGACGCGCATCGTGCGCCGCAGGAGCAGCAGATCCGCCTGCACCTGGGCATGGATCCCGGGGCGGGTGATCTTGACGACCACATCGCGACCATCATGCATGCGCGCTGGATGGATCTGGGCCACTGAAGCCGCGGCCAGGGGCTTGTCATCGAAGCTGGCGAAAAGTTCGCCGACCGGCGCGCCAAACGCCTGCTCGACGCTGCGCCTCGCCTGCTCCGCAGGAAACGCCGGCACATCGCTGTGCAGTCGCGACAGCGCCTCCCGATAGGGCACCGGCAGTAGGTCCCAACGCAGGCTCAAGCCCTGGCCCAGCTTGACGAAGGTGGTGCCCAGCCCGACCAAGGTGGCGCTGACGTACGCGGGAAGCCGTTCGGGTGCGCGCCGGCGCAGGCGCAGCACGGCGACTCCGAGCTTCAGTCCGGCCCAGGCGATCTGACCTCCGCGGCGCACCGTGCCGGCCATCAGCGCGAGGTCCTGACCGGCACGCTCACGAGGCCTGTCCCGTTTCCGGGCGCAGGACGGTGGCCGGATCGCCGCGACCATCCACTGCCGCCAACTCCGCTTCCGACAACAGACTGCCACGGGACTCGCCGAGGACGCCCGCAGCCGCATCGACCACGTGCGCCCAGGTGCTGCGGTTGGCGAACAGCAGGCCGGGCACGTCCAGCGTGCCGCCGCGGTTGACGAAGCCCAGCGCCGCAGTGGTGGCCGGGCCGGTGTCGAGTCGGCGCAGGGCGCCGAGGAAGGGTTCGGGGCGGGTGTGGGTGACGAATACGCGCGGTCGGCCCACCGGGAACAGCGCCTGGACCGCGCTTTCGGAGTGCACGTACCGCGCCTCCTCCGGATCGCGCGGCGTGCGGAACCGGCCGGGCTCGCCGAGATAGACGATCGCCGCCGCGACACCACCTTCGACGAGGCGCGCGTGGGCGCGACGAACTTCCTGCAATTGGTAGGCACCGGTGGCGACCAGCAGGACCGCCGCCGACGCCGGATCTCCGGCCAGGCACGTTGCCCCGGTCTCGGCCAGCGCCTGGGCCTGCTGTGACGTCAGCTCATGGGGCACCGGGCGCTTGGGGACGACCAGGGTGGTGACCGTGCCGCGTTGCGCGTAGGCGTGGGTGAGGGCTGCGGCGGCGCCGTTGGCATCGGGCGGAAACACCACGCGCGAGATGTCGGCCATCTCGCCCATGAGCGCCTCGGCCATGGTCGGATCCTGGTGCGACTGCTCGTTCTTCGAGTTTTCCCACGTGTGCGAAGTCAGCACCAGCGGCACGCCCAGCCAGCCGGGCGGGCGTCCGGCCTGCTTCTGATGGCGGGCAAAGATCAGTTCCTGGCGCACGGCGCCGAGCATCTTCGGCGCGAACGCCTCGTAGGTGACCACCAGGTTCAGGCCGCCCTTGTTGCCGAGCGCGGCGCAGACCACGGCCTCCTCGTTGAGCGCGGTGATGACCGCGCCGGTCGTCGATTCGGCAATGCCGGGCTCGGGCTCGTGCACCCGGTGCTTCATCGCGTCCAGGGTGCGGTCGAGCTTGTTGCTGCGCAGCTCGTCGGGATTGCCCACGCGCACGCGCAGGCCCGGGTTCGCTTCGGCGATCGCGACGAACTGCTCGTCCAGCGCGGTCATCGGCGAGCTCTCGCCGCCGGCACCGCGGTCGGCGATCGCCGGCACGCGGGGTGGTTCCATCTGGCGATCGGCCAGCGCATGGTCGCGTTCGCGCACCCGCTGCTGGTCATCGTGGCTGTTGAGTGCGGCGACGGCCTCCTCGAGTTCGGGGAAGGTCACGAACAGAGCTGCAGCGCCCTCATTGAAGAGCGTGCGCGCCTCTGCATCCACCGCCGGATTTCCGGGCAGGGGAAGATTGTGCGAGGCGTTGGTCCCGGCGCCGGGGAAGCCGAAGCCCTTCACGGTTTCGGCGATGCCATAGGGCAGCCGCACGTCGGTATCGGGGACGGCGGCGCCCGCTTGCAGGCGCGATTCCATCACGTGGATGCCCCACGCGATGCTGGCCGGATCGCGCCCGTCCAGCGCGATCGGATCAAAGCCGTTCAAGCGCAGGTGCCGGTCCAACCAGCGCTCGCCGCCTTGCTGGGTGATCTGGCTGCGCTGTTCGATACGCCGCCCGTTGAGGATGATGATCGGGCTGACCAGCCCGCTGTCTTCGGCACGCCACCAGCGCGGCGCCCAGTCGCTGCCGCGCTGTTCTTCGAACGCACCGTCGCTGAGGAACGCCACCAGGCGTTCATCCTTGAGCGGCGCATGCACGTACTGAAGCTCGGCAAAGCCGAGATAGCCACCTTCCATCACGCCCCCGGCGGTATGCGCATTGACGTGGGAGCCCAGCGGCGACGCCGGCGTCCCGTCCGGATTGAGCGTGTAGGCGTAGAAGTCGCCGACGAACCGGCTCAGTCCGGCGTCGGAGCGGTCATAGCGTTCGGCGTGCCTGTCGGTCATGTTGCCAACCAACACGTTCAGCGCGTCGATCGCGGCCACGCAGTGCCCTTGGCCCATCATCCAAGCGCGGGTGACACCATCCAGGGCGTCCATCAGGAGGTAGCCGGCGTAGGCGGGCACCATGTTGAGGGACCCGCCGGTGTGGCCTTCAGGCGTGAGCTTGAAATCGTCGGCCTCAAGGACCGTGCCGTCGGTACGGACCCGCTGGCTGTAGGTCATGTGCGCCACCAGCCACATGCCGGCACTGGCGACGCGATCGGCCGCGGCGAGCCGCTGCCAAGCAGTGCCGGTATTGGGCGTGCGGCCCAGGGCCACCAGTTCGTCCACCATCTGGCGGACCCGCAGCTGGGTGAGCGGGTCATGCCGGATCACGCCGTAGCCGGCTGCCCAATGTGCGAACGCGCGATCAGCCTGCCGGTGGGCATCGGCCAGTTCAAGGATCCGCTGGCGCTCGGCGGCTGACAGCTGGTCGGCGGTGCAGCAGTTGGGGTGCAGGTTCATGGGGTCTCCGGGGAATCCAGTGCAACGCGGTCCAGGTGCTCCGGCACGCGCGCGCGCCAGCCCAGTTCGCGTTGCACGCGCCCGCGCAACGTGTCGGCTGCATCGGGCTCGCCGTGGGTGAGGTAAACGACGCGCGGCGCAGACGGTGCGGTGCGCATCCAGTCCAGCAGCTCGCCCGCATCGGCGTGGCCGGAGAAGCCTTCCAGCTGCACTACCTCGGCGCGAATGGAAACCTCGCGGCCGAACATGCGCAATGTTCGCTTTCCCGCCGCCAGCGCGGCACCGCGTGTTCCACCGGCTTGGTAGCCCGCCAGCAAGATCGCGTTGCGGTCATCCTGGCCGAACGCCTCGACGTGGTGCAGCACGCGCCCGCCGGTGATCATGCCACTGGCCGAGATGATGATCATCGGCCCGCGCTGGCGGTTGAGCGCCTTGGACTCATCCACAGTGTTGACGAAGGTGGCGACCTCAAACATCCGCTGGCAGTCCTCTTGAGACACGCGATGCTCGGAATGGTGAGCGTGGTAGAGGCCGGTGGCGTTGGCCGCCATCGGACTGTTGAGGTAGACCGGTATCCGAGGGATCTCTCCGCGCTCGCGCAGCCGGGCGATATGCAACATAAGTGTCTGGGCGCGACCGACAGCGAACGCCGGGATGACGATCACACCGCCACGGGCAGCCACGCGGCGGATGATCGGCGCGAGTTCCGCCTCTTGGTCGATCGCAACGTGTTCGCGATTGCCATAGGTGGATTCGCAGACCAGCACGTCACAGGCGGGCAGGGGGGTCGGCGGATTCATCAGCGACTCCTGCTGCCGCCCGAGGTCGCCACTGAAATGCAGGCGCTGGCCCTGCGCGTCCACGCTGACGTGGGCAGCGCCCAGGATGTGGCCGGCGGGATGGAAGCGGACTGTGATGCCCGGTGCGACCTCGACATCGCGCTCGTAGTCATGCCCCTTGAGCTGCTTCAGGCTGCGGTGAGCATCGTCTTCGGTGTACAGCGGCCGTGGTTCCTTGTGCTTGGAATAGCCCTTGCGCGCGGCGTATTTCGCCTCTTCTTCGAGCAGGTGCCCGCTGTCGGGCAGCAGCAGACCGCACAGGGCCACGCTGCCGTAGGTGCAGTGGATCCGGCCGCGGAACCCCTGCTTGACCAGCGCCGGCAGATAGCCCGAATGGTCAAGGTGGGCGTGGGTCAGGACGACCGCGTCGATGGTCGAAGGGTCGACCGGAAACGGCGCCCAGTTGCGCTCGCGCAATTGCTTGTAGCCCTGGAACAGGCCGCAGTCGACCAGCACGCGCTGGCCGTTGGCCTCGACTAGATAGCGCGAGCCGGTGACGGTGCCGGCGGCGCCGAGGAACTGCAGGGTGGGGCTGGAATACGTTGCCATGACGTGACTCCTGTTCGCGAAGGAAGTGATTGCAAATGACATGACGGACCGCCGCGGATCCTCGTCACTGCGCGCCCGGTCAGGGGCGAACCAGCTCCACCGTGTCGTTGACCTTGGGGCTGCCGGCGATCACCTCAGCCTCCGCGTAGTGACCGTCGAACAGCCCGGTGATGCGCACCTGACCGACGGATTCCCGGCGATAACGTGGCCCGACATCCCGTGGACCGCGATTACGGCGCTTGTGCCGGATCACTTCCAACACCTGTCCGACCTGGGCGCCGTCGGCCTGTCCGACGCAGACGACAAGCGTTTGGTCCTCTTTCTCCAGCACTTGGCCGCGCATCAAGACGTTGTGGCGGAAGCCGCCCTCGTTCGCGGACGCGACACCCGGCGCTGCGAACGAGAAGGCGAGTGCGCCAGCCATCGCCAGCGCGGCGAACCAGCGGTAGGGATTCGTACGTGGGGCTGCGGAACAGGCAACGGGTGTGACCGTATTCATTGAGCGGACTCCTTGGATGGGGCTTGAATGGAAACGACGATCGGGGACAAGAGCCAGAACGGAAGAGACATGCAGGTCGATAACTGGAACGGCCAAACGCTTTTCAGGCAGTTCCTCAACCTGGGTCACCGGGTTCCTCCCGCCGATGGGGCGGGGGCGCGCCGACGTCGCGGAATGAAGGCGGGGATCTCCTGCATGTAGCTGACGTAATCATTGCCGAAACGGCTCAGGCAGTCTTTTTCCTCACGGCGCGCGAGGCGGGCATAGGCCCACACGAGCACCGGATAGCTGGCGAGTGTGAGCAGCGTGGGCCACTGCAGCAGGAAGCCAGTCAACACCAGCACGAAGGCGACGTACTGCGGGTGGCGCATGCGGGCATACACGCCCTCTCGAGTTATCCGGCCCTCGCGCTGTGCCCGATACAGCACGGGCCAGGAAGCCGACAGCAGCCAGAAGCCACCGCCGATCAGGAAGAGGCTCGCGACGTGGAATGGACCAAAATGCGGGTTGGCGCGCCAGCCGAACCACATCTCGAACAGGTGGCCCGCGTCGTGACTGAGCCAATTGACCTGCGGATAGTTGGCGCTGAGCCAGCCGCCCAGAACGTAGAGCGTCAGCGGGAAGCCATACATTTCCGCAAACAGCGCCACGATGAAGGCGGAGAACATTCCGAACCCCCGCCAGTCCCACCGGGTCAACGGCTTGTAGAAGCTCCAGGCGAAGAAGATGAAGAACGCGGCGTTGACGGCCGCAAGGAGCCAGAGGCCATAGCCATCTTCAGATGCATGCATGTCAGTGTCCTCTGTGTGAGGTGTCGGACCTTTCATCGGTCATTGCAGGCTTGCCACGGGTGTCGGGGCTGCCATTGGGTGTGTCGTCGGCATTGCCGCCGCGCCCGTGACCTCCATGCCCGCCATGTCCTTTGTGCATGAACATGTGCATGAACGGGCACAGCAGCAGGATGGCCAGCGGCAACCAGCGGAGCGTTCCCGCAAGGTGGGCGCGGTGCTCGAAGCCGAGATAGAACAAGGCCAGCACCAAGAACATCCAGAAGACCCAACGTCGGGACCCGGTCGCGTTTTGTGTAGGTTTGGCAGTCATGACGATCCCCTCGGGAAGCGGCGATGGATCACATTCCTCCGGCCGCGCCGCAGACGACCGGAAGAACGGCTCCGCGCGTGCGCGGACCGCCCTGGATCAGGTGCGTGGAAAGTGGGCATCACGGCCCGTCCACGGGCAGTGCGGCAGGTGCCGGCGGCTTCCTGGCCAGTTGCCGCTGCTTGATCAGCGAGTACAGCGCCGGAATCACCGCCAACGTCAGGATGGTCGACGAGACCATCCCGCCCACCATCGGTGCGGCGATGCGGCGCATGACCTCGGAGCCGGTGCCGCTGCTCCACATGATCGGCAGCAAGCCGGCCATGATCGCGACCACGGTCATCATCTTCGGGCGCACGCGGTCGACCGCGCCTTCAATGATCGCTTCGCGCAGGTCCCGTGCATCCAGCGGGCGGCCTTCGGCCTGCCGCTGCGCGGCGCGCGCCTCCAGTGCGTGGTTGAGGTAGATCAGCATCACCACGCCGGTTTCCGCGGCGACGCCGGCCAATCCAATGAAGCCCACTATAACCGCCACGCTGGTGTTGTATTCGAGCAGCCACATCAGCAAGATACCTCCGACCAAGGCGAACGGCACCGACAGCATCACGATCAGCGACTCGGTGACGCGGCGGAAGTTGAGGTACAGCAGCAGGAAAATCAGCGCCAGCGTCACCGGAATGACGACCCGCATTTTTTCGGCGGCGCGTTGCATGTACTCGTATTGACCGCTCCAGGTCACGTAGTAGCCCGATGGGAACTGCACCTGTCGAGTGACCGCTTCCTGCGCCGCCTTCACGTAGCGGCCGAGGTCGCTTTCGCGGGTATCGACATAGATGTATGCGGCCAGCATGGCGTTCTCGGTGCGGATGCTGGGCGCCCCTTTCCTAACCTCGATCTTCGCCAACTCGCCGAGCGGCACCTGCGCACCGCCGGGCACCGGCACCAGCACCTGGGTCCCGATGCGCTGCGGGTCGTCGCGCAGTTCGCGCGGATAGCGCACGATCGCGCTGAAACGCTCGCGGCCCTGCAGGATGGTGGTGACCATCTCGCCACCCAGCGCTGCCGCCACCACGTCCTGCACCTCGCCCAGAGTCACGCCGTACTGGGCCAGGCTGGCCAGGTCGGGGGTGATGTCGAGGTAGTAGGCACCGGTCAGGCGTTCGGCGAAGGCGCTGGTCGTCCCCGGCACCTGCCGTACCACGGCTTCGATCTCGGTGGCCAGGGCCGCCAGCTGATCCAGGTTGTTACCGAAGATCTTGATGCCCACGGGCGTGCGGATGCCGGTGGCCAGCATGTCGGTGCGGGCCTTGATCGGCATCGTCCAGGAGTTGGCGACACCCGGGAACTTCAGCGCCGCGTCCATCTCGGCAATGAGCTTGTCGGTGGTCATGCCGTCGCGCCACTGGTCCTCGGGCTTGAGGTTGATGACGGTTTCGAACATTTCCAGCGGCGCCGGATCGGTGGCGCTCAGGGCGCGCCCCGCCTTGCCGAATACCGATTCCACTTCCGGGAAACCCTTGATGACCCGGTCCTGCTGCTGCAGCAGTTCGGAGGCCTTGGTCACCGACATGCCCGGTAGCGACGCGGGCATGTACAGCAGCGTGCCCTCGTTGAGCGTGGGCATGAACTCGCTTCCCACGCGCGATGCCGGCCACAGGCTGGCGAACAGGACGACCAGCGCGAGCACGATCGTGGCCATGCGATGCCGCAGCACGACGTCGATCACGGGCCGATAGGCCGCCACCAGGAACCGGTTCACCGGATTCTTGTACTCGGGCACGATCTTGCCGCGCACGAACAGCAGCATGAGCACCGGTACCAGCGTCACCGACAGCAGCGCGCCACCGGCCATGGCGAAGGTCTTGGTGAAGGCCAGCGGCTTGAACAGGCGGCCTTCCTGCGCCTCCAGCGCGAACACGGGAAGGAAGGAGACGGTGATGATCATCAGGCTGAAGAAGAGCGCCGGCCCGACTTCGCGGCAGGCGTCGATGATCAGCTGGGTGCGGCTGCGGGAGCCGTCGCCGCGCTCGATGTGCTTGTGCGCGTTCTCGATCATCACGATCGCCGCGTCGACCATCACGCCGATCGAGATCGCGATGCCGCCCAGGCTCATGATGTTGGAGTTCATGCC
>NZ_JAMQHN010000104.1 GCF_025993755.1 Thermomonas sp. | reverse complement strand
GGGGATTGAAAATCCCCGTGTCGGCGGTTCGATTCCGTCCCGAGCCACCACCACGAAACCAAAGCCCCGCAACGATTCAGGTCGTTGCGGGGCTTCCTCGTTCCTGCGCGATCGATGGTTGGTTCGCGGCCCCGGCGCTCGCACAGCGCCGTTCCGGAAACAGCAGCAGCCCATCACGGACCGCTGCTGCTTGCCGGGGACGACGGCGTTCAGTTCACGATGCGCACGTCATCGATATAGACGTACACGTCGTAGCTGGTCTGGGCGCGATACAGCCAGATGGCATCGAGGGTGACCGAAGAAGCGGTGATCGCACCGTTTCCGCCGACCCAGGCATCCCACTGGTTGGCGTCGGTCAGGCTCCATTCGACGTAGGTCCAGGTGTTGGCCGCCAGGCTGCGCGACACCGAGCGCTCGGTGCCGTCGCTGTCGTCCACGCCCACGGCGACCGACATCCCGGTGCCACCGGCGTAGACCCAGAAACCGACCTTGCCGTTGGCGCGGGTCAGCGTTGTGTTGGACGAAGGTGATCCGCTGCCGGAGAGCAGGCGCACCGCCCAGCTGGCCGAACTGCTGGCGTTGTCGACCAGCTTGACCTGGAGCGAGCAGCTGCCGTTGCGGCTCATGCTGCAGTAGCGCAGTGCGGTCGATGCGGTGGAGATGCCGGTGGTGCTGCCCGAATAAGCCGGCGAGGTGTTGAAGTGGCCCACCGAGGATTCGAAGGTGTCGAGCAGCTTTGCCGTGCCGGCCGGGGCTGGATTGAGCAGGCTGTAGTAGCGCGACCAGTTCCAGTAGATGCCCGGGTCGGTGTGGTCGTTGCCGCTATAGTGCTGGTGGCCCTTGATCTTGACCGAGTCCGGCAGCACCTTGGTACCGCTGCTGGCGGGACCGTTGTAGGCCGAGCTGCACTTGATGGCGCTGTACTTGCCGCAGAAATTGCGCACCAGCGCGCTGGAGGCGTTGTACATCGCCGTGGTGTACCAGGAGCTGTTGCTGATGTAGCCCTCGTGTTCGATGCCGAGCGTGTAGCTGTTGTGGCTGCGCACGTGCCAGGCGGTGTATGCATTGCGCACCATCTGGGTCACCTGTCCGTCCGAGCTGCGGATGACGTAGTGCGCGCTGACCTGCGCCGCGGGGTTCTTGAACCAGGAGATCGTGCCGGCGTAGCTGCCCTGGGTCGTGTGGATGGTGACGGCGCCGATCGCCGCGCTGCGCGATGCGGTGTAGTTGCTGGGACTGGCCGGATCCCAGATCGCCGGGCTGTAGTCCGGGCCGGCAACTTGCCGACTCCCTGCGCCAGTACGACGGTCGATCATGGTCTCGCTGGTCGGGTCGATCGCGTAGTTGCCGGCATCGACGCGGCCACGGCTGACGTCCAGCCGCACGAACGGCGCGCGCAGCGTCACCAGCTGGGCCGGCGCAAACGCGCGCTCCCACTGGATCGGGCGCTCAGGCACGATCGCCCCCTTTTCGTTCACGCCACGGTCCATCGACAGCAGCACGTCGAAGGCGAAGCTCTGGCGAGCGAAATCCTCGATCGCGTTGCCGCCCTGCATCGGCGTGAAGCCGGCATAGCGCGCCAGCACCTGGCTGATCTGCTCGGGCTTCGGCGCGACGCCATTCCTGCCCAGGCCCGCCCGGCCGATTTCCTGCGCCAGCAGCGCGGCGGCGGCGAGGATGTTGGCGCGGCTGTCGGTCTTGATCAGCTGGGTCGAAAGACCGGTGAGACGCGATGCGGCCGTCACCTGGTCGGTGAAGCCATCGCCCGCGTACAGGCCCATCACGCCGTAGGCCGTGGGCATGTGGTTGTGGTGGTTCTCCGTGTCAGCCGGCTGCAGCGGCATCCAGCGGCTCTGCGACCAGGCAATGGCTTCCAGCGTGCCGGCCGGGATCTGCGGATAGCTGCGATAGGCCTCGGCAAAATACTTCGGCATCACCGAACGCATGGCGCGCAGCTGCAGTTCCTCCTGCTGCAGCAGGTGCAGAAGCTGCGGGTCT
>NZ_JAMQHN010000103.1 GCF_025993755.1 Thermomonas sp. | reverse complement strand
GCATGTTCTTTTCGTCGCGGCGGTAGGCGCAGGTGACGCTGGCGGCGCCCTGGCGGATGCTGGTGCGGTTGCAGTCCATCGCGGTGTCGCCGCCGCCCAGCACCACCACGCGCTTGCCCTTCATGTCGTGGAAGACTTCGCCGGGTCGGGTGAGTCCGAGGCAGTTCCTGACATTGGAAATCAGGAAAGGCAGCGCTTCGAGTACGCCCGGCAGGTCCTCGCCGGGGAAGCCGCCCTTCATGTAGCGGTAGGTGCCCATGCCCATGAATACGGCATCGTATTCGTCGAGCAGCGCCTGCATCGGCACGTCGCGGCCGATCTCGGTATTGAGGCGGAACTCGATGCCCATGCCCTCGAACACCTCGCGGCGGCGGGTCATGACGGTCTTTTCCATCTTGAATTCGGGGATGCCGAAGGTGAGCAGGCCGCCGATTTCCTCGTGGCGGTCGTACACCACCGCCTGCACGCCGTTCCTCGCCAGCACGTCGGCGCAGGCGAGACCGGCGGGGCCGGCGCCGATCACTGCGACGCGCCTGCCGGTCGCCACGACGTTCGACATGTCGGGGCGCCAGCCGGCCTTGAACGCTTCCTCGGAGATGTAGCGCTCGATCTGGCCGATGGTCACCGCGCCGAAACCGCCGACGTTCGGCCCGCCGCCGACAGCTTCGCCGAAGCCGTCGGTGTTGAGGGTGCACGCGCCTTCGCACAGCCGGTCCTGCGGGCAGACGCGTCCACACACCTCGGGCAGCGAGTTGGTGCGGTGGGAGAGCTCGGCGGCCTCGAACAGGCGGCCTTCGGTGATGAGCTTCAGCCAGTTCGGGATGTAGTTGTGCACCGGGCACTTCCACTCGCAGTAGGGGTTGCCGCAACCGAGGCAGCGGTCGGCCTGTTCCTGCGCGTGCGCCGGAGACATCAGCGCGTAGATCTCGCGGAATTCGTTCTTGCGGACCTCGGCCGGCGTCTTGGCGCCGTCGCGGCGCGCCTGCTTCAGGAAATGGAATACGTCACCCATCGTCATGCTCCCACCACAACACGCGCCGGCCCGAGGATGTCCTCGACCAGGTCTTCGAGCGAAATCCGCTTTGGCTTGACCAGCCAGACCTTCGCCAGGGTGGCGTCGAAATCGGCGAGCAGGGCCCTGGCGCGCGCGCTGCCGGTGAACTCCTGGTGGCGTGCGATCTGCGCCCTGAGGTAAGCGCGGTAGGGCTCGGTGTCGTCGCCGGTGATGCGGATGGAGTCGACCATTTCCTTGTTGAGCCGGGAGACGAAATCGCCTGTCTCGTCGACGACGAAGGCCATGCCGCCCGACATGCCGGCGCCGAAGTTCAGCCCGGTCTCGCCCAGCACGATCACCGTGCCGCCGGTCATGTATTCGCAGCCATGGTCGCCGACGCCTTCCACCACCGCCAGCGCGCCGGAGTTGCGCACGCCAAAGCGCTCGCCGGCCATGCCCGCGGCGTAGAGCTCGCCGCCGGTGGCGCCGTACAGGCAGGTGTTGCCGATCAGCGTGTTGCGGTGCGCCTCGAAGGTGGCGGCCCGTGGGGGGTGGATCACCAGGCGGCCGCCGCCCATG
>NZ_JAMQHN010000102.1 GCF_025993755.1 Thermomonas sp. | reverse complement strand
GCCCAGGCCGAGGAACAGTTCGGGCGTGCTGGGCGTGTAGGGATGCACTTCGCCGTCGAAAAAGCTGCTGCTCGCCTTGAAACCGGGGAACATGTCCAGCGGGTACGCCTGTGCGCCGATGATGGTGACGTACATCTGGGCGATGCCGCCGAGGATGACCAGCGCACACGCAATCATGAGCCAGGCGCGCTGGCGGCCCAGCGCGGTGAGCAGGATCACCAGCGGAATCACGCAGCCGATGAGAATCTGCCCGACCCAGAAGAGGCTGGTGATCGCGCCACCATCGCGCAGGATGAAGGCTTCGACGGCGTGCGCCTTGGTGAAGTACAGGTTGGTCAGGTGGTGCACCGCGACGAAGTAGAGGACCGCGGCCACGAACACCGCGAGCAGGGTTTTCAGGCGCAGCATCACCGCGTCGCCGAGCGGCCGCCCGGTCCAGGCGTAGGCCGCGGCGAGCACCATGAGATAGATGGCGAGGCCATAGGCGAACGACATGATGATGAACATCGGCGCGAGCAGACCCGTGCCATACAACTCACGGGAAATCAGGAAGCCGAACAGCGAACCGGTACCGGTGGTCAGGATCAGGCGCCACAGGAATGCGGCGGTGCCCGCCGTCTTGGTCCAGGACTTCACGCTGCGGTCGAGCATGGTCCACAGGTAGATGCCGACCAGCGCGAAGAAGCCCGAGTACAGGAACACGTTCCAGGTGAACATCGACTTGAGGTTGAAGTTCGTCATCGCCACGATGAGGCGGTCGGAACGCCCGAGGTCAAGCACCAGCACCAGCAGGCCACCCGCCAGCAGCGCCAGAGAGAGGATCGCCGACAGCGGCGCCAGCGGCTTGTACATCGGCTTGTTGAACACCGAGGCGATCGACGCGACGTTCAGCGCGCCGGAGGCCGCGACGATGAGGAACACCGCAAACACGTGCGGCAGACCCCACACGATCTGGTTGTCCATGCCGGTTATCACGTGGCCGTGGTGGTGCATGGTGTTCCAGGCGAGGGCGCCGAACAGGACGAAGAGGCCGAGCGCCCCGAACAGCAGCCAGTATTTCAGGCTGCTGCCTTCAACTTCGCGGAAGGTGATGCTTGCCATGGTGTCTTAGATTCCGTGATAGCGGACGCCGAGGTTGAGTTTGAGGTCTGCACGCACCTGCTTGGTGGGCAGTTCGCGCAGGCGCTTCGAGATCTCACTCTCGGGATCGTTAAGGTCGCCGAACAGGATCGCGTTGCTGCCGTTCGCGGCACAGGCCTCGGCGCAGGCGGTGGTGCCGTCGCCGCGGTCGATCTTCTGCACGCAGAAGGTGCAGGCCTCGACGCAGCCGATGCCACGCGGCACATCGGGTTTCTGGGTATCGTTGAGCGGCTCGTGTACCAGCGAACGCGCCTTGTATGGACACGCCATCATGCAGTAGCGGCAGCCGATACAGGTGTGACGGTTGACCAGCACGATGCCATCGGCGCGCTTGAACGACGCGCCGGTCGGGCAGACGTCGACACACGGCGGCTCCGCGCAGTGCTGGCACAGCATCGGCAGATTGATCTGCGCCTGGGTCAGCGGATCCTCGAGCTGGAGCTTGCGGATCCACTGCGG
>NZ_JAMQHN010000101.1 GCF_025993755.1 Thermomonas sp. | reverse complement strand
GTGCGCTCGGCATGAACTCCAACATCATGAGCCTGGGCGGCATCGCGATCTCGATCGGCGTGATGGTCGACGCGGCGATCGTGATGATCGAGAACGCACACAAGCACATCGAACGCGACGATGGCTCCCGCAGCCGTATCCAGCTGATCATCGACGCCTGCCGCGAGGTCGGGCCGGCGCTGTTCTTCAGCCTGTTGATCATCACCGTCTCGTTCCTGCCGGTCTTCGCGCTGGAGGCGCAGGAAGGCCGCCTGTTCAAGCCGCTGGCGTTCACCAAGACCTTCGCCATGGCCGGCGGCGCGCTGCTGTCGGTGACGCTGGTCCCGGTGCTCATGCTGCTGTTCGTGCGCGGCAAAATCGTTCCCGAGCACAAGAATCCTGTGAACCGGTTCCTGATCGCAGCCTACCGGCCCGCGATCGACATCGTGCTGCGGCACCGCGTGGCGACGATCCTCCTCGCGCTCGTCGCGCTGTTTGCCAGCCTGTGGCCGGCATCGCGCGTGGGAAGTGAGTTCATGCCGACCCTCAACGAGGGCACGCTCCTATACATGCCTGCTTCGTTGCCTGGCATGTCGGTGACCAAGGCCTCTGAGCTGTTGCAGCAGCAGGACCGGATCATCAAGAGCTTCCCGGAGGTGGAGTCGGTCTTCGGCAAGGCCGGTCGTGCCCTGACCGCGACCGACCCGGCGCCGCTGGAGATGTTCGAGACGGTCATCAACCTCAAGCCCAAGGACCAGTGGCGCGACGGCATGACCACCGACAAGCTCATCGCCGAGATGGACGAGGCGCTGAAGTTCCCGGGCGTCGCCAACTCCTGGACGATGCCGATCAAGGCGCGCACCGACATGCTGGCCACCGGCATCCGCACGCCCGTGGGCATCAAAGTCTTCGGCACGGACCTTGAGCAACTCGACGCGCTGGCCACCGAGATCGAAGCCGTGGTGCGCGAAGTGCCGGGGACGACCAGCGCGTTCGCCGAACGCCTGAGCGGCGGCTACTACCTCGACATCACCCCCGACCTTGGCAGCCTGGCCCAGTACGGCGTTAGCCTGGGTGAGGTGCAGGACCTGGTGGCGGCCGCGCTGGGCGGCGAGATGGTCTCCACCATCCTCCAGGGACGCGAGCGCTTCAGCGCGATCGTGCGCTATCCGCGCGAACTGCGCGACGATCCGCACCGGATCGGCACCCAGGTGCTGGTCCCGGTGCCCGGCGGCGCCCAGGTGCCATTGGGTGAGCTGGCGCAGATCGAAGTTAAGAAGGGGGCGCCGAGCATCCGCACTGAGAACGCGATGCTGGCCGCCTACATCTACGTCGATACGCGCGAAAGCGACTTGGGCCGCTACGTGAAGGCGGCGCAGGATGCGGTCGCCGAGCGGGTGCAGTTCCCGCCGGGCTACTACGTCTCCTGGAGCGGGCAGTACGAGTACATGCAGCGTGCCGCCGAGAAGATGCGCGTCGTCATCCCGGTGACCCTGGCGCTGATTTTCCTGCTGCTGTACCTCAACTTCCGCCGCGTCACCGAGTCGCTGATCGTGATGCTGTCGGTGCCGTTCGCACTGGTCGGCGGCGTGTGGCTGATGTGGATGCTCGACTACAACGTCAGCGTCGCGGTGATCGTGGGCTTCATCGCGCTGGCTGGCGTCGCCGCGGAAACCGGCGTGATTATGTTGATCTACCTCGACC
>NZ_JAMQHN010000100.1 GCF_025993755.1 Thermomonas sp. | reverse complement strand
CTTCGCTCCAGAGGCTACCCCGACACGACGGCTGGGCGGGTTGCGAACACACATCCGAATCAGAGGGAATCCTCGGGTGCTCAGCGTTGCTAGATGACAGCGAAGTAAGCTGCGCAATCCCGACCAAACATCCTGCCGTGCTCGCGCACGACATGAAACCTTCCGGTTCCCCGGCCCTTTCCGCGAAATCAAGGAGGAGACGGCGGCTTGGCCGCCGTCGGGGGACATTCGCGGAAAGGGCTGGGGAACCGGGAGGCGTGCGGAACAAACCCAGACCGCAAATCCAGAACCCACACACGCAAAGACAATGACGGCGACCTAAGTCGCCGTCAGAGAATACGCGAACCGCCTCGCGCGCACTGCACGCAAGGCGGAGACCAATGTAAGCCCTAGTGCAGCGGCACGCCGGTCTTGGCGGCCACCTCATCGCGGCTGACGCCATCGGCGAGTTCCACCAGCTTCAGGCCGTCCGGGGTAATGTCGAACACGCCCAGCTCGGTGATGATGCGGCTGACCACACCCACGCCGGTCAGCGGCAGCGTGCACTTGGGCAGGATCTTGGGCGTGCCGGCCTTGGTGCAATGCTCCATCAGCACCACCACGCGGCGCACGCCGGCGACCAGGTCCATCGCGCCGCCCATGCCCTTGACCATCTTGCCGGGCACCATCCAGTTCGCCAGATCACCCTGATCCGTCACCTCCATCGCGCCGAGGATGGCGATGTCGATGTGGCCGCCGCGAATCATCGCGAACGAATCGTGGCTGCCGAAGAAACTGGCACCCGGCAGCGCGGTGACGGTCTGCTTGCCGGCGTTGATCAGGTCGGCGTCAAGCTCGGCCTCGGTCGGGAACGGACCGATGCCGAGCAGGCCGTTCTCGCTTTGCAGCCACACGTTCACGCCATCGGGAAGATAGTTGGCGACCATGGTCGGCAGGCCGATGCCGAGATTGACGTAGGCGCCGTCGGTCAGTTCCAGCGCGGCGCGACGCGCCATCTGTTCGCGATCCCATGCCATCTCAGTTGCCCTCCGCGCGAATGGTGCGCTGCTCGATGCGTTTTTCCGGCGTGGCGTTGACCACGATCCGCTGCACGTAAATGCCGGGCAGGTGGACGTGGTCGGGATCGATGTCGCCCAGCCCGACCATCTCCTCGACCTCGGCCACGCAGACCTTGCCGGCCATCGCGCAGGCCGGATTGAAGTTGCGCGCGGTCTTGCGGAACACCAGGTTGCCGCTGGGATCGGCCTTCCACGCCTTGATCAGCGCCACGTCGGCGGTCAGCGCGGTTTCCATCACGTACATGCGGCCGTTGAACTCGCGGGTCTCCTTGCCCTCGGCGACCACGGTGCCGTAGCCGGTGGCGGTGAAGAAGGCCGGGATGCCGGCGCCGCCGGCGCGCAGGCGCTCGGCCAGCGTGCCCTGCGGGTTGAACTCCAGTTCGAGTTCACCGGCCAGGAACTGGCGTTCGAATTCCTTGTTCTCGCCAACGTAGGAGGAAATCATCTTCTTGATCTGGCGCGTACCCAACAACTGGCCAAGGCCGAAGCCATCGACACCGGCGTTGTTGGAAATCACGGTCAGCCCCTTGGCGCCGGAATCGCGCAGCGCGGCGATCAGCGCCTCCGGGATGCCGCACAGGCCGAAACCGCCGACCGCGAGGGTCTGACCATCCGCCACCAGCCCGTCGAGGGCGGCGGCGGCGCTGGGGTACTGCTTGCTCTTGCCGGCAGTCACGGGCGCCTCTCCAATGAAATCGAATCGCCATTCTAGCGAGCGCGCCGTCAACGCCCAGCGTACTTTCGGGCAGGCGGCGGTCCCGGCCTCGCGAACCGCCGTGACGGCCTTCGAGCAAATGCACGGGACGCGGTCGGGTAAAATGGCGGGTCAGTCGCACTCATCAGGACTTCCCTCACGATGAAAATCCTCGTCGCCTACAAGCGCGTGGTGGACTTCAACGTCCGCATCCAGGTCAAGCCGGACGGC
The DNA here is from genome assembly GCF_025993755.1 of Thermomonas sp. Taxonomy (GTDB): domain Bacteria; phylum Pseudomonadota; class Gammaproteobacteria; order Xanthomonadales; family Xanthomonadaceae; genus Thermomonas. The sequence continues at coordinate 11,103 of NZ_JAMQHN010000100.1, read as the reverse complement.
TCCGGCGTGGTCACCGACGGCGTCAAGCTGTCCCCCAACCCGTTCGACGACATCGCCCTGGAAGAGGCGCTGCGCCTGCGCGACAAGGGCGTCGCCACCGAGGTGGTGATCGCCACGATCGCGCCCGCCGACGCCCAGCCGCACCTGCGCAACGGACTGGCGATGGGCGCCAACCGCGCCATCCACGTCGTCGCCGACCAGCCGCTGGCGCCGCTGGCCGCCGCCAGCGCGCTGCTCAAGCTGGTCGAACGCGAACAGCCCGACCTGGTGCTGCTGGGCAAGCAGGCGATCGACGACGATGCCAACCAGACCGGGCAGATGCTGGCCACGCTCTGGGGCCGCCCGCAGGCGACCTTCGCCAGCAAGCTGGACGTGGACGGCGGCAAGGCGACCGTGGTGCGCGAAGTCGATGCCGGGCTGGAAACGCTGGAGATCGACCTGCCGGCGGTGGTGACGGCCGACCTGCGCCTGAACGAACCGCGCTTCATCAAGCTGCCCGACATCATGAAGGCCAAGAGCAAGCCGCTGGAAACGCTGGCGCTGGCCGATCTGGGCAGCGCGGCGGGGCCGGCGCCGAAGATCACCCACTACGCGCCGCCCGCCGGGCGCAGCCGCGGGGTCATGGTCAAGGATGCGGCCGAACTGGTGGCCGCGCTCAAGCAGAAGGGGCTCGTGTAATGGCCAAGGTCCTCGTCGTCGCCGAACACCTCGGCGGCAAGCTCAATTCCGCCACCGCGCGCTGCGTGTCCGCTGCCGCCGCGCTGAATCCGGAGGCCATCGACATCGTGGTGCTGGCCGACGATCTGGCCGGCGTGGCGGCCGAGGCCGCGCAGATCGCCGGCGTGCGCACGGTGCGTACCGTCGCCAATCCCGCCAACGCCCATCCCGTCGCGCAGGTGCTGGCCCCGCAGATTGCGGCGCTGGCCGCCGGCTACAGCCACGTGTTCGGCCCTTCGACCACGTTCGGCAAGGACCTGATGCCCTGCGTGGCGGCGCTCCTCGGCGTCGAACAGGTCTCCGACCTGATGGCGGTCGAAGGCAGCCACGTCTTCAAGCGCCCGATCTACGCCGGCAACGCCATCGTCACGGTGGAGATGCCGGCCGGCAGCGCGGTGGTCGCCACCGTGCGCACCGCCTCGTGGCCGGAAGCCGCGCGCGGCGGCAGCGCGACGGTGGAAGCCGCGAGCGTCGAGGCGGCGCTGCCGACCCACACCCGCTTCGTCGCCCTGGCCGGCGCCAGCTCCGACCGCCCCGATCTGCAGTCGGCGCGGCGCGTGGTCTCGGGTGGACGCGGCGTGGGCTCGGAGGAGAACTTCAGGATCATCTACAGCCTCGCCGACAAGCTCGGCGCGGCGGTGGGCGCCTCGCGCGCGGCGGTCGACGCCGGCTATGTGCCTTCCGACCTGCAGGTCGGGCAGACCGGCAAGATCATCGCGCCGGACCTTTACATCGCAGTCGGCATCTCGGGCGCGATCCAGCACCTGACCGGCATCAAGGACGCCGGCACGATCGTCGCGATCAACAAGGATGGAGACGCGCCGATCTTCGAGATCGCCGACATCGGGCTGGTCGGCGACCTGTTCCAGATCCTGCCGGCGCTGGAGCAGGCGCTGGGCTGATCCGGCCGCTGCCTGCGCTCAGCCGACCCGGCGGCGCAGGTAGTCCAGCAGGTCGATCCGGGTAATCAGGCCGAGAAAGGCCTCGCCGTCCATCACGATGGCGACGTGGCCGCGGTCGAACACCGGCAGCAGCGCCTCGATCGGCGCGTGCACGGCGACCTTGTCCAGCCGCTGCACCATCGCCGCGCGGGCCGGGTCGGCAAACCGCGCCTCGTCGCCGTAGACGTGCAGCAGCACGTCGGATTCGTCGAGGATGCCGACGATGCGCTCGCCGTCCATCACCGGCAGCTGCGAGATGCCCGCCTCGCGCATCCGCGACCAGGCCTCGCTCAGCGGCGCGTCGGGTGCCACCGTGATCGTGTCGCGGTTGGCGAACGGGTGTCGGATCAGGTCGCGCAGGTCGCCGTGCGCGGCGGCCGAGGCCGAAGGATCGTCGCGCAGCGAGGTCTCCATGCCGCGCCGCGCCGCGTCGATCCACGCTTCAACCTGCGTCTGCGGCAGGCCTGCCTGCTGCGCGGCCCGCGCCGCGTCCTGCCGGCCACTCAACACCTCCAGCGCCAGCGCCGCCTTGCGCGACGCGGTCCACGGCTTGGCTGCTGCATTCATCGCTCGATCCACGCAAGGCCGACCCGAACGGCCGGCCCCAGCCTAACATGCGAACCCGGCGGCTTTCCCCGCGCGGGAACGATTCGGAAACCGTGGTCGCGCGCGTTCAGCCCCGGTCGCTTCAATCCCGTCACGCAGCCGTTATCCTGCGTGCATGCCCCCGCCGTTTCTTCGCGCTGCCTTCGCCGGCGTCTGCCTGTTGGCCCGCGGCCCCGCACTGGCCGATCGCGTCACCGTGGTCCGGTTCGTGGGCGGGGCCGCCCCGGCCATGCGTGCCAATGTCCGCAGCGCGCTGTCGCTGCAGAACGAGCTGGACAAGGACCTGCGGCCGCGCCGGCTCGGCTATCTGCTGCGGGTGGCCGAAGACGAGGCGCGGCGGGCGCTTGAGCCGTTCGGCTACTACGCGCCGACGGTCACGGTCGAACGCAGCGACCGCAATGGGCAACCGCGCGGCCACGCTGCCGCCCGGACCGAAAACGCGCCGGACCCGGACGATCCGGATCTGTCCGCGACAAGCCCGCCCGAAGACACCCCCACGGCCGATTCTCCCGATGCCGAAAGCCCTGCCGGCGACGCTGCGGACGAAGAGGCGAGTTCGCAACGGATGCACAGCCGCGATCACACGCTGACGGTCACCGTGCGGATCGATCCGGGGCAGCCCGTGCGCGTGCGCGGCTTCGACCTTGGCGTGGACGGACCGGGTGGCGAGGATGCCACCGTCGAGGCGGCGCTCGCGCTGTTCCACCCGCGCACCGGCGAGGTTCTCGACCACACGCTGTACGAGGCGGGCAAGACCCGGATCGCGCGCGCCTTGGCCGATCACGGTTGGTTCGATGCCGACCTGTCCAGCCATCGGGTCGAAGTGACGCGCGCCGATCAGGCCGCCGACATCGCCCTGCGCTGGAACAGCGGTCAGCGCTACAGCTTGGGCGAGGTGCGTTTTCGCCAGACGCCCGAACCGTTCCTGCACGACGCGCTGCTGCACAAGCTGGTGCGCTGGCAGCCGGGCGCGCCCTACGACGAAGCCGAGGTCGAACGCCTGCGCGCCTCGCTGGTCGCGCTCGATTATTTCGCGCTCGTGGACGTGCAGGCCAGGCCGGACGAAGCCAGCGACCGCAGCGCGCCTGTCGTGGTCGAGCTGAGTCCGGCCAAGCGCAGCATTTACACGCTGGGCGTCAGCTACGGCACGCTGGACGGCCCCGGTTTCAGCGCCGGCGTCGAGCGTCGTTATCTCAATGCGCGCGGGCACAAGGCACTGGCGCAGCTGGATTGGGCCAGCCGGCGCAAGGCGGCGACCCTGCAATACCGGATTCCCGCCTTCGCCTGGCTGGACGGCTGGTACACCGCCAGCCTGCAGGCCAGCGACGAACTCACCGATTACGTCAACAGCCGCCGGCTGGAACTGGTGGCCAGCCGCAGCGGCCAATACGACAACCACCTGAACCTCGCCGTTTCGATGCACCTGCTGCGCGAGCGCTGGGCCTATCGCACGATCCTCAAGCCGACCGAGGACTTCCGCTTCGCCAGCTTCCTGTTCCCCGCGCTGCAGGCCGATTACGTCGATGTCGACGACCGCATGGAGCCGCGCCGCGGTTTCGGCGCGCACCTGACCCTGCGCGGCGGGCGCGGCGGCAGCGACGGCCAGTCCAACTTCGCCCAGCTGTACCTTTCCGGGCAGTGGTTCCACGGTTTCGATGAGGACAGCCGACTGATCGCGCGCGGCGAACTCGGGCATACCTTCGCCGGCGACGTGCTCGATCTGCCGCCCAGCCTGCGCTTCTACGCCGGCGGCGATCGCAGCGTGCGCGGCTACGGCTGGCACGAGATCGGCCCGCGCATCCACACCAGCGGCGGCGTGTACTACACCGGCGCTTCCAACCTGCTGACCGCCAGCCTGGAATACGAGCGCTATTTCGGCGGCCCGTGGGGCGCGGCGGTGTTCGTCGACAGCGGCAGCGCGTTCGAAGGCCGCCATGCCGACATGCGGACTGGCGTCGGCATCGGCCTGCGCTGGCGCTCGCCGGTCGGCCCGGTGCGGATCGATCTTGCCCACGGCCTCGACGGCCCCGATGCGCCGGTCACGCTGCATCTGAACATCGGAGCGGATCTGTGAAGTGGCGCGTCCTGCGGTGGGCAATCCTGCCGCTGGCCGTGCTCGCGTTGGTGTCGGCCATCGCGTTGATGTGGCTGTTGCATACCGAAGGCGGGCGCGATTTTGCCCTGCGTCGTACCGTCGCCAGCCTGCCAACCGGCAGCAGCCTGCATTGGCAGTCGGCCCAGGGCACGCTGGCTGGCCCGCTGACCCTGCGGGGCCTGGCGCTGGCGATGCCGATCCAGCGCGATTCCCGCTGCACGCCGACCGCAGGCAAGCCCTGCGCCACCGGCCTGCTGCGGTTGGACATCGCGCAAGCCGATGTCGATGCGGCCCTGTTGCCGCTGCTGGCGCGGCGGCTGCGGCTGGAGGCGTTGTCGGTGCGCGGCGCGCGCCTGGAGTTGCCGCGCGACGACACGCCGCTTGAACTGCCGAAGTGGCCGGACGTGCTGCCGACGCTCGACCTGCCGATCGTGATCGAGGCCGATGCGCTGACCCTCGACGACGTCCGGATCGGCCGCGAAGGCGAGGCGCTGCTGGCCGTGCGCAGCGCGCGCGGAGGCCTGCGCGTGGGCCGGGGCCGCATGCATATCGAACACCTGCGCGTGGACAGCGACCGCGGCCTGTTCACGCTGCACGGCGATTACGCGCCGGATCGGAATTACCGCACCGATCTGACCGCCAACGTTTCGTTTCCCGCGCGGCCCGGCCGTCCCGCGGCGCATCTCGATCTGCGCGTCCAGGGCGACCTGTCGAAGCTGGAAGCCCGCGCCGAAGGCCGGTTGCCCGACGCCACGCGCCTGCACCTGACCCTGTCCGACGGAACGCGCACGCCGCGCTGGCAACTTGCCGCCGACAGCGCCGGCCTCGATCCGGGCCTGCTCGACGGCACGGGCAGCGGCACGCCGCTGCGGTTCAACCTGTCCGCCAGCGGCGTCGGCGGACAGGCCGACCTGCGCGGCGCTGTTTCCAGCGGCGACTTCAGCGCGCGCTTGCAGCCATCGAAGCTGCAATTGTCCGATCAGCGGCTCGACCTGAGGCCGCTGGTGGTGGACCTGCTGGACGGCCGCATCACCGCGAACGGCCACGTCACGCTTGGCGCGCCCGAACGGGCCGAGGTCGATCTCGCGCTGGCCGCGCGGCGCCTGCGCTGGGCCGACGCGAACGGGCAGAACGTCATTGCCGGCGATGCCGACCTCAAACTCGCCGGTCGGCTGGACCAATGGACGCTGCGCGGGCAAGCGCAGCTGGCGCGGGGCGAGGATCGCGCCGATGTCGCGCTGGCCGGCAACGGCGATCGCAACGGCGTCCGCATCGAACGGCTGGAGGCCGGAACCCGGGCGGGTCGGCTGTCCGCGACCGGCCTGCTGGCGTGGTCGCCCGCGCTGTCGTGGCAGGCCGACGCCCGACTCGACGATTTCGATCCCGGCCATTTCGCGCCCGACTGGCCCGGCGCGCTGCGCGGGCGCATCGAAACCCGTGGCCAGCAGCGCAACGGTGCGCTGGTTGCGCACTTCGACGCCCGCGATCTGGCCGGACAGCTGCGCGGTCGCGCCCTGTCCGGACACGCCACCCTGGCCATCGACGGCGAACGCTACAGCGGCGACGTGGCGCTGGCGCTGGGCGCAAGCCGGATCGAAGCCAAGGGGGAAATGAACGCAACGCTGGTCGTCGATGCAAAGCTCGCGCCGCTGCGGCTGGACGATCTGTTGCCCGGCGCCAGCGGCCGCATCGAGGGCCAGCTCGCGCTGCGTGGTCGCCGCGACGCCCCGGACCTGCGGATCGATTTGAACGGACAAAACCTCGTCTGGAACGAATACCGCGCAACCCATGTGCGCACCAGGGGCGACCTGCCCTGGGCGCAGGGCGAAGGCGCGCTCGATCTCGACGCCGACGGCGTGCAGGCGGGCATTGCGCTCGACGCTTTGCGCGCGCAGCTGCGCGGTGCCGCCACCCGCCTGCGCTTCGAACTCGATGCGCGCGGCGCGGACGGAACGCTTGCGGCTGCGGGCAGCGCGCGGCGCGACGGCGTGCGCTGGCAGGGGCAGATCGCCCGTCTTGCGGTCGCACCCGCGCAGGCGGCGGCCTGGACGCTGCGTGCGCCCGGGGATTGGTCGTGGGATGGCCAGCGCGCCACGCTTTCCGGCGTCTGCCTGCAGGCCAGCCTCGGCGGCAGCCTGTGCGCGCGCGGGGGCTGGCCGAGCCCGGGCCTCACGCTGGAAGGCAGCGACCTGCCGCTGGCGCTGGCCGCCGATGCGCTTCCCAGACGCGACGATGGCCGGCCCTGGACGCTGGTCGGCAGCGTGGACTTCGGCGCACGGATCGCGGCCGTGGGTTCGGGCTGGACGGCCGAAGCCAACCTGGCCTCGGCCAGCGGTGGCCTGCGCGATCGCAAGCGTGCGCGTCGCGACCTGTTCGGCTATCGCGACCTGAAGCTCGATCTGCGGGCCAACCCGCAGCGCATCGAAGGCCGCCTCGGCGCCGGCTTGTCCGGCGGCGGCCGCATCGACGCCGAGCTGACCACCGGCTGGGACGCCACGGCTCCGCTGTCGGGCAGCGTGCGCGCCAACACCAAGGAGCTGACCTGGCTGGAACTGCTGTCGCCCGACCTCGTCGAACCGGGTGGCCTGCTCTCGGCGGACGTGCGCCTGAGTGGCAGCCGCGGGCGTCCGCGCCTCGGCGGCAGCGCCCAGCTGCAGGCGTTCAGCGCGGAACTGCCGGCGCTCGGCATCGCCATCGACCAGGGCGAAGTCCGGCTGCAGGCGGACGAGGAGGGCAACGCCCGGATCGTCGGCAGCGCCGGCACCGGCAAGGGGACGCTGCGCGTGGAAGGCAGCCTCGGCTGGTTGACCGACGACACGCCGCTGCAGCTCAGCGTGCGCGGCAGCGATGTGTTGCTGGCCGACACCCGCCAGCTGCGCCTGCTGGCCTCGCCGGCGCTGTCCGTCCAGTGGCGCGCCGGTGCGCCGGTGCAGGTGCGCGGCGAAGTGACGATTCCCGAAGCCGACATCCACCTCGAAAAATTGGAGATGGGCGTCTCGCCATCGTCCGATGTGGTGGTGCTCGATCCGATCAGGCAGGTGGACTCTTCGCCGCTGCAGATCGATGTCGATACCGAAGTGCGCGTCGGCGAGCGGGTCAGGATCGACGGCTACGGCCTGGCCGGCACGCTGTCCGGCAGCCTGCGCGTGCGCCAGGCGCCGGGGCGCGACGCCCGCGCCACCGGCGCGCTCGAAGTCGGCGGCCGTTATCGCGCCTACGGCCAGAACCTGCAGATCACCCGTGGCCGGTTGCTGTGGTCGAATGCGGAGATCGGCGACCCGCTGCTGGACATCCGCGCCGAACGCCACGTCGGCGATGTCACCGCCGGCGTGGCCGTCGATGGGCGCGCATCCCGCCCGCAGGTCGGCGTGTATTCCAATCCGGCGATGAGCCAGTCCGAAGCGCTGTCCTACCTGACGTTGGGTCGCCCGTTGTCGACCCTGACCGGACGCGAGGCGCAGCAGCTGGGCGCGGCGCGTTCGGCGCTCAACGCCGGTGCCGGCCTGCTGGCGACCGAACTCGGCAACCGGATCGGGCTGGACGATGCCGGCGTCAGCCAATCGCGCACGCTCGGCGGCGAGGTGCTGGGCGTCGGCAAGTACCTGTCGCCGCGCCTGTACGTCAGCTACGGCGTTGCGCTGCTGGGCACCGGGGAGGTCGTCACCCTCAAATACCTTCTGAAAAAGGGTTTCGACATCCAGATCGAATCCAGCTCCGTGCAAAACCGCGCCTCGATCAACTGGCGGATCGAAAAATAGCGTGCACCGCCTGCAAAAGCTCTGATTTTGCCAGTCATGTCCGCGAAGGCGGGGATCCAGTGCCATTGCACTCAATGACTTGAAAGTCTCTGGGTTTCCGCCTTCGCGGGATCGATGGGAGCTCGGACGGCGGTTTCATGGAAAATCGGCCTAATTGGCCGAGACGGGCAGGAGCAGGCGAACCTCGAAGCCGTCGGCGCCGCCCGATCTTGGCGATTTCAGGATCAACGCGCTTCCGATCCGCCGTGCGATTGCATCGACGATGGCAAGGCCGAGCCCGCTGCCGTCGCCGAGCGCGTTGCCTCGCTCGAAACGGTTGGTGAGCCGATCCAAGGTTTCCTCTGGAACCACGGGGCCGTCGTTCGAGACGATCAGCTGTCCATCGAGATCCATCGACACCTGGATGACGGACCCGCTTGCGCCATGCCGCAACGCATTTTCAAGAAGGTTGCGGTAGGCAATCGCGAATGCATCCGGATCGATGTCCGACATCACCGGCGTGTCAGGCAGAGACAAGGAAATCCGCGCTCTGTCCGCCCCTCGTGCAAGCTCATCGGTCAGGATGCTGGCAATGGGGCGCAGGTCGTTGGCATGATCAAGGCGCAGGCGGCCGCCTTCGGCCCTGGCCAGCTGCATCAATCGCTCGGCGAGCCGGGTCAGGCGCCTGAGGGTCGCCTCGATGACCGATGCCCGGGATCTGAATGCAGGTTCCTGCAGTTCCATCTGCAGGCGCTGTGCCTGGGCAATGGCGCCGGCCAAGGGTGTGCGGAGTTCGTGCGCGGCATTGGCAGCAAAGCTGCGTTCGGCTTCGAAAGCCGCATTGAGGCGTACCAGCAAGGCATTGAGCGCCTCCGCAACGGGAGCGATCTCGGACGGGAGATCCTCCGTTGGCAGTGTGGAAAGATCGTATGCATGGCGCGACGCAAGGCGTTCACGGAAGCGCCGCAAGGGTGCCATCGTTCCGCGCAGGATCATCGCGATGCCCAGCAGTGCAACGGGAAGAAGGACAAGCAATGGAAGGATCAGCCCCGCCTGGATCTTCCGCGCCACTGCCACGCGGTGGTTCAGGGGCTCGGCGACAGTGAGCCTGATCGAGCCACTCAGTGCCTCCTCGCTGTAGAAGCGGTGGGTTGTGCTCTGGCCAAATCCGGTTCCGTTCCAGGGCGGGAAGATGTTTGGATTTGCATCGTGGGAGAGCAACAGAATGCGGCCTTGTGGGTCTCGTACCGCGTAGGTGAGAAGCTCGTCGTGTTCGCGGATTTCGGCTTGGCGTTGCGTCACTTCCTGTTCGTCGCGGGAGAGGATGTCCGCGACGGCGAGCGGCATGATTCGCTGAGCCGTTTCCTGGAGCGCAGAATCGAAGGTTCCATCGATGGCCTGTCGGGTCAGGATCCCGGTCACCGAGGCTGCGCCGAGCCACAGCGCCGCCAGAAGGGCCCCAAGCAAGAGCCAAAGCCGGCGTTGCAGGCTTGCGGGTTTTTTCACGGCTGCCCCAGCCGATAGCCGAGCCCGCGTTCGGTCACGATGATTCCAGCGCCCAGTTTCTTGCGCAAGTGGCTCACGTGGACTTCGATGGCGTTGCTTTCCACTTCCGCATCGAAGGCGTAAAGCTTTTCCTCCAGGTAGGCCTTCGGCAGTAGCTGCCTTGGCCGTGACAGGAACGCTTCGAAAAGCGCCCACTCGCGTGCGGTCAGAGTCACCGAGCGACCTTCCCGCTGGATGGAACGGGCTGCAAGGTCGATCTGCAGATCGCCGACCGAAATGATGGGGTTGGGGTTGCCGCTGTATCTCCGGGCCACGGAACCGATGCGTGCCGACAGTTCCGAGAGATCGAACGGCTTGACCAGGTAATCGTCGGCCCCTGCGTTCAGCCCGTTGATCCGGTCGGTCACCTGGTCCAATGCGGTGAGAATGATGACCGGAGTGGCCGTTCCGCGTTCGCGCATGCGGCGAAGGAAAGGGATGCCCAAGCCGTCGGGCAGCATCAAATCCAGCAGGATGAGGTCATAGGGGACGCACGAGATTGCATGCTCTCCTGCGTCCAGACGCTGGACCCAGTCCACGGAATGACCATCCTCCGCAACCTGATCGCGAACAGCGGCGCCAAGGATGTTGTCGTCTTCGATCAGGAGGATGCGCATCGGGCCACTCCGTTGCTGGATCATGCAAATCGAACCTGACGGCAGCCTTAAGAAATCCGTGCCCGTGGATCAGGTTGGGATCACGTTGGCGAGTCATCCTCGGTACACCAAGGATAAGGGATGCCGCCATGAAACCACTTGTACCTCTCGTTGCTGTCACCCTGTTGTCGGTTTCTGCTGCCGCTCTTGCCGGCGACGATTGCCATCGACCCATGACCGAATGGCGGCCGCGGGAAGCCGTCATGTCACATGTGGCAGGGCTAGGCGTCACGGCGGACCACCTGCGCATTGACGACGGCTGCTATGAGGTCCGCGGCAGGGATTCGGATGGCAACCAACTGCGCCTGAAGCTCGACCCTGCGTCGCTGTCGATCCTCAAGCTTGAAGTGCGCTTTCTTGATGGCGCCGACCCGTTGCGCTACCTGCCCGGCGCGCGGGCGCGCGCGCGCGATGTGGCGCAACCGCCTGCTGTCCGTCCACGACGCGGGCCGGGCGTGGCGACGCCGTCAGGAACGCGCTGAGGATCGGCCAGCGACCGCGGCGTGACCACCGCGAGGCGTTTGAACCGCGCCAGGCGGAGCTTTGAAACCGTTTTGAATTTCCCGCAAACCAAGGAGTCGTCATGAAGAAGCTTGTCCCCTGTCTGGTGTTTTCAGCGGCCCTAGCCCTGCCCGGACTGTCCGTGGCGCGCCCGGTGACCGTGACCACGACGCTCAAGAACTACGGCGGCAATGGCGCCTATCTGGCGCTTTACCTGACGGATGCAAGCGGAAAATTCGTGCGGACGCTCTGGGTTGCCGGCGGGAAACCGAAGTACTACAAGCACCTGACGGATTGGCATCGCG
>NZ_JAMQHN010000099.1 GCF_025993755.1 Thermomonas sp. | reverse complement strand
TCATATCGCCCAGTTAGGCGAGCTGGTAGGCGACGAGCAACATCTGGCGGAGGTGCCAGAACTCAAACGCAAGCACTTTGCTGCCGAGGCCCGGGCGCTGGACGCCGCCGAGCTGCGCGATTTCGGCCCGGCTAAGCGACACGCGCTACTACTGTGCCTGATCCACCGCGCCCGCGTGCAAACCCGCGATGACCTGGCGGAAATGTTCATCAAACGCATGGGCAACATCCACAACCGCGGTAAAGAGGAACTGGAGCGGCTGCATGCGCGCTACCGCGAGAAGACCGAGGCCATCGTGGCCACGATGTCGGATGTGATCCAGGTGCTCGATCGCCATCCTGGCGACACCGACGCGGGACGGGAAATCCGCCGCCTGGTCAACACGCGCGGGGGCGCCCAGACCCTACAGGCCGATTGCGAGGCCATCGCCGCCCACAGCGGTGACAACCATCTGCCGTTGCTGTGGCCTTTCTATAAGAGCCACCGCGCCACCATCCTGCGCATGGTGCGCAGGCTAGACCTGGAATCCACCACCGAAGACCGTTCGTTGATGGATGCTATCGAGCTGATCCTGTCGCAGGAGCGTGCCCGCGGCGATTGGCTCGATGAACCGGTCGATCTGGCGTTCACGACCCATCTCTGGCGAAAGACCATTACCCGCCGCACCGAACAGGGAGAGGAACGCATCCATCGCCGCCTGTTCGAGGTGTGCGTGTTCTCCTCGCTGGCCAACGAACTGAAATCCGGCGACGTGGCTGTACGCGGCTCGGAAACCTACGCCGACTACCGCCAGCAGTTGCTGCCTTGGGAGCAGTGCGAGCCGCTGCTGGACGACTACTGTCGCCAAGTAGGCTTGCCGGCCTCTGCGGTGGGATTCGTCAATGCGCTGCAGAGCAAGCTGATGCAGGTTGCAGACCTGACCGACCAGGGTTATCTGGAGAACGGCCAGGTGATCATCGACGACGACGGGTTGCCGGTGCTCAAACGCCACAAGGCCAAGGACATGAGCCGCGGTGCTCGCGCCTTGGAAACCGCGATCCTCGACCGCCTGCGCGAGCGCAGCGTCATCGAGATCCTGTGCGACGTGGCCCACTGGACCGGCTGGCCGCGGCATTTCGGACCGCTGTCCGGATCCGACACCAAGATCGACCAGCCGACCGAGCGCTACGTGCTGACGGCGTTCACCTATGGCTGCAACCTTGGCCCGGCCCAAGCCGCACGGCACCTGCGTGGCGCCGCTTCCGCGCACATGCTGTCGTTCGTCAATCGCCGGCACGTGGATGCGAACAAGCTGGCAGCGGCCTGTCGCGACATCATCAACAGCTATGCCGGCCTGCAACTCCCAAAACTCTGGGGTGACGGGAAGCGTGCCGCGGCCGACGGCACCAAGTACGACCTGTACGACCAGAATCTGCTCGCGTCATACCACATCCGTTATGGCGGCTACGGCGGCATTGCCTATCACCACGTATCTGATACCTACGTGGCGCTCTTCAGTCATTTCATCCCTTGCGGTGTGTGGGAAGCGGTGTACATCATCGACGGGCTGTTGAAGAACACCTCTGATATCCAACCTGACACCGTCCACGCCGATACTCAGGGCCAATCGTTGCCGGTGTTTGGGCTGTCGCATCTACTGGGCATCCAGCTGATGCCGCGTATCCGCAATTGGCGCGACTACCGGTTCTTCCGTCCGGAGGAGGACAGCCGCTACGAGCACATCGACGCGCTGTTCCGGGAAGACGTGGACTGGGATTTGATCGAGACCCACTGGAAGGATCTGATGCAAGTGGTGCTGTCGATCAAGTCCGGCAAGATCGCGGCGTCGACACTGCTGCGCAAGCTTGGCAACTACAGCCGCAAGAATCGGCTGTACCAGACCTTTCGGGCTCTGGGGGCCGCGGTACGCACGTTGTTCCTGCTGCAATACATTTCCGACCGCGAGCTGCGCGAGCAGATCACCGCCTCCACCAACAAGGTCGAGGCCTATAACGGATTCTCCAAGTATTTCTTCTTCGGCGGAGAGGGCGTGATCGCCGATAACGATCCGCTCGAGCAGGAGAAGGCAGTCAAGTACAACGACCTGGTCGCCAACGCCGTCATCTTCCATAACGTGGTCGAACAAACCCGCATCATCAAGACGCTTATACGGGCTGGCTGGAAGATCACCCAGGAGGACGTGGCTACGCTCAGCCCCTACGTGACCAGTCACGTGAAGCGCTTCGGCGATTACCTGATCGACGTGGACGATCTTCCGGAACCGTACGAAATCGAGCTGGCCCTGATTGCGTAGCGGGATTCAGCCTGTATGGCCGCAGCAGGAACTGTGTTGCTGGATAGGCGGGCACGGCACCGTGCCGAAGGAGCAAAACACACAGCAATCGCCTGTTTTAGGATGCAGGAGCGTGTGGCAGGCGGAGCACTCATAGAAGAACTGGCACGCCGTGGTGGGCATGGTTTCGGTTGCCTGGTGCCCGCATGCAGGGCACGTAAGCGTACTTTGCAGCTGCGTCTTAGCCACCGTTCGCGCTCACCTTGGCCGGAAAGCCGGCGTTGGTGATGGCTTTCGCGATAGCAGCCACGTTGGTCCGCTCGGCATCGAACCCCACCGACACGGTGGCGGCTTTGGCATCAATACGCTTCGTCGTCACACCCGGTACCGCGTCCAACGCCTTTTCGATCGTGATGTTGCACGCTGGACAAGTCATGTTCTCCACCTGCAGGACTACCTGCTTTGGAGTAGCCGCCCAAGCCAGGCCCATCCATGCCGTGAGTACCAGACTGAGAAGGATCTTGTGCATGTGGGACTCCTACAGGAACCAGCCGATGTAGTAAGGGAAGAGCAGCAGTAGAACGATCAGGCCAGTGGCGAACCACAGCCAGCACCGCTGGCGTTGCAATCGCATGGGATCGACGCAAATGCCATCGATGTGGCAGCGTCGGGTTGGACCATAGAGCCTCCAGAACGCCCAGCCCAGGCACACCAACGTGGCCGCGCTGAACCACGGGCGCCAAGCCTCCAGTGCAGTGAGATTGGAGATCCAGGCGCCACTGATACCCATCAGGACCAGCACCAAGGGCACGACACAGCACACGGACGCGCCGATAGTCGCGACGGCAGCTCCTATGAGGGCAGGGAGGGAGGAATGCGCGGGGCGTAGGGCCATACCCGCATGGTAATCTCCGTACCTAAGTACGGAGTCAAGTGGATGGCTGCTGGCGCAATGACGATCAGCCGGCTGGCTGCAGCCGCCGGCGTTCATGTGGAAACAGTCCGCTACTACCAGCGGCGAGGTCTGCTGCCAGAGCCTAAGCGCCCCATGGGCAGCGTGCGGCGGTACGGTCCAGACGATGTCGGCCGGCTTCAGTTCGTCCGCCGGGCACAGGCGATGGGGTTCAGTCTCGACGAGATTGCGGGGCTGCTGGCGGTCAAAGGCCAGCGCGCCTGCGAACAGACTCGCCACCTGACTGAACTGAAGTTGGCCGAAATACGACGGCGACTAGATGACCTACGACAACTGGAAGCCGACCTTGAGCATTTGGTGGATGAATGTCGCCATGCGGCGACAGGCGCTCCGTGCCCGACGCTCGATCTGCTAGCGCAGCCGGTGAAGAAGAAAAATGTCGGCTAAGTTATTGCATTGAAAGAACTATTATAGGTTCGTGGGGCATTTTTACACGTATCTCGGCTGAACCCCGGCAGGCACAGCGAGGCCAATAAAGCGATCAGCAAGCCACGGCAGAAGGAGTTCGTCACGGAAAGCGCCTAGGTGGGAGAGGGTCGAACGGGAATGGGAACCAGTTGCAGCTGCGCAGGATAAACCCTGTACCGGCTACAGAGTCAAGCAACTGCGACCTCAGCGGCCCGCCACCAGCAACCCGATCGCCAACCCGAAGGCGACCACGAGTCGCGCACAATGCTGCGCTGGTCGACACTCCATGGCATGACGGCCTCCGTTCTGCGAGGGCATAGCGCCCGTAGGCCCCACAGGGTAAAGTCCGTAGCTACTATAGGGTCAAGAGGCGTCGATGAAGATCAGCGAAGCGGCCGAATCCAGCGGCTGTCATCTGGAAACCATTCGCTACTACGAGCGCGTGGGGCTGATGCCCAAACCGCGCCGAACCGCCAGCGGTTACCGCGAGTACCGCGATGACGAAGTGGATCGGCTGCGTTTCATCACCCGCAGCCGCGACCTCGGCTTCAGCCTGGATGAGATCCGCAGCCTGCTACGGCTGGAAAGCGACCGCACGCTCTCCTGCGGCGAGATCGATGCGATTGCCCGCGAGCATCTGACAGATATCCGCAGCAAGCTCCGCGAGCTCAATCGCATTGCCCGGGAATTGGACCGCACGATCAATGCGTGCTCCGGAGGCGCACGGGGCCAGTGCTCGATTCTGGCCACCTTGCGGGAACCGATGCCTGCCTCGCGGGTCAAGACGACAGACGTGCGTCGGAAGCGGTCGGCATGAAGCGTCTGGCGATGCGATGCCTTGATGGGAACTGCCCGTGAGCCTGCGTATCGCGTTGGTCCAGGCGGACTTTCCCGTCGGGGACATCGACGGCAACGCAGGGCGCATTGCCGAGCGGATCGCCGAGGCGCGCGATCGCTATCACGCCGACCTGGTGCTGTTTCCGGAACTCAGCCGTACCGGACCAGTCACATCAATCGCTTTGGGGACTACACACTCGACTTGAGCCGGGAGATCGCGCCGCTCGATTATTCGAGCCGGATCCTGGCGAACTAGGTCGGAAGTGGGGACCTGCCGGCTTATGATTTTGGCGACTTTTTTGGGGTATCCGGATTTTAGTGTGGGAAGACCGCACTAGCCCTTCTTGTCTGACAGCTCTCGTTCGGTAGGTTTCTGGTATCGCAAGGCTTACGCGCTTT
>NZ_JAMQHN010000007.1 GCF_025993755.1 Thermomonas sp. | reverse complement strand
TCAGTAAGTCGCGCCACCACGGCGCCGCCCCCCGGCATGGGGAGAGTGCCCATGCTCCGGCGAAAGCTCCGGACTCCGGGGGGTTGTTGGCCGGGCGAACCCGGTCATGCATCCTGCCACCCCCGCCCGGCCTTCCTGGCCGGACGCGCGCCGGGGCCGAAGCCCTGGCTCGCCCCGCGCGCTCCTCCAGCGCACGGATCGTCCCGGTGCCACTCGCGCGCGGGACCGCCACGCGAGTCGCCCATGTGCCGCTTCGCGCGATTGCCGAAGCAGCGGGTGTTCCACTGTCCCCACCCGGGGACCGCAGCCCTGTCCGCGCCGATCAGCGCGAGCGCGAGCTGCCCTTCAAATTGGCCTTCTTCAGCAGGCTCTCGTACTGGTGCGACATCAGATGCGCCTGGACCTGCGCAATGAAGTCCATCACCACCACGACCACGATCAGCAGCGAAGTGCCGCCGAAGTAGAACGAGGCGCCCAATCCGGTGCGCATGTAATCCGGCAGCAGGCAGACCAGCACCAGATAGACCGCACCGGCCGCCGTCAGGCGCGTCAGCACGGCATCGATGTACTCGGCGGTCGCCTTGCCCGGACGGATCCCGGGGATCAGCGCGCCCGACTTCTTCAGGTTGTCGGCGGTTTCCTGCGAGTTGAACACCAACGCGGTGTAGAAGAACGCGAAACCCACGATCAGCGCCGCCAGCAGCACCATGTAGATCGGCTCGCCCGGCGACAGCATCTGGCCGATCTTCTGCAGTTCCACGGTGAACCGGGAGCCGGACTGGCCGAACCAGGTCGAGGCGGTGGCCGGGAACATGATGATCGACGACGCGAAGATCGGCGGAATCACGCCCGACATGTTGAGCTTGAGCGGCAGGAACGAGCTCTGGTTCTGGTAGCCGCCGCGCCCGCCCTGGCGGCGCGCGTAGTTCACGGTGATGCGGCGTTGTCCGCTCTCCATGAACACCACGAACCAGGTGACCGCCAGCACGATCGCCAGGATGAAGAACACCGTGATCCACTGCATGTCGCCGCTGTTGGCCTGCTGCAGGGTGTTGAGCGTCGCGCCCGGCAACCCGGCGACAATGCCGGCGAAGATGATCAGCGACACGCCGTTGCCGATGCCGCGCTCGGTCACCTGTTCGCCCAGCCACATCAGGAACACGGTGCCCGCGGTCAGCGACACCACCGCGGTCAGGACGAAGCCCGGACCCGGGTTGTACACCACCGGCAGGCCGCTGCCCGCGCCCTGGCTCTGCAGCGCGATGGCGATGCCGGCCGACTGGAAGATGGCCAGGAACACCGAACCGACGCGCGAGAACTGCGTCACCTTGCGGCGTCCCGACTCGCCTTCCTTCTGCATCGCCTTCAGGCTGGGCACGACCTGCACCAGCAGCTGCATGACGATCGATGCCGAGATATAGGGCATCACGTTCAGGGCGAACAGGCTGAAGCGCTCGAGGGCGCCGCCCGAGAACATGTTGAACATGTCCACGATGGTGCCCTTCTGCGAGTCCATCAGCTGCAGCATCGCCTCGGGGTTGACCCCCGGCACCGGGATGTAGCAGCCCAGCCGATAGACGATCAGCGCCCCGACCACGAACAGCAGGCGCGAGCGCAGTTCGGCAAACTTGCCGGCGCCCAGCAGTCCGGAAATCGAATCCGCGCTACGCGACATTCGCCGCTTACTCCGCCAGCCTGCCGCCGGCGGCCTCGATCGCGGCCTTGGCGCCCGCGGTCGCAGCGATGCCCTTGAGCACGAAGGCCTTGGTCAGCTCGCCCTTGAGCACGACCTTGGCGCGCTTGGCCGAAGCCGGCACCAGGCGCGCGGCCTGCAGCGCGGCGAAGTCCACCTCGCCCGCGGGCAGGGCGTCGAGCTTGTACAGCAGCACTTCGGCGCTGTCCTTGGCCACCTTCGAGGCAAAGCCGATCTTGGGCAGGCGACGCTGCATGGGGATCTGGCCGCCTTCGAAACCGGCCTTGATCTTGCCCTTGCCGGAGCGCGCGAACGAACCCTTGTGGCCGCGGCCGCAGGTCTTGCCGAGACCGGAACCGATGCCGCGACCGACGCGGGTGCGCTCCTGGCGGGCGCCGTCGGCGGGCTTGAGCGTATTGAGCTTCATATGCTTACTCCTCCACCCGCACCAGATAGTGCAGCTGGTTGATCAGGCCACGCACCTGCGGGCTGTCCTTCAGTTCGCGCACGCTGCCCAGCTTGCCAAGGCCCAGCGCCTTGACCGACAGCCGATGACGGGCCTGGGTTCCGCCCAGCCCCTTCACGAGGCGCACCTTGATGGTCTTGTTTGCCTCAGACATTGACGAGGTCCTCCACCTTCTTGCCGCGCTTGGCCGCGATCCGGCCCGGCGACTGCATCGACTGCAAGCCCTTGACGGTGGCGCGCACGAGGTTGATCGGGTTGCGCGATCCGACCGCCTTGGCCAGCACGTCCTTCACGCCCACCGCTTCGAGCACGGCGCGCATCGCGCCACCGGCGATGACGCCGGTACCTTCGGACGCCGGCTGCATGTACACGCGCGCCGCGCCGTGGCCGGCCTTGACCGGGTGATAGAGCGTGCCGCTCTTGAGCTCGACGGTGCTCATGTTCTTGCGGGCGTATTCCATCGACTTCTGGATGGCGACCGGCACCTCGCGCGCCTTGCCATAGCCGAAGCCGACCTTGCCTGCCCCGTCGCCCACCACCGTCAGCGCGGTGAAGGTGAACTGGCGACCGCCCTTGACGGTCTTGCTGACGCGGTTGACCGCGACCAGCTTTTCGATCATGCCGTCGTCGATTTCTTCGCGCTCGCGATTGCGATCGCGGCCGCGGGATTCACGTTGTTCTGCCATTGCAGTATCTCGATGGTTGCGGAAATTTGCGGCATTGCCGCTTATCGTTGTGGTTTGACGCGGATGTTCCGCCGGAAGCGCAATCGCTCCGCGGCGTCCGATGCAGCCCGCATCGGCGAGTCTGGCGCAGCCCGGACCGTGGCCCGGCCGCGCCTTGGATCAGAACTGCAGGCCGGCCTCGCGGGCGGCGTCGGCCAGCGCCTTGACGCGACCGTGGTAGCGGTAGCCGGAACGGTCGAAGGCAACCTTCTCGATGCCGGCGGCCTTGGCGCGTTCGGCGATCAGTTGCCCGACGCGCGCGGCGGCTGCCATGTTCTTGCTGCTCTCCAGCCCCTCGCGGACGTCGGCCTGGACGGTCGATGCCGAAGCCAGCACGCGGGCGCCGTCGTGGGAAAACAGCTGTGCATACACGTGCTGACCGGTGCGGAGCACCGACAGGCGCGGAACGCCGAGGATGCGGATGCGTGCGCGGGTGGTCTTGGCGCGACGCAGGCGGGCGATGTTCTTGTCCATGGTTCGTTACCTCGGAAGCGGATCGGCTGTTGTGGATCGCGCCCGCATCGACTGGTGCGGGCGCCGCGGGAAGTCCGCGATCAGGCCTTCTTGGCTTCCTTGCGGAGAATGGTTTCGTCGGAGTACTTCACGCCCTTGCCCTTGTAGGGTTCCGGCGGGCGATAGCCGCGAATCTTGGCGGCGACTTCGCCGACCAGCTGCTTGTCGGCGCCGGCCACCAGGATCTCGGTCTGGGTGGGAGTGCTGATGGTGATGCCGGCCGGCGGGGCGAACACCACCGGATGCGAGAAACCGAGCGACAGGCTCAGATCCTTGCCCTGCATGGCGGCGCGGTAGCCCACGCCCACCAGCTCAAGCTTGCGCTCGAAGCCGGTGCTCACGCCGTGCACCATGTTGGCGACGATGGCGCGCACGGTGCCGGCCATCGGCTCCAGCGCAGCGTCCTCGTTGGACACGTGGGCGTGGCCGTCTTCGACCTTGATTTCGATGCCCGCCGGCTTGGCCAGGCTCAGGGCGCCCTTCGGGCCCTTCACCGCGATCGACTCGGCTTGCACATTGATTTCGACGCCCTTGGCCAGGGCAACGGGCTTTTTGGCAACTCGTGACATGTTCGAAACTCCCTTACGCCACGATGCACAGGACTTCACCGCCGACGCCCTGCTGGCGCGCCTGCGAATCGGTCATGATGCCTTTGGATGTGGAGATGACGGCAACGCCGAGACCGCCGAGCACCTTCGGCAGCGCGTCCTTGCCGCGATACTGGCGCAGGCTCGAACGCGACACGCGCTTCAGGGTCTCGATGACCGGCTTGCCTTCGTAATACTTCAGCGCGATTTCCAGCTCGGCCTTGGCGCCGTGAGTGGTGACGCGCGCGTCGGCGATGTAGCCCTCGTCCTTGAGGACGTTGGCGATCGCGACCTTGACCTTGGAGGACGGCATCGTCACCGCCGGCTTGCCGACCGCGGCCGCATTCTTGATGCGCACCAGCATGTCGGCGATGGGATCAGTCATGCTCATGTAGTTTCACCTGATGAGTAGCACCGATATCCGCTTTCGCGAAAATCTTCGGATTGTGGACGCCGTTGCCGGCGGTTGCCCGCCCCGGAAAGCCTTCCCGGGGCCAGCCGCAGCCGTGTTCACGACATGCAGCGGGCTAGTCTAGCAGATTTTTACCAGCTTGCCTTGCGCAGCCCCGGAACGTCGCCGCGCATGGTGGCTTCGCGCAGCTTGTTGCGACCCAGGCCGAACTTGCTGTAGACGCCGCGCGGGCGACCGGTCAGGGCGCAGCGGGTGGTCTGGCGGGACGGCGAGGAGTCGCGCGGCAGCTTCTGGAGCTTGGTCGCAGCCGCCATCTTGTCCTCGTAGGACGCGTCCTGGCTGGAGATGATCTTCTTCAGCGCATCGCGCTTGGCGGCGTGCTGCTTGGCCAGCTTGGCGCGCTTGACCTCGCGGTTCACCATGGAGGTTTTGGCCATGACGTGTCCTTAGTTGCGGAACGGGAAGCGGAAGGCCTCGAGCAGGGCCTTGGCCTCTGCATCGGTCTTCGCGGTGGTGGTGATGGCGATGTCCATGCCGCGCATCGCATCGACGGCGTCGAAGTCGATCTCCGGGAAGATGATCTGCTCCTTCACGCCCATGTTGAAGTTGCCGCGGCCGTCGAAGGAACGCCCCGAGATGCCGCGGAAGTCGCGCACGCGCGGCAGCGAGATGTTGATCAGGCGGTCGAGGAACTCGAACATGTGGGAGCGGCGCAGCGTCACCTTGCAGCCGATCGGCCAGCCGTCGCGGATCTTGAACGAAGCCACCGAAACGCGCGACTTGGTGACCACCGGCTTCTGGCCGGCGATCTTGGTCATGTCGGCCACCGCGTTTTCCAGCACCTTCTTGTTGGTCGCGGCCTCGCCCACGCCCATGTTCAGCGTGATCTTGACGAGCTTCGGGACCTGCATCGGATTGGTGTAGCCGAACTGCTGGGTCAGCTTCGGCACCACTTCTTCCTTGTAGAACTTCTCGAGTCGGGTGGTCATGTCAGATGGCCTCGCCGCTGGAGCGGAACACGCGGATGCGCTTTCCATTCTCCAGCACCTTGGTGGCGACGCGTTCGCCCTTGCCGGTGGCAGGGTTGAACGGCATCACGTTGGAAATGTGGATCGAAGCTTCGCGCTCGATCACGCCGCCGGGCTGGCCGGCCTGCGGATTGGGCTTGGTGTGGCGCTTGACCAGGTTCAGGTTGGACACGTACACGCGGTCGCCTTCGACCCGCAGCACCTCGCCCACCTGGCCCTTGAGCAGCTTGTGCTTCTTCTTGTTGCCGCCGGTCGTGACAACGACCTGATCGCCCTTCTTGATGCGATTCATTGTTCAGTCCTCCACGCTCACAGCACTTCGGGGGCGAGCGAAACGATCTTCATGAACTTCTCGGTGCGCAGCTCGCGCGTCACCGGCCCGAAAATGCGGGTGCCGATCGGCTCCTGCTTGTTGTTGAGCAGCACGGCGGCGTTGCCGTCGAAGCGGATCAGCGAGCCGTCGGCGCGGCGCACGCCCTTGCGGGTGCGCACCACGACGGCGTCGTAGACGTCGCCCTTCTTCACCTTGCCGCGCGGAATCGCTTCACGGACCGACACCTTGATGATGTCGCCGATGCCGGCATAGCGACGCTTGGAGCCGCCCAGCACCTTGATGCACATCAGTTCCTTGGCACCCGAGTTGTCGGCAACGTCGAGAAAGCTCTGCATCTGGATCATGGCTGTCTCTCCTGTTTACTCGGCGGCCCGGGCGACGACTTCCACCACCCGCCAGTTCTTGGTCTTGGACAGCGGCGCGCACTCGGCCAGACGCACGACGTCGCCCTCGTGGCAGCTGTTGTCGGCATCGTGGGCGTGCAGCTTGGTCGAACGGCGGATGTACTTGCCGTACAGCGCGTGCTGAACCTGGCGCTCGACGAGCACCGTCACGGTCTTGTCCATCTTGTTGCTGACCACGCGGCCTTCGACCGTGCGCAGCTTCCTGGTTTGTTCGGTCATGACGCCTGTCCTTGCTTCTTCGCACCCAGCAGCATGTTGACGCGAGCGATCTCGCGGCGCACGCGGCGCGGGTCATTGGTCTTGGCCGGCGGCAGCTGGCCGGTCGCCTTCTGCATGCGCAGCGCAAAGCGCTCCTTGTGGAGCTCGGCCAGATGCGCCTTGAGCTCATCCGCCGACTTCTGACGCAGTTGCTTGAGTTCCATCAGCGCACCGTCCGGGTCACGAAAGTGGTGGTGACCGAAAGCTTGGCAGCGGCCAGACGCATCGCTTCGCGCGCGACTTCCTCGCTGACGCCTTCGATTTCATAGATCATCCGGCCAGGCTGGATCTGGGCCACCCAGTACTCGACATTGCCCTTGCCCGAGCCCATTCGGACTTCGATCGGCTTCTTGGTGATCGGCTTGTCGGGGAACACGCGGATCCACATCTTGCCGCCGCGCTTGACGTAGCGACTGATGGAACGGCGCGCGGCCTCGATCTGGCGCGCGGTGAGCTGGCCATGGGCGGTCGCCTTCAGGCCGAACTCGCCGAAGCTGACGGCGTTGCCGTTCCAGCTCAGGCCTTCATTGCGGCCCTTGTGGACCTTGCGGTATTTGGTTCGCTTGGGTTGCAGCATGGTTTAGTCCCTCGCTTCGCCGCGCTCGGCGCGGTCGCCACGGTCAGCCCGGTCACCACGGTCGCGGCGCGGGCCACGCGGACGCTCACGGTCGCCGCCGCGCGGCGCCGGGGCATCGTCCTGCTTCTCCTGGCCAATCTGGGAGAAATCGAAGATTTCGCCCTTGTAGACCCAGACCTTGATGCCGATGATGCCGTAGGTGGTCTTCGCTTCCGCGAAGCCGTAATCGATGTCCGCACGCAGGGTATGCAGCGGCACGCGGCCTTCGCGGTACCACTCGGAACGGGCGATTTCCGCGCCATTCAGACGGCCAGCCACGTTGACCTTGATGCCGAGCGCGCCCAGGCGCATCGCGTTGCCGACCGCGCGCTTCATGGCGCGGCGGAACATGATGCGGCGCTCGAGCTGCTGGGCGATCGATTCGGCCACCAACTGGGCGTCGAGTTCGGGCTTGCGGACCTCGTTGACGTTGATGTGCGCCGGAACGCCCATCACGTCGGAAACGTCCTTGCGCAGCTTCTCGATGTCCTCGCCGCGCTTGCCGATCACCACGCCCGGACGGGCGGTGTAGATCGTCACGCGCGCATTGTTGGCGGGGCGCTCGATCAGGATCTTGCTGACGCCGGCCTGGGCCAGCTTCTTGCGCAACACTTCGCGGACCTTGAGGTCGGCGGCAAGGTAGCTGGCGAACTGCTTCTTGCCCGCGTACCACTTGGAATTCCAGTCCTTGGCGATGCCCAGGCGGATGCCGATCGGATTGACTTTGTGACCCATGATTACTTGCCCTCGCCGACGACAACGGTAATGTGGCTGGTGCGCTTGGTGATGCGCGTGCCACGGCCCTTCGCACGCGCCATGAAGCGCTTGAGCGCGGGACCCTCGTCGACCATGACGGTCTTGACCTTCAGCGCGTCGGCGTCGGCGCCGTTGTTGTTCTCGGCATTGGAGGCAGCCGAGAACACGACCTTGTAGATCATGCCGGCGGCCTTCTGGTCGGAGAACTTCAACAGGTCGAGAGCGCGGGCGACCGGAAGGCCGCGCACCTGGTCGGCGACCAGGCGAGCCTTCTGGGGGGAGATGCGCGCGGTGCGCAGGATGGCTTTCGCTTCCATGGTCATCTCCTTACTTCCCGGCCTTCTTGTCGCCACCGTGCCCCTTGAAGGTGCGGGTGGCGGCGAACTCGCCGAGCTTGTGCCCGATCATGTTCTCGTTGACCAGAACCGGGACGTGGTTCTTGCCGTTGTGGACGGCGATGGTGAAACCGATCATTTCCGGCAGGATGGTCGAACGCCGCGACCAGGTCTTGATCGGACGCTTGCTGCCGCCCGCGGCCTCCACCTTCTTGAGCAGGTGGTGGTCGATGAACGGGCCTTTCTTGAGTGAACGTGCCATTGCCGATTAGCTCCTGCGGTCGCGCACGATGAACTGCTGGGTGCGCTTGTTCTTGCGGGTCTTGTAACCCTTGGTCGGCACGCCCCACGGCGACACCGGATGCGGGTTGCCCTGTCCGGCACGCGCCTCGCCACCGCCGTGCGGATGGTCGACCGGGTTCATGACGACGCCGCGGACGGTCGGCTTGACGCCGCGCCAGCGGGTCGCGCCGGCCTTGCCCAGCTTCTCCAGGCCGTGCTCGTCGTTGCCGACTTCGCCCACGGTGGCTCGGCACTCGGAGGACACCTTGCGCATCTCGCCGGAGCGCAGGCGCAGCGTCGCATAGACGCCTTCGCGAGCCACCAGCTGGACGCCGGCGCCGGCCGCGCGCGCAAGCTGCGCGCCCTTGCCGGGCTTCATCTCGATGCAGTGGATGGTGGTGCCCACCGGGATGTTGCGCAGCGGCAGGGTGTTGCCGGTCTTGATCGGCGCGTCGTGGCCGGCGATCACCTGGTCGCCCGCCTTCAGGCCCTTGGGGGCGATGATGTAGCGACGCTCGCCGTCCGCATAACACAGCAGCGCGATGTGCGCGGTGCGGTTCGGATCGTACTCGATGCGCTCGACGCGAGCCGGAATGCCTTCCTTGTCGCGCTTGAAGTCGATGATGCGGTAGTGCTGCTTGTGCCCGCCGCCGATGTGCCGGGTGGTGATCCGGCCATGGTGGTTGCGCCCGCCGCTCTTGCTCTGCTTTTCCAGCAGCGGCGCGTGCGGGGCACCCTTGTGCAGGTCGGGCGTCACCACGCGAACCGCGCTGCGGCGGCCGGCGGAAGTGGGCTTGAATGTCATCAATGCCATGGGTGTGCTCCTCAGGCCGAGACGGTCATGACGTCGATCGACTGGCCTTCGGCCAGCGTCACGTATGCCTTGCGGGAATTGCCGCGGCGGCCCATGCGCTGGCGGAAGGCCTTGGCCTTGCCCTTCACATTGACCACGTTGACGGCTTCGACCTTGACGCCGAAGACCTTCTCCACCGCCGCCTTGACGTCGGACTTGGTGGCGGTCTGGGCGACCTCGAAAACGTACTGGTTCGAGACTTCCTGCAGGCGCGCGGTCTTTTCGGACACACGCGGCGCGCGGATGACTTCGTACAGGTTTGCAGCGCTCATGCCAGCCACTCCTCGATCTTCTTCACCGCGTCGGTGGTGACCACGACCGTATCGGCGCCGACCAGCGCAACCGGATCCAGCCCCTGCACGTCGCGCACCTGCACATAGGGCAGGTTGCGCGCCGAAAGGTACAGGTTGTCGGTCGCTTCCTCGGTGACGATCAGCGGACGCTTGCCGACGTTCAGGGCGGCCAGCTTGCCGACCAGGCCCTTGGTTCTGGGCGCTTCGACGTCGAAGCTCTCGACCACCGTGATCCGGCCCTGGCGATTCAGCTCGGACAGGATCGAGGCGATCGCCGCGCGGTACATCTTGCGGTTGACCTTCTGCGCGAAGCTGCGCGGCTTGGCCGCGAAGGTGACGCCGCCGCCGACGAAGATCGGGGCCGTCAGTGCGCCATGACGCGCGCCGCCGCCCTTCTGCTTCTTCGACTTCTTGGTGGTGCCGTTGACTTCCGAACGGGTCTTCTGCGCCTTGGTGCCGGCGCGACCGGCATTGCGGTAGGCGACGACGACCTGGTGCACCAGATCCTGGCTGAAATCCCGGCCGAACACGGCATCGGAGACGTCCAGCTTGGCGGCGCTGCCGTTGATGTTGAGTTCCATGCTCAGACTCCCTTGCTCGCCGGACGCACGATCACGTCGCCACCCGGAGCGCCCGGCACCGCGCCGCGCACGGCGATCAGGCCGCGCTCGACATCCACCTTGACGACCTGCAGGTTCTGGCTGGTCTTGGTCTCGGCGCCCATGTGGCCGGCCATCTTCTTGCCCGGGAACACGCGACCCGGCGTCTGGCGCTGGCCGATCGAGCCCGGCGCGCGGTGCGACAGCGAGTTGCCGTGCGTCGCATCGCCCATCTTGAAGTTCCAGCGCTTGATCGTGCCCTGGAAGCCCTTGCCCTTGCTCACGCCCTGGACATCGACGATCTGGCCTTCGCTGAAGATGTCGGCCTTGATCTCGCCGCCCACCTCGAAGCCGCCGATCTGGTCGTCGGCCACGCGCAGCTCCCACAGGCCGCGGCCCGCTTCCACCTTCGCCTTGGCGAGATGGCCGGTTTCCGGCTTGTTGAGCAGGCTGGCGCGCTTGACGCCGGCGGTCACCTGCACGGCACTGTAGCCGTCGGTTTCCAGGGTCTTGATCTGGGTGATGCGGTTCGGCGTCGCCTCGATCAGGGTCACCGGGATGGACTTGCCGTCCTCGGTGAACATGCGGCTCATGCCGGCCTTGCG
The DNA here is from genome assembly GCF_025993755.1 of Thermomonas sp. Classification (GTDB taxonomy): domain Bacteria; phylum Pseudomonadota; class Gammaproteobacteria; order Xanthomonadales; family Xanthomonadaceae; genus Thermomonas. The sequence continues at coordinate 793 of NZ_JAMQHN010000007.1, read as the reverse complement.
ACCGACGATGCCGAGCGAATGTTTCTTCGCGCTCATCTCCGGTCTCCTCAGGTCAACTTGATCTGGACGTCGACGCCCGCCGCGAGTTCGAGCTTCATCAGCGCGTCCACGGTCTTGTCGTTGGGGTCGACGATGTCGAGCACGCGCTTGTGCGTGCGGGTCTCGTACTGGTCGCGCGCGTCCTTGTCGACGTGCGGCGACACCAGCACGGTGTAGCGTTCGATCTTCGCCGGAAGCGGGATCGGACCGCGCACCTGGGCGCCGGTCCGCTTGGCCGTTTCAACGATTTCGCTGGCCGAACGGTCAATCAGTCGATGATCGAACGCCTTGAGCCGGATGCGAATCTTCTGGTTCGCCATTTGAGTTGCCTCGTAAATCCTGAAAGAGCGACAGGCGTGGCGGCTGTTTGCGCCATGCCCCGGAATTGGAACCGCCTTGCCTTTGCGCCACCGGAACGAACCGGCCCGGCGCGACGCCCGCCATCCCGGGAATCCTCTGGCGCGCAGAAAGGCCCCGCCGATGTGTCCCGGACAGTTCCGGAACGGACGAGGCCTTGCCGTGCGACATCTCCCTGTCTGGCGAACACGAGGCGCGTCCTGCGCCTCATTTCGCTACCCCCAACGACTCACATCGTGCAGGGGTCTTGCATTCTAACGGAGTGAATCAGGGCAACGCAAGCCCTGATTCTGTTTTTCAGTCACTTGACGATCTTCGCCACCACGCCGGCGCCAACCGTGCGGCCACCCTCGCGGATCGCGAAACGCAGACCCTCGTCCATCGCCACCGGGTGGAT
>NZ_JAMQHN010000098.1 GCF_025993755.1 Thermomonas sp. | reverse complement strand
CGTGTCTGGATATCAGTTCCGCCAGAGACCGGGCCGTCCAACGGATCGATGCCGTCACGATCCTCATCGCTCCCGCCGTCGCCGGTAGGCCATTCGCCGCCGTCGAGCGCATCCAGCACCGCCAGATCGAAAGTGGGCGGCTCGTCGCCGCGCAGCCAGGCCGCGGCGCGCAGCACGGCCTGCACCGGTTTGAGATAGCCGGTGCAGCGGCAGAGCACTCCGGCGATGGCCTCACGCACTTCGGCTTCGCTGGGATTGGGGTTAGTGTCCAGCAGCCGTTTGGCGGCAAGCAGTTGCGCGGGCGTGCAGTAGCCGCACTGGATCGCGCCGCAGGCCACAAACTCACGCTGTAGTGGGTGCAGGTCGTCGTCGCGCGGGCCGCTCAGCCCTTCCACGGTGAGGATGGCTGCGCCGCCGGCCTGTGCCGCCAGCATCACGCCGCTGTTGACCAGCCGGTAGGACGTAGGCTGGTCGGGCGTGTGGGTGAGCAGCACGGCATCGGCCCCGCTCTCGCCGGTCTCGTCACCGTGTTTGACGCTGAAATAGCGCAGGCGGCGCAGCGCCGTGCGCAGCAGTTCGCCGGGGTGGGTATCGAGCGTGTGATGCGTACCGTTAACGGTTAGCGAGATTTGCATAGGCAATATTACCAGGGAAGAAATTCGATGAAGCTTGCATAGACTATACCAGCAAACGGTACGCCCGTTTGCTGGCGCTTCATTCCTTCGGCCAGCAGGTCTTTATCGTGTGTAACGAGGACGCGCTCCAACTGCGTAGCTCGATCAAGCAGGTCTGAATCTTTCCATAAGTGGGTACCATCAGTTTTGCCAGGACTGAGGTTTCGGCCATCTCGCTACGCAACCGATCCACCTCAGCCAAATCTGCCGCGATCTGTTGATCGATCTGTTCTTGGTGATCCCAGTAGTAGGCCAAGGCCGAATAAATCTGTCCCAAGGTTAAGTGTGGATGCTGGAAGTGCAGTTCTTCTGGACTCCAGCCCCAAGATAGATGCTCGGATACGAGGTGAGAAACCTTCATGCGCGTGCCTTCAATGACAGGCCGCTGCTTTTCGTCTAAGACGATGTGTTCATAAGTGGTTTTGGTTGGATTTGTCATTGCTCTCTCCTATCCTCTCGCCTCGTCTAGTGCACGCTCCATGATGACCTCGACCATGGCGCGGCGGTAGTGGGCGCTGCCCTTGAAGTCGTCGGGCGGCTCCAGCGCCATCCCGGCCAGGATGGGCCGCGCGGCCACGCCGCACAGCGCCACGCGCTCGACCTCGGCATCGACGACCGCATAGGCGGCGACGATGGGCCGGTCGGACGGGGTACGTGCCAGCCGTGCCGCGCCGCCATGCCAATGCACCAGCGGCAGCCGCACCTCCGTGATCAGCCCAGGCCGCGGCGTGAACTCGTCGAGGGGGATCGCCGTCGGGCGCGTCCCGTCATGCACCACGACCTGGGCATCCAGCGCCAGGAGCGCGGCGTAAAATTCGCTGTCCGGCTCGGCGGCGGCGACAACCCCGCCCACGGTGGCGGCGTTGCGCAGGTTGACCGGCCCTTCGCCCTGGGCGGCGCGGCGCAACAGGCCGCTTGCGAGGCTGCCGCCCAATGGATGTGCGATCACCGCCGTCAGCGTGGCGGTTGCGCCCAGACAAAGCCGGCCATCCTCCTGGCGAATCGTGTGCAGCCCCAGGTCGCGCAGGTCTATCACGCCGTCGATGCCGCGCAGGGCGCGGCTCTCCAACTG
>NZ_JAMQHN010000097.1 GCF_025993755.1 Thermomonas sp. | reverse complement strand
TGATCCGGTGCAACTGATCCAGATCAATTTCTGGTCAAGCACGGAGACGGCGGGGGAGTTCGTGCCGATGCTCGGCGGGGAGGAACCATCAAGACTATGCTCCATCGCGCTCAGGCAGCCGCGGGGCTGAGCGTTCCCAGCACCGAAACGACGATCAAGATCAGGATGGCCAGTGTGGCCTCAGCCGCGACACTCTGCCGCAGGGCCCGCACTTCCTGCACAGGATCGCCGCTGGCCAGGGCGCGTCCCAGACGCGGCACCAGCGTCCAGCGGTGCAATGCACCCAGGCCCAGCATTCCTCCGAACAGGGCAAGCTTCACCAGCAGCAGGTTCCCGTACGTGCTCTGGAGCAGTGTCGACAACGACCATGCGGTGAGATCACCGTAGTGCGCGATGCCAGACACGATGAGCGCAGCAACGAAGATCGTGCCGAGCGTCGAGAATCCGTGCAGAAGATCATGTGTCGCTCGAAGGCGCCTACTGCCGGAGACCGCCTCCCTGCGCAGGAGCAGGCCCAGGAACACCAGTACCGCGGCAACCCAGCCGCCTGCCGCGAGCAGGTGGACCAGGCCCGCAGCAAGCCGCAGCGCACCGGACGCGCCTTCACCGGCGGCGGCGTGGCCGTTCCATGCCAGCGTAGCAAGTGCGCCGCCCGCCAGCATTGCCAGCCGCGGAAAGGCGGACTCCACCTTTCCGCGGCGGCGCTGCCATCCGAGCACGACGAGCGAGGCAAACACGAGCCCCAACTCAAGACCGCGAAGCGGTTGGCGGAGGTGCTGGGGATTCCTCCCGCGTTCCTCTACACCGAAGACGATTTATTGGCCGCGCTGTTACTACGTTGGAATGAGTTGTCCCTCCGCCAGAAGAAGGACCTTCTCAAACAGGTCGAGGGTGTGGAACTTTCCAAGTCGAAGCGGGGTCGTCTTCCCGGCAAGTAGCTTCATTGGGCCGTGGGTGTTGAACCCTTTACCATAGTCCAGAGATAGGCTCGTGCTATTCATGATTCCTTTACCCCTGAGCACGCTCGCGAGTTAAAGTAAGGCCATGTCCACCCGCGCCATCCTGTTGCGTCTGTTGCTGTGCGTTGCCTTGGTATTCAACGGGGCAGCCTCGGCCATGGCGTCTGTGCAGATGATGCAGATGCACGCGGATGGGCATGAAGCCGCAAGTACTCCGGTCGCGCCTATGGCGAGTGCCGAGTCCGAGATGCCATGCCACCACGACGGGCAGCCCGCGCATTCGCAGGATGCGGCCGATGCGGCAACGGCTACCAAGGACAAGCAACCCGGCCAGTCACCCGATTGCTGCAAGTCGAGCACCTGTACCTGTGCATGCGTGCATCAGGCGGCCGCCATGGTGCCGGTGATGGCCTTCCAGGGCACCGCCCTGCTGCATGTCGGTAGCGTGCGATCGATGGCCTTGGGCCATGCAACACCACCGTTGCCCCATCTGATCCGACCTCCCATCGGCTAAGTGTCCTTTGGCGCCCCGGGCGCCGGTTCGCTTGCGCGCGTCGCCGTTCGACGTGCTTTGCAGGCAGTGGTCCAGCGCTTGTGCTGGCCTATGACACTTTGATGGAGTTCACATGTCTTCCGATGCTTTCGGCCGCAATGCCGACGGGTTGTTCAAACCGTCGCGGCGGCGATTCGTGCAGGGGTTGGCCGCGGGTGGTGCTGTGGCCAGCCTGGGTCTCTGGCCCAAACTCAGTTGGGCGCTCAAAGGCCCCGGTAATCCGAATGTCCTGTCGGGTACCGAGTTCGACCTGACCATCGGCGAGACGCCGATGAATTTCACCGGGCGCACGCGTCCAGCAGTCACCGTCAATGGCTCGATTCCAGCACCGCTGCTGCGCTGGCGCGAGGGTACGACGGTCAACCTGCGTGTCTCCAATGCGCTGCCGGAAGGCTCGATCTTTGGCCATGAAACCTCGATCCATTGGCACGGCATCCTGCTGCCGGCCAACATGGACGGTGTGCCTGGGCTGAGCTTTGACGGCATCCACCGGGGCGAGGCCTACCACTATCGGTTTAAGGTGAATCAGGGCGGTACGTACTGGTACCACAGCCATTCGGGATTCCAGGAACAGGCCGGGCTCTACGGCCCGCTCATCATCGATCCCATCGAACCTGAACCGTTCGCCTACGACCGCGACTACGTGGTGATGCTGTCCGACTGGACCGACATGGACCCCACACGGCTGTTCGCGCGGCTGAAGAAGATGTCGATGTACGACAACTACTACATGCGCACGGTCGGGGATTTTCTGCGTGATGCTGAGCGAAATGGTCTTGCGACCACGATCGACGACCGCAAGATGTGGGGACAGATGCGCATGTCGCCGACCGATCTGTCGGACGTCAATGCGAACACCTACACCTACCTGATGAATGGCGAGACCTCGCTGAGCAACTGGACCGGCGTGTTCCGCTCCGGCGAGAAGATCCGCTTGCGCTTCATCAACGGTTCGGCGATGACGCATTTCGACGTGCGGATACCCGGCCTGAAGATGACCGTGGTGGCCGCCGATGGTCAGTACGTGCATCCAGTCACCATCGACGAGTTCCGCATCGCCACTGCCGAAACCTTCGACGTGATCGTCGAGCCGTCGGGGCAGGATGCCTTCACGATTTTCGCGCAGGACATGGGCCGCACCGGTTTCGTCGCCGGCACGCTGGCCGTGCGCGAAGGGCTTCGTGCGCCGATTCCGCCGGTCGATCCTCGTCCGCTGCTGACCATGCAGGACATGGGCATGGATCACGGAAGCATGGGTGGCATGGACATGTCCGGCGGCAAGGGCATGGAAATGAGCTGTGGCGCCAACATGGGCATGGCCGGCATGGATCATGGCGCGATGGCGCAGACGTCGAAGCCGGCCGAAGCCGATCCGCATGCAGGTCACGACATGGCGACCATGAAAGATGGCTCGATGGCCGGCATGGATTCCGGGAGGACGGTCACGCACCCGGCCAGCGAAACGCGCAATCCGCTGGTCGACAACCAGGCCATGGTGGTCAGTTCACGGCTTGATGATCCGGGCATCGGCCTGCGCGACAACGGACGCAAGGTCTTGAGCTATTCGATGCTCAAGAGTGCCTTCGACGATCCAGACGGGCGCGATCCTGGCCGCGACATCGAACTGCACCTCACCGGTCACATGGAACGCTTCGCCTGGAGCTTCAATGGGCAGACGTTCTCGGACGTCGAACCGCTGCGACTCAACTACGGCGAACGCATGCGCATCGTGCTGGTGAACGACACGATGATGACGCACCCGATCCACCTGCATGGCATGTGGAGCGACCTCGAGGACGATCAAGGCAACTTCCTCGTACGCAAGCACACCATCGACATGCCGCCCGGCAGCAGACGCAGTTACCGCGTGCGGGCCGACGCGCTCGGCAGCTGGGCCTATCACTGCCATCTGCTCTACCACATGGAAGCGGGAATGATGCGCACCGTGAGGGTCGACGAATGAAGACGATCATGACGCTCGCAGCACTCGCTGCTGGCCTGCTGCTGGCCTTGAATGCCGCTGCACAGGATCACTCGCAATACCAGATGCCGATGCCTGCTGCGCAGGATCATTCCCAGCACCAAATGCCGGCGATGCAGGATCACACGCAGCACCAGGTCAAACCGAAAGCCGTACCGAAGGTAAAACCAAAGCCGAAGGCCAAACCCGCCGCCACGCCGAAGACGAAGGCAGCGGTACCCGCCGCACCGATGGATCACGCGGCCATGGGCCACGCGATGCCGGCACAGCAACCGGCTGCCGTGGACCACAGCGCCATGGGACATGACGCCGCCCAACCGGTGCCAATGGATCATGCCGCGATGGGGCATGCCATGCCGCGTCCCGCCGACCAACCCATCACGCCGATTCCGGTACTCACGGATGAAGTTCGTGCAGCGGCCATCCCGCCACCGAATGATCATCCTGTGCACGACAACGGCGTGCAGCACTATGTGCTGTTCAACCGCCTCGAAGGCTTCGATACCGACGATGGCACCGGCATGGCATGGGAAGGCCAAGCCTGGGTCGGCACCGATCTCAACAAGCTCTGGCTGCGCAGCGAGGGCGAGCGAGTAGGGGGGCACACCGAAGGCGCGGATCTCGAAGTGCTGTACGGCCGTGCATTCGCCCGCTGGTGGGATGTGGTCGCCGGCGTGCGCCACGACTTCAAACCGGGCGCATCGCAGGACTTCGTTGCGATCGGCGTGCAGGGCCTGGCGCCGTACAAGTTCGAGGTGGAAGCGACCGCGTATCTCGGCCAATCCGGCCAGACCGCTGCGCGCCTGGAGGCCGAATACGAAACGCTGCTGACCAACCGGTTGATCCTGCAGCCGCTGGTTGAAGTCAGTTTCTACGGCAAGAACGACGAACGCCGCGGCATCGGTTCCGGTCTGAGCACCGCCGAGGCCGGTTTACGCCTGCGCTATGAGTTCACCCGGCAATTCGCGCCGTACATCGGCGTGGTTCATGAACGCGCCTTCGGTCGCACTGCAGATTTTCGTCGCGCGGCGGACGAAGGCGTCAACGACACCCGCTTCGTGGCGGGGATCCGGATCTGGTTCTGATTGGGGGAGACCATCATGCCGTTCGTTACCCGAAAGTCCCTGCTCACACTGAGCATCCTGTCCGGCGTCGCCCTCGCGGCGGCAGCCGGTTTTGTCTGGTCCGGTATTTACAACATCGGCGCGGACGACACCCACACCCGACCCGTGTACTCGACGCTGCAAGCCCTGCGCGAACGCTCCATCGAGGTACGGGCGAACAAGTTGCAAGTGCCCGCCGATCTCGACGACCCGGCGCGCATCCGTCAGGGGGCTGGCAACTACAACGCCATGTGCACCGGCTGCCACCTCGGCCCGGGCATGCAAGACACCGAACTGAGCATGGGCCTGTATCCGGCACCGCCGAATCTGAGTAAGGAAACGGTCGACGCCGACACTGCGTTCTGGGTGATTAAGCACGGCATCAAGGCCTCAGGCATGCCGGCCTGGGGCAAGAGCATGGACGACGAATACATCTGGAACATGGCGGCGTTCCTGCAGGCACTGCCCAAGCTCACACCCGAGCAATATCAGGCGCTCGTCGCCAGCAGCGGTGGTCATTCGCACGGTGGCGGTGAGTCCGAGGGCCACGCGCATGCCGAGGGCGGCGAGGACCATCACGACGAGGGCGACGCGCACGCGCACACCGAAGGAGAGGAGCACAACGCGATGGCGGGCATGCCGATGGATACGCCCATGCCGCACTCGCACCCTTCGGGCACACCGCCGCACGTCGATGCGCCGAAGGACACGAAGGCACCGTCCGGTGAAGTGCACATCCATGCCGACGGCAAGAAGCACGTCCACGACGCAAAACCCACGGCCACGCCTGCCACTGCGAAGCCGACCACCGCCGACCCGCATGCCGGCATGGACATGCCCGAAACAGAACCGGCCAGCGATGGCCACGATCACCAACACTGACCGGAGCCGCGAATCCCATGATCCATCGAATTGTTTTCCTCGCCTTGCTGGTGCTTCCATTTGCATCGCAAGCACATGACCCTGCGCAGCATGCGAAGACCAACGTACCTGCCATCGCCGCCGAGGCGAAGCCTGCGGTTGCGGCCGTGGATGCCTTCTCAAGCGCATTGCAGGCCGGTGATCTGAAGCGTGCTGGCACCTGGTTGGCCGACGATGTACTGATCCTAGAAAGCGGCGGTGCCGAGCACTCGAAAGCCGAATACATGGGCGGGCATGCAACGCACGACGCCGAGTTCCTGAAAGGCGCGCATGTGCAGTTGAAGCAACGCACGGCCAAAGTGGCGGGCGAGTTGGCGTGGGTTGGCAGCGAAAGTGAACTGCACACCAGCAAGGACGGCAAGCCGGTGACCACGCTGAGCACCGAAACCGTGGTGCTCAAGCGCGGTAAGGACGGCTGGCGCATTGTCCATATCCATTGGTCCTCGCGGGCGAAGCGATGAGGAGGAAGACCATGTCGATGCATGCTGCAACGGCCGTGTTGGTGCTGGGCGCTGTCGTATCGCTGGGCGCCTGCGCCAAACAGGCGCCAGCACCAGAACGCGCTGCCGAGGTCACAGCCGAAGTGGCACCAGTGCCCGCACCAACGCAAGCGCTGCCGCTCGTTGTCGTTCACAAGAGCCCGAGTTGCGGCTGCTGCGGCCTGTGGGTGGACCACATGCGCCAAGCCGGATTCCAGGTCGAGGTACGCGACGAGGACAACGTCAATCCGGTGAAGGAACGCGTGGGCGTGCCGTATGGCAAGGGGTCTTGCCATACCGCCGAGGTGGGAGGCTATTTCATTGAAGGCCACGTGCCGGCCGCGGACGTGAAGCGCCTGTTGGCCGAAAAACCCGACGCCAAGGGACTGGTGCTGCCCGGCATGCCAATGGGATCGCCCGGTATGGAGATGCCGGACGGGCATTCGGAGCCGTACACCGTCGAACTGGTGCGTCGGGACGGCACGACAGCGGCCTTTGCAGCGCACTGAACGTACATGGATGGCCGCATGCAGCAGGGCTTGACTCTGGACTTTACTCAAGGGTGGAGACTGGCGGCATTCCAGACGCAAGAGGTCCCTCAATGAAGATCGGTGAACTCGCCCAACGCACCGGTGTCCCCATCGACACCGTGCGCTACTACGAACGGCAAGGACTGCTGCCGGAGCCGGAACGTCAACCGTCCGGCTACCGTCGGTACCAGAGCGCCGATGTCTTGCGCCTGAGTTTCGTGCGTCGCGCGAAGGCACTGGGTTTCACCTTGGAAGAGATTCGCGAACTGCTCGCACTCTCCAGCCATCGCGAGAACGACATGGGCAGCCTCAAGGCAGCCGCCGAGCAGAAGCTGGCGGGCGTCGAGGCCAAGCTGGCGGAACTCACGAGGATTCGCGACGGATTGCGGACGCTGATCAAGGCATGTCCCGGGCATGGGGCATTGGGCGCTTGCCCGATCCTGCACGCACTCAACGAGGACGCCGCATGAACACGCACACGCATTCCGATCACGACGCGCATGGGCAGGGCAGTTGCTGTGCGAACAAGAAGCCGGCACCAGCATCCGACAACACCGTGATCGATCCGGTCTGCGGCATGCAGGTTGATCCCAACACGACATCGCATCACGTCAGTCATGCCGGCACCGACTACCACTTCTGCTCGGCACGCTGCAGGGAAAAATTCGTGACCGACCCCGAGCGTTACACGACGACCTCGGCCAAAGGGGAAGGGAAGGGCAGTTGCTGTGCGACCAAGGTACCGACATCCGATAGCGCCGTGATCGACCCGGTCTGTGGCATGCAGGTCGATCCCGACACCACGCCGCATCACGCCAGCCACGCCGGCACCGACTACCACTTCTGTTCGGCACGCTGCCAAGCGAAATTCGTTTCCGACCCGCCGCGCTATCTCACGC
>NZ_JAMQHN010000096.1 GCF_025993755.1 Thermomonas sp. | reverse complement strand
GTTGGTCAACAAATCGTCGACCACCTGGCGGCAGCTGCCGCCCAACCGCAAGTCGCCCGGCAGCGATGCCGAGTGGAAGCTGCTGCTGAAGGAGTATCCGCAGCTGATCCGGCGGCCGGTGGTGGTGCTGGACGATGGTCGCGTGGTGCAGGGGTTTTCCGACAACGGCTTCAAGAAGCTGTTCGGGGTCGGGACGTGAGCGCGGTGCTCGACCTGGCCTGCGCGCTGATCGCACGGCCTTCGGTGACGCCGGAGGATGCCGGGTGCCAGGCGCTGGTCGCGGAGCGCCTGCAGGTGACGGGCTTCGGCATCGAGCACCTGCGCTTCGGCGAGGTGGACAACCTGTGGGCCACGCACGGCGGGGACGAGGGTCCCGTCTTGGGGTTGCTGGGGCACACCGATGTGGTGCCGCCGGGTCCGCGCGAAGCATGGGCCAGCGACCCCTTCGTTCCCGAAGTCCGTGACGGCGTGCTGTACGGGCGCGGCGCGGCAGACATGAAGGGCAGCGTCGCGGCCTTCGTCATCGCGCTGGAGCGGTTCGTCGCCGCGCATCCGCGGCACCGCGGCAAGGTGGCGCTGCTGCTGACTTCGGATGAAGAGGGCGACGCCATCGACGGCGTGCGCAAGGTGGCGGAGGTGTTCCGCGAGCGCGGCGAGCGCATGGACTGGTGCATCACCGGCGAGCCGTCGTCGAAGTCTGTGCTGGGTGACCTGCTCCGGGTCGGGCGTCGCGGCAGCCTGTCCGCGACGCTGTCCGTGCACGGCGTGCAGGGCCACGTCGCCTATCCCGAGAAGGCGCGCAACCCCGTCCATCAGACGCTGCCGGCGCTGGCGGAACTGGCCGCGCGGCGCTGGGACGAAGGCTACGAAACCTTTCCGCCGACCAGCCTGCAGATCAGCAACCTCCACGCCGGCACCGGCGCCAACAACGTCATTCCGGGCGAGCTGCAAGTGCTGTTCAATCTGCGCTACAACCCGCATTGGCGCGCCGAACAACTGGAAGCCGAATGCGAGGCGCTCTTGCGCAGACATGCGCTGGATTTCGACATTCGCTGGCATCGCAGCGGCGAGCCGTTCCACACCCCGGAAGGCCCGCTGCGTGCCGCCGCGCGTGAAGTCCTGGCGCAGTTCTCCGGCGTGACGCCGGAGGAAAGCACCGGTGGCGGCACCTCGGATGCGCGCTTCATCGCCCCGCTGGGTGCGCAGTGCGTCGAAATCGGGCCGGTCAACGCCAGCATCCACAAGGTCGACGAGCGGATCCGGGTCGATGAGCTTGAGGCTCTGCCGGGGTTGTATCTGGCGCTGATGGAACGCCTGCTGGGCTGATCAATGCGCAGCAGGCACCAGGGTGAGCGTGTAGCGCGTTGGCCCCGGCAGGAAGGAACTCACGCTGCCGGCGACCCATTCGGCGTGGCCTGCGCCCCAGAACGGCGACAGCGGGTGGCCGCTCTGGCCGCCGGGCATGTGCAGGATGCCGTCGACCTCGTGCCCCGGCGAGACCACCATGCGCTCCGATGCGCCGAAATCGGGGGCGGTCACGCGCGGCATGTTGCCATCGCCCGCCAGCGGCTCGGCCGGCATGCACAACCAGCGTCTGCCCACCCGTGGAATGGCCCGGGCCAGCGGATGGCAGATGGCGGCCGTGTTGCGCTCGCCCCAGGTGCGCTGCGCCAGCGGGCCGATGGCCCGGAGTTCGCCCTGCACTTCCTTCGCCGCCGATTCGAACAGCGCGTCCCACGAGGCGTAGCCGCGCGGCAGCAGGTTGTCCGGACGCTGCGTGACCAGCGGCCAGACGACGCCCTCGAACTGCGGCGGATTCGGCACCGTGAAATCCTTGCCCAGGGCTTGCCGGGCAGGCGCGGTGAGGCCGGCGAGGATGCGTTGCTCCACGGCCAGCCGCCAGGCGCGGACGATGCGGTAGCTGACGGAATCCACGGATGCGCGTCCTTCCCAGAGGAATGCGGCGTCGGCCAGGGCGCGCAGCGCGGGCGTACCGGCCGCCCGCGCGCGTTCGAGCAGCAGCGCTTGCCAGGGAGCGAGCAGCAGCGCGCGGTCGTCGAGCTGGATCGCCAGCAGGTCGCGCTCATCGAACTGGGGCTTGCCCTGCAGGTCGTCGCGGATCTGCGCCGCCCGGGCGCCGAGCGCATAGCCGCCGTCGCCCACCCGGGCCAGGTCGGGCCCATCGAGGACGCGGGCGTTGGCTGTCCAGAGCCGGTCGTGTTGCGGCGAGCGCAACACGACGTGGCCGCGCGTGGTGAGCGTCCACGGCGGACAGGATTCGTGCGCTGGATCTTCGACCGTGGCCGCCTCGGTGCAGGTCT
>NZ_JAMQHN010000095.1 GCF_025993755.1 Thermomonas sp. | reverse complement strand
TTGAAGCCCAGTTGCCGAAAGGAGATTACGGCAGCAGACGGCAGGTACCGGAACCGGCGTCGCAGGTCGTGTTCTTGACCAAGCCCGGGGTGCCGCGGGTCTGCGGTGTGTAGCTCAGGCTGGCGCCACCGGTGTAGTCGGCGATGCTCATCGCCGGGCCGGCAGTGCAAGCGATGTTCTGCGGAGCGCCCGGAGCGCGATTGTCGGCGGCGTCGGCCACGGCGGTGTTGATGTAGGCCTTGGCTTCGGCTTCGCAGGCCGAGTTGGCCGAACGCTGCATGTAGTCACGGTAGGCCGGCAGCGCGATGGCGGCCAGGATGCCGATGATCGCGACCACGATCATCAGTTCGATCAGGGTGAAGCCTTGCTGCTTGTTCATAGGTGTATCCCCTAGGGTTGATTTGGGTGGTTCACGCGCCGGTGGTGCCTCTGGTACCGGTCCCAGCACGGGCATCTGGCGCGTGCAGGTACTTTAACGCAGAAATCGTGCCAATGGCGGACAGGCATGGGCTTGTGGCGAATTTGAATCACGCGTCACGGTTTGGTGCAAGACCGCCCGGGAATGGCCTGCGGATTTACGTCAGTTTGTGACGTTTTGCGGCATTGGCGGGCTCTGGCTTTGACCCCCAACCTGCCCGTAGGAGCGCGCCCTGCGCGTGACAGTCGCGGTAGGATGCGTCTCTCACCCTTCCCGCGCCAATTGCGCCAGTGCGTCGGCCTGCTGTTCCTGTTGCAGGCGGGCGACCAGCGGGCCGAGGTCGCCTTCGAGCACGCCTTGCAGGTCGTACAGGGTCAGGCCTTCGACGCGGTGGTCGGTGATGCGGCCCTGCGGGTAGTTGTAGGTGCGGATGCGCTGGCTGCGGTCGCCGCTGCCGACCTGCAGCTTGCGGTCGGCGGCAGTGGCTTTGGTGCGGCGTTCGAGTTCGGCTTCGGCCAGCATCGCGTGCAGGCGTTTCATCGCGGTTTCGCGGTTGGCGTGCTGGCTGCGCTCGGTCTGCGATTCCACCACCAATCCGGTGGGCAGGTGGGTGATGCGGATCGCCGATTCGGTCTTGTTGACGTGCTGGCCGCCGGCGCCGGAGGAACGGTAGGTGTCGATCTTCAGGTCGGCGGGGTTGATGACGATGTCGCCGATCTCGGCTTCCAGCGCGAACACGGCGACGGTGGCGGCCGAGGTGTGGATGCGGCCCTGCGATTCGGTGACCGGCACACGCTGGACGCGGTGGGTGCCGGATTCGTATTTCAGGTGGGCGTAGGCGCCGCGGCCTTCGATCCGGGCCACGATTTCCTTGTAGCCGCCGTGCTCGCCGGGGTTGGCGGATTCGACTTCGATCCGCCAGCCGTTGCGTTCGGCGTAGCGGGAATACATCCGGAACAGGTCGCCGGCGAACAGTGCCGCCTCGTCGCCGCCGGCGCCGGCCCGGACTTCCAGATACAGCCCGCCGTCGTCGCGGGCGTCTCTGGGCACCAGCTGGGCCAGCAATTCGGTTTCCAGCGTCTGCAGCCGCCGCTGCGCCGCGTCGATTTCCTCCTCGGCCAGTTCGCGCAGCTGCGGATCGTCGCGCATCGCTTCGGCCGATTCCAGGTCGGCGCGCGCCTGCGCCTCGGCGGCCAGCGCGTCGGCCAGCGGCTGCAGCGCGGAGAACTCGCGGGAGAGCGCGCGCAGGCGTTCGGGGGCGTCGCCCAGGCCGGGTTCGGCGAGCAGGCGTTCGAGTTCCTCGCGCCGCTCGCGCAGCGCCTCGAGCTTGCGGCGCAGGGAATCAAGCATGGGGCGGCGCTGCGGGCGGCGGCGGTTCCGCCGCGTCGTCGTCCCGCGCCGGACCGGCGGCGTCCGCCGGCGCCGGGAACAGCCGTTCCGCCGCCCGCGCCAGTTCGGCGTCGCCCTGCAGGGCGGCTTCGCGCAGGGCCACGGTGGGCGCGTGCAGCAGCCGGTTGGTGAGGGTGTGCGCCAGCAGTTCCAGCGCCTGCTCGGCCGGCAGGCCCGCGGCCAGCTGGCGGCGGGCCTTGGCCAGCGCCTCGGCGCGGGCGGCTTCGCCGTGGGCGCGCAGGTGCAGCAGCGGCTGCCTGCGGCCGCTGGCCTGGAGTTGTTCGAGGTAGCGCGCGGCGTGCAGGTCGATGATGACTTCGGCCTGCTCGGCGGCCTCGCGGCGGCTGCGGCGGTTGTCCTCGATGACGTGTTCGAGGTCGTCGACGGTGTAGAGGAACACGTCGCGCAGGCTGCCGACGTCGCTTTCGATGTCGCGCGGAACGGCCAGGTCGAGCAGCAGCATCGGGCGGTGGCGGCGCGCCTGCAGGGCGCGTTCGACCAGCCGGCGCTGCAGGACGGGCGTGCGGCTGGCGGTGGCGGAGATCACCACGTCGGCCTCGGCGAGGTGCCGTTCCAGTTCCTCCAGCGGCAGCGCGAAGCCGCCGTGACGACTGGCCAGATCCTGCGCGTGGGCGAGGGTGCGATTGGCGACCAGCAGCCGCTTGACGCGCGCTTCGGCCAGGTGGCGCGCGGCCAGTTCGATGGTTTCGCCGGCGCCGATCAGCAACACCGTGGATTCGTCCATCCGCGCGAAGTTGCGCTGTGCCAGGTGGACGGCGGTGGACGCCACCGACACCGGATGGGCGCCGATCCGGGTGTCGGTGCGGGCGTGCTTGGCGGTGGCGAAGGCCTGCTGGAACAGGCGGTCGAGCGATCCGCCCAGCGCGCCGGCGGCGCGCGCGCTGGCCCAGGCCTGCTTGACCTGGCCCAGGATCTGCGGTTCGCCCAGCACCAGCGAATCCAGCCCGCTGGCGACCCGGAACAGGTGCCGCACCGCCTCGGCGTCGCTGTGGCGGTACAGGTAGTTGCGCAGTTCCGGGCCGGGCGGGGCCTGGGCGGCGTTGCCGGGATGCGTGGCCAGCCAGTCGATCAGGGCCGCGTCGCTGCCGTTGGCCTGCGCGTACACCTCGGTGCGGTTGCAGGTGGACAGCAGCACCACCTCGCTCACGTCCGGCAGGGCGCGCAGCGAAGCCAGCGCGGGCGCCAGCGTTTCCGGCGTGAACGCCACCTTCTCGCGCAGGGCAACCGGCGCGGTCTGGTGGTTGATGCCGAGAAGGTACAGGCTCATGGCTCGGTGGTCGTGCCGGTCGCGGGCGTCGTGCGGGTCCGTGCGGAAGCGTGGGTTAAGCTGACAGTCCAACCGCGCATTGTACCGTCGAACCCATGCCTATCCCGTCGCGCTTCGGCCTGCGCCCGCTCCTGCGGTTCGTCCTGCTGGCGATGGCGCTGGCGCTGCTGTCGGCCTGCGCGCAGGACGCGGGGTTGGCCCGGCCCGCCGCAGCGGCCGGCGTGGATCCGATGGAAGCCGCCATGGCCGGCGAGTTCGCGCTGCAGGGCGGGCAACTTCCCGAAGCGGCGCGGCATTACCTCGATGCCGCGCGCGCCGCGCAGGACCCGGTGCTGGCGGAACGTGCGACCCGGATCGCCCTGCTGGCGGATCAGGATGCACTGGCGCGGCAGGCCTGGGACACCTGGCATGCGCTGTCGCCGCAGCCCAGCCGCGACCAGCACATGCTGGCGGCCAGTCTGGCGTTGCGTGCCGGTCGCCAGGCGACCGCGCGCAGCGAACTGGCCGCGCTGTATGCCGGCGGCGACTGGCAGATGGCGCTGGCCGCGCTGTCGGGCGCGGTGGGCAAGCAGCCCGGGCTGGTCGTCAAGCTGATGGGCGAAGCCGTCGACGGCAAGGCGCTGCCCAACGCGCTGGACGCTTGGCTGGGCTATGGCGGGCTGGCGGAACGTCTGGACCAGCAGGCGCTGGTCGACCGGATCGTCGCGCAGGTGGTGGCGCGTTTCCCCGACGATCCGCGGGTGGCCCTGCTGCGGGCGCAGCTGCTGCGCCAGTCCGGGAAGCTGGACGAGGCGCGTGCGGCGCTGGCGCCGCTGGATGCGTCGGCGCGGCTGCCGGCGAACCTGCGCTGGTCGCTGGCCGGCGAATACGATGCGCTGGGCGATCCGGCGCGGGCGGCGGCGGTGCTGGCCGTCGGCGATCAGGACGAATCCAGCTACGCGCAGCGCGCGTTCCTGCTCGACAAGGCCCACGACACCGCCGCGCTGGGCGCGCTGTACGAGGAACTCAAGCGCGGCGCGACCAATCCCAATCCGCTGCGGCGGCTCCTGCTCGGCCAGGTCGCGGAATTGCTCAAGCGTTATGACGAGTCGCTGTCCTGGTACGCCAGCGTGCCGGGCGAGCGCCTGCAATCCCAGGTCCGGCTGCGCCGCGCCAGCGTCCTGCACGCGATGGGTGACGGCAAGGCGGCGTATGCGGCCCTGCACGCGATCGAGTCGGATGCCGCGCTGGACGAGGACGCCCGCCGCAGCGGCTACCAGCTGGAAGCCGAACTGCGCAGCAAGGACAAGGACGTGGCCGGCGAGCGCGATGCCTTCGCGCGGGCGCTGGCCGCATTTCCGGACAACCTCGACCTGCTCTACGCCCGCGCCATCATGTGGGAGCGTCAGGACGACATCGCCAGGGCCGAGGCCGATTTCCGCCGCATCCTCGTGATCGAACCGGACAACGTCGCCACCCTCAACGCGCTGGGCTACACCCTGGCCGACCGCACCACCCGCTATCGCGAGGCGCTGGAGCTGATCGACCGCGCGCGGGTGGCCGACCCCGGCAACGCGGCGATCACCGACAGCTACGGCTGGGTGCTGTTCAAGCTGGGCCGCACAACCGAGGCGCTGGACTACCTGCGCCGCGCCTACGCGCTGCAGAAGGACCCGGACATCGCCAGCCATCTGGGGCAGGTGCTGTGGGTGCTGGGGCAAAAGGACGAGGCGCGCAAGTATTTCGACGAAGCCCGCAAGCTCGACGCCGACAACCGTTCGCTGCAGCGCGCGCTGCAGGAGACCGGCGCGTGAGACCGGCGGGCGCGCTGGCGTTCGCCGCGATCCTGATGACCGGCTGCAGCACCCTGCCGTCGGCGCCGGACGCGGGTGCGCGCGTGCCGGCGGGCGATGCGGCGGCGGCGCAGCAGGCGCGCGCGGCCGCGCTCGGATTGGCGGACGGCCGCTGCGGCATCCCGCGCTGGGGCCTGAGCGGGCGGGTGGCGCTGTCCAACGGGCGCGATGGCGGCAGCGGCCGGATCGTCTGGTCGCAGGGCGGCGGGACGCTGCATCTGGAACTGTCGGCGCCGGTCACCCGCCAGAGCTGGACGCTGGACGTGGACGCCGACGGCGCGCGGCTGCAGGGCGCCTCCGGCGAACCGCTGCGCGGTGCGGATGCGGCCGGGCTGGTGCGCGCAAGCACCGGCTGGGACGTGCCGATCGCGGCGCTGGGCTGTTGGCTGCGGGCGGTGGCGGCGGCGCCGGAGGCGTTCGGCAGCGCGCAGACCGAATTCGGCGGCGATGGTTTGCCACGACGCATTCTCCAGGGCGGCTGGACGATCGATTTCGAGGGCTGGCAGCCCGATCCCGCCAGCGGGCAGCCCATGCCGTCGCGGGTGTTCGCCAGCCGCGGCGACGACCGCGTGCGGCTGGCGGTGGATCGCTGGACGGCGGAATGAGCGCGTTTCCTCTCGCCGAGAGCTGGACCGCCTGGCCGGCGCCGGCCAAGCTCAACCTGTTCCTGCGCATCACCAGCCGGCGCGCGGACGGCTACCACGAACTCCAGACCGTGTTCCGGCTGCTCGACTGGGGCGATGCCGTGTTCCTGCGCCCGCGCCTGGATGGCCGGATCGGCCGCGTCGGCGCCCCGGTCGCGGGTGTCGATGAGGCCGGGGATTTGACGGTGCGTGCGGCGAAAATGCTGCAAACAGCGTTCAACGTGCGGTCAGGTGTCGATATCGGCATCGAAAAGCGCATTCCGATGGGCGGCGGCTTCGGCGGCGGCTCGTCGAATGCGGCCACGGTTCTGGTCGCGCTCAATCGGCTCTGGCGGTTGGGGCTGGGCGAGGATCAGCTCGCCGCGTTGGGGCAAACCCTGGGGGCCGACGTGCCGGTGTTCGTGCGCGGCTTCAACGCATGGGCCGAGGGCATTGGCGAACGGCTGCAGCCGCTGGAACTGCCGCCGGCCTGGTACCTGCTTGCCAGCCCCGGCGTGCATGCCGGAACCGCCGAATTGTTCCAGGCCGCTGATTTGACGCGCGATGCGCCGCCCGCGACAATAGCGGGCTTCCTTTCCGGAACCGCGCTCGGCAATGCGTTCGAGCCGGTGCTGCGTCGTCGCGAACCGGCCGTCGAGGCCCTGTTCGCGGCGCTCTCGAGCATCGGCCGGCCGCGTTTGACGGGTTCGGGCAGCGGCTGTTTCGTGGAGTTTGCCGAGCGGCACTCCGCGCAACGGGCGCTGGCGGCGCTGCCGGCGGGCCTGCTCTCCTCGGGCACGACCGTCTGGCTGGCGCGCGGCGTGGACAGGTCGCCGCTGCTGGATGCGGTGGCGCGATACGACACAGGGGCGTCGCCAAGCGGTTAAGGCACCAGGTTTTGATCCTGGCATGCGCAGGTTCGAATCCTGCCGCCCCTGCCAAGCGTTTCGTGGGTGCAACGACAAGCAAGTACGCCGCAATCCCGTTTGGCTTTTCCCTGACCTTCGCCGTTTGAATCAGGCCGCTACCATGCAAGACAGCCCCAATCTGCTGGTGTTCTCGGGCAACGCCAATCGGCCGCTGGCCGATGCGGTCTGCCGCGAGCTGGGCGTGCGCCCGGGCAAGGCCCTGATCAGCCGTTTCTCCGACGGCGAGGTACAGGTCGAAATCGAGGAAAGCGTGCGCCGGCAGGAGGTGTACGTCATCCAGCCGACCAGCGCGCCGACCGCCGAGAATTTCATGGAACTGCTGGTGCTGATCGACGCGCTCAAGCGCGCCTCGGCGGCCAGCGTGACGGCGGTGGTGCCGTATTTCGGCTACGCCCGCCAGGATCGCCGCCCGCGTTCCTCGCGGGTGCCGATCACCGCCAAGGTGGCGGCCAAGATGTTCAGCGCGGTCGATACCGACCGGGTGCTGACGGTCGATCTGCACGCCGACCAAATCCAGGGCTTCTTCGACATCCCGGTCGACAACGTCTACGCCTCGCCGCTGCTGCTGGCCGACATCTGGCGCGTGCACGGCACCGACGGCGTGATCGTGGTCTCGCCCGACGTCGGCGGCGTGGTGCGCGCGCGGGCGATCGCCAAGCGCCTCGACGACGCCGAACTGGCGATCATCGACAAGCGCCGCCCGAAGGCCAACGTGGCGACGGTGATGAACATCATCGGCGACGTCGAGGGCAAGACCTGCGTTCTGGTCGACGATATCGTCGACACCGCCGGCACCCTGTGCGCCGCCGCCAATGCGCTCAAGGAGCGCGGCGCGCGCAAGGTGGTGGCCTACTGCGTGCACCCGGTGCTGTCGGGTGCGGCGCTGGACAACCTGGGAAAGTCCTCGCTCGACGAACTGGTCGTCACCGACACCATCCGGCTGTCGGCCGCGGCGCTGGCCTGCGGCAAGATCCGCCAGCTCAGCGTGGCCGAATTGCTGGCCGAAACCATCCGCCGCATGGCGTTCGGAGAGTCTGTCAGTTCCCTGTACGTCGATTGAGGCTTCGTGAACCCGCGGTGCCGGCCTGCCGGCATCGCACCCCACTCACCTGGTCGCGGGTGAGTGTCATCGCCGCCGCGAGGCGGTTTCATTGCAACGAGAGTGAGTCAAACCATGTCACAACACGTCATCAAGGCTTCCAGCCGCAACGTCGAGGGGAAGGGTGCGAGCCGCCGCCTGCGTCGTGCGGCCCAGCTTCCTGCCATCGTCTATGGCGGCAAGTCCGCCCCGCAGCCGATCCAGATCGAGCATGAGCAGATCTGGCTGGCCAGCCAGCAGGAGTGGTTCTACGCTTCGCTGCTGGATCTGGACATCGACGGCAAGGTCGAGCAGGTCCTCCTGCGCGACATGCAGCGCCATCCGTACAAGCAGCTGATCATGCACCTGGACTTCCAGCGCGTGGACGCCAACGAGACCCTGCGCACCAAGGTGCAGCTGCGCTTCGTCAACCAGGAGAAGTCCCCGGCAGGCAAGACCGGTGGCGTGGTCGTCATGCACGAGCTGACCGAAGTCGAAATCTCCTGCCTGCCCAGGAACCTCCCGGAAGCGATCACGGTCGATCTGTCGGATCTGGCCGTGGGCGGCGTGGTGCACCTGTCCGGGCTCAAGCTGCCGGCCGGCGTCGAGATTCCCGCGCTCAAGCTGGGCAAGGAGTACGACGTCGCCGTGGTCGTGGCCAAGCACGCCAAGGAAGAGGCGGCCGAGGATACGGCGGCTCCGGCCGCTGCCGAAGTGCCGGCCACCAAGGCGGCCAAGAAGGACGACGCCAAGTAATCCCGCAACGCGGTTCCGGCGCGGGAGTCCGGATCCGGCATGGCGCCCAGGCGCCATCGCCGGTTCGCCCGCGCCGGGACGGCACGCGTGATCGCGTCACATGGCAGGACTGCGACTGATCGTCGGCCTCGGCAATCCCGGGGCGGAACACCTCAGGTCCCGGCACAACGCCGGGTTCTGGTTCATCGATTCGCTGGCGATGCGGCTGGGCGCGGGCTTCACGGCCGAAGGCAAGCTGTTCGGCGCGGTGGCGCAGGCGACCATCGACGGCCAGCCGGTGCGGCTGCTCAAGCCGACGACCTTCATGAACCTGTCCGGCAAATCGATCACCGCCGCGCTGCGGTTCTGGAAGATCGAACCGGAGGAGATGCTGGTCGCCCACGACGACCTCGATCTGGCGCCCGGCGTGGCCAGACTCAAGTTCGACGGCGGCCACGGCGGCCAGAACGGCCTGCGCGACACCCTGCGCCTGCTCGGCCACGGCCGTTTCCACCGGCTGCGGATCGGCATCGGTCATCCGGGGCCGGGGCGGCAGGAACTGGTGGTGCCGTGGGTGCTCGGCCGTCCGAGCGGCAGCGACGAAGCGCTGATCCTGGACGCCATCGGCGATGCGCTGGATGTGCTGCCGCTGGCGGTGGCGGGCGATTTCAACGAAGCGATGAAGCGGTTGCATACCTCGAAATAGGCAAGACGCCGGACGCAAGACGTGAAACCAATGCGGCTCACGTCTTGCGTCTCACGTCTTACGGAAACCCCATGGGCATCAAATGCGGCATCGTCGGGCTGCCGAACGTCGGCAAGTCCACCCTGTTCAACGCGCTGACCAAGGCCGGCATCGCGGCGGCCAACTTTCCCTTCTGCACGATCGAGCCGAACGTCGGCGTGGTGCCGGTGCCGGACCCGCGGCTGAATGCGCTGGCCGAGATCGTCAGGCCGCAGAAGCTGGTGCCGACGGCGGTCGAATTCGTCGACATCGCCGGGCTGGTGGCCGGCGCGGCCAGCGGCGAGGGCCTGGGCAACAAGTTCCTGGCGCACATCCGCGAGGTCGACGCGATCTGCCACGTGGTGCGCTGCTTCGAGCACCCGGACGTGATCCACGTCGCCAACCGGGTCGATCCGATCGCCGACATCGAGACCATCGACACCGAGCTGGCGCTGGCCGATCTGGAGTCGGTGGACAAGGCCATCGCCCGCTTCGAGCGCGTCGCCAAGAGCGGCGACAAGGACGCCAAGGCGAAGATCGACGTGCTGGGCAAGCTGCGCGCCGCGCTGGACCAGGGCCAGTCGGCGCGCTCGGTGGCGCTGGACGAGGAGGAAAAAGTCGCGATCCGCGACCTGTTCCTGCTCACCCTCAAGCCGGTGATGTACGTCGCCAACGTGCTGGAAGACGGTTTCGAAGGCAATCCGCATCTGGACGCCGTGCGCGCGCGGGCGGAGGCGGAAGGCGCGCAGGTGGTGCCGGTGTGCGCGGCGATCGAGGAGGAACTCAGCCAGCTCGACGCCGACGAGCGCGACGTCTTCCTGGCCGACATGGGGCTGGACGAGCCCGGCCTGAACCGCGTGATCCGCGCCGCCTATCTGCTGCTCGGGTTGCAGACCTATTTCACGGCCGGCGTGAAGGAAGTGCGGGCATGGACGGTCAAGGCCGGATCCACCGCGCCGCAGGCCGCCGCCGTGATCCACACCGACTTCGAAAAAGGCTTCATCCGCGCCGAAACGATTGGCTATGAGGACTTCATCAAGTACCGCGGCGAAGCCGGCGCCCGTGAAGCCGGCCGCCTGCGGCTGGAAGGCAAGGAATACCGGGTGCAGGAAGGCGACGTGCTGCACTTCCGCTTCAACGTCTGACCCGCTTTCGAGTGATTCTTCTCCCAACTGAGGGGATTGGGGGCGTGTTCGATTGCATGCGTTCCCGCGGTGGCGCGGGTTGTCGGACCCCATCAGGGCGGCGAGTCATCCGCATATCGAGCATCCGGCACCGGAGGCCGCTTGACGCTTTTCACGCATCACGAAGCCGGGGACACGGGCCCTTGGGTGCGAAATCAAGGAGGAGGCGACGGCCACCGGCCGGCGCCGGGGGACATTCGCACCC
>NZ_JAMQHN010000094.1 GCF_025993755.1 Thermomonas sp. | reverse complement strand
GCGGCCGGATCGGAGCCAATACCGCACTGGAACTGTCCGGAACGGTCAAGACCTACCGCTACCTGGATGAAGAAGAAGCGGCCGCGGCAGCGAACGACGCCGCTGCGGGTGCGGCACCAGCGGGTGCGGCGCCAGCGCCCGCTGCAGCCCCGGCACAGGGAGGACATTGACATGCGGATGCCCTCGATTCGTCGTGCTTCCGGCGTGCTGCTCGTGTCTCTGGTGTGCGCCACTACGCTGAGTGCCTGCGGCATCGGCCGCAGCGATCTGGAAAAGTGGGTGGCCGAGGTCAAGGCCCGGCCGGCACCGCCGCTGGAGCCGCTGCCGGTCATGAAGCAGTTCGAGACCTTCGAATACACCGCGCAAAACCTGCGCGATCCGTTCGACCAGACCTTCAGTGGCGACGGATCCAGCGGCCCGCGTCCGGATCCGAACCGGCGGCGGCAGACGCTGGAAGGCTTCACTCTCGATACCCTGAAGATGGTGGGAACGCTGGGGAGCGGGAACAACCTGACCGGACTGGTCATGGCGCCCGATCACGTCACCTACAAGGTGGTTCCCGGCAACTACATGGGGCAAAGCGACGGTCGCGTGACCGGCGTGCATGAAGACCGGATCGACCTCGTCGAACTGGTTCCGGATGGTGCAGGTGGCTGGCTGGAACGTCCTGCCAAGCTGTCACTCGAAGCAAATTGATTGGGGAATAAACCGATGACCGTCACCAACGCCAAGCAAACGCTGCCCGCACGGCGCCGCCTGCCCCTCGGGGCCCTGGCTGCAGGGATTGCCGTGGGCCTGTACGCTGCCGGAGCCGGCGCATTCCCTGCGTCCGCGCTTGCGGTCGGCATGGGCCAGTCCGCCACCGGCGCGCTCGCCGATCCGGCCAAGCGCACTCCCGATGCAGTCACCGTGTCCGCGATCGACTTCAAGCGCGGCGACGGCGGATCGGGCAAGCTGATCCTGCGCTTCTCCGGCGACGGTGCGGCGCCGGATCTGCGCACCAACGGCTCCAACGTGGTCGTGGACATCGGCAATGCCACCCTGCCGGCGGCCCTGCAGCGGCCGATCGACGTGCGCGATTTCGCCACCCCGGTGCAGAACGTCCAGGCCCATGCGACCAGCAGCGGCGCCCAACTGGTGCTGGGGACGAGCGGCGCGTTCGAGTCCATGGCCTACCAATCCGGAAATGAGTACATCGTCGAGATCGTGCCGCGGGCGCAGGCGGCAGCGACCACCACCGCCACGCCAGCGGTGGGTGCGGTTGCGTCCGCGACGGGTGACAGTACCGCTGGTGTGCGCTATTCCGGTCGTCCGGTCACGTTCAATTTCCAGGACGTTCCGGTGCGCACCGTCCTGCAGCTGATCGCCGACGAATCCAAGCTCAACATCGTCGCAGCCGACACCGTCACGGGCAACGTCACGCTGCGCCTGATCAACGTGCCCTGGGACCAGGCGCTGGATTTGATCCTGCAGGCCAAACAGCTCGACAAGCGCCGCAACGGCAACGTGATCTGGGTCGCGCCGCAGAAGGAAATCGCCGAGTTCGAGCAGGCCAAGGAAGATGCCCGGATCGCGATCGACGAGCGCGCCGAGAAGGTGACCGAATACATCCCGGTCAACTATGCCAGCGCCGCGAATATCGCCAAGATGCTCACCGATGAAAGCAAGGGCAACCAGGCAGGCGGTGGTAGTGGCGGCGGTGGCGGTGGCGGCCAGAGCAACCAGGATCGCGGTTTCCTGTCCGCGCGCGGCAGCATCAGTTTCGACACCCGCACCAATACCCTGCTGGTGATCGATATTCCGCAGCGGGTCGAGGCGATCCGCAACCTGGTGCGCCAACTCGACAAACCGGTCGACCAGGTGGTGATCGAGGCGCGCATCGTGATCGCCAACGAAAGCGTGGCCCGCGACCTCGGCGCCCGCTTCGGCATCACCGGCTCGGCACGCGACGGCCGCACCCAGTACGGCAACAGCATCGAGAACAACATCGCCAACCAGAATTCGATGGCGAACACCGCCAACGCCAACAACCAGCTGTATCACGACGCGTTGGCCGACTATCTGAACAATTGCCCGACCTGCACGGCCAACGATCCGGGCGCACCGCGCGCGCCGGGCATGGGCTGGAGTCCCACCACGCCCAATTACGGGGTGAACACCATCACCCGTGGCCTGATGAGCAGCCTGCCGGCAATTCTTACCGGCACCAATCCGGGTGCGCTGGCGCTGTCGATCCTCAACG
>NZ_JAMQHN010000093.1 GCF_025993755.1 Thermomonas sp. | reverse complement strand
CGGCTACGACCCCACCGAGTGCGAAGGCGACGTGCCCGGCACGGTCTTCCGCACGAATGCCAACGAAGGCCGCGTCGAAGCCAGCTTCGGAAGCACCACCGGCTGGCAGGGCGCAGTGGGCGTCCAGGTGTCCTCCAGCACGTTTGCCGCCTTCGGCGAAGAGGCCTTCGTGCCTGAAACCAGTACCCGTGCCCAAGGCGTGTTCGCGGTGGCCCGGCGCAGCAGCGCGCGCTTCCAGTTCGACCTCGGCGCTCGCGTCGACAGGGTCACATTCAGCCCGGAGGGCGCTGCCGGCCGCAGCTTCCACCCATACAGCCTGGCGCTGGCGGGCGCATGGAAACTCGACGAGCGCTGGAAGCTGACCGTCAATTTCGATCATGCCGAACGCGCGCCGGCCGAAGAGGAATTGTTCGCAGACGGACCGCACATCGCCACGCTGGCCTACGAAATCGGCGACGTCGGCCTGCGCCGGGAGGCGGCCAACCAGCTCGAACTGGGCGTGCAGTACCACTCGGAGCGGGTCAGTGCGAAGCTCTCGGCCTACCGCAACCGCTTCGACAATTTCATCTACCTCGCCGACACCGGCAACGACTGGTACTGGGACGAAGAGGACGAGTACCTGCCGATCCGCCAGTGGACGCAGGGCGACGCGACGTTCCACGGCATCGAAGGCGAAGCCACCTTCCATCTGGCCGCCAACGACAGCGGCGACTGGGATCTGCGCGTGTTCGGCGACAGCGTGCGCGCGACGCTCGCGGCCGGCGGCAACCTGCCGCGCATCGCGCCCTCGCGCTTCGGCGCGCAGTTGCGCTGGGAAAACGCAGGTTGGCGCGCCGCACTGGGGGCCACCCGCACCAATCGTCAGGACAAGGTCGCGAACAACGAAACGCCCACCGCCGGCTACACCCTCGTCGACGCCCACGCAGCCCGCCACTTCGACACAGGCAACTTGAGCTGGGAACTGTTCGCCGACGTCAGCAACCTGACGAACCAGGTCGCACGCGTTCACACCTCGTTCCTCAAGGACGTGGTGGCCCTGCCCGGCCGCAGCGTAGCCTTCGGCGTCAGAATGTTCTTCTGACTTCTGACCGCCTTCCCGCAAACGGGGAAGGCGAATTCACGCCGTAGCGCACTTCGCGCACAGGCCGTGCACTTCCAGCGTCTGCGCCTGCGGCGCGAAACCCAACGCGCGTGCGGCGGCATCCAGCGAGACGACGATGCCGGCATCCTCCAGTTCCGTGGCCGAATGGCAGCGGTTGCAGATCAGGAACGGCACCGAATGCTGCGCGCTGTTGGGATGGTGGCAGGCGACGAAGGCGTTGATCGACTCCAGCTTGTGAATGAAGCCGTTGGCCAGCAGGAAGTCCAGCGCGCGATAGACCGTTGGTGGCGCCGCCGCACCCGCGCCGTCGCCGTCGCGCACGCGCTCCAGCAGGTCGTAGGCCTTGATCGGTTTGCCTGCCTCTGCCACCAGCGTCAGCACTCGGGCGCGCACCGCCGTCAAGCGCAGCCCGCGCTCGCTGCAGGCGCGCTCGACCGCGCGCACGAAACCGGCGGCATCGTGGACGTGATGGTGCGGGTCGATGCAGGCACGTGACCTTGGCATACCGGCATGATGCGGGCGGAACCGCCGCGACTCAAGCCGCAGGACTATGCCCCTTCAAAGGGAAGGCGAAACATCAACCAATCCGCGCGATCGCCGCATCGATCCGCGCCAGCGCCTCGTCGCGTCCGCACAGATAGACCGTCCAGCCGATGTCCGGGCTGACCTGACTGCCGGTAATCGCCACCCGCAGCGGCTGCGCGATCTTGCCCATGCCGATGCCGAGCGCTTCCGCCACGTCCTTGACGACGTCGTGGATGTCCTCGGGCGTCCACTCCGGCAGCGCCGCAAAGCGCGACCGCGCCTGCGCCAGCGGCTCGCGCGCCTGCTCCTTGAGGTGCTTGGCGACGGCCGTCTCGTCGTATTGCGTCAGCGGGCCGAACCACACCGCGGACTTCTCCGCCATCTCCTTTAGCGTCTGCGTGCGCTCGCGCAGCGCGACCACCAGATCGGCCGGCTTCGGCCCCCGGTCGAGGGCATAGCCGAACTGCTGCAGATGCCAGACCAGATGCTTCGCAACGGCCTCGGGATCGTCCGTCTTCAGGTACTGCTGGTTCAGCCAGCCCAGCTTGGCCCTATCCAGCCGCGCCGCCTTGGCGTTCACGTTGGCCAGATCGAACAGCGCCTGCATCTCGGCGATGCTGAAAATCTCCTGGTCGCCGTGCGACCAGCCCAGCCGCGCCAGATAGTTGAGCAGCGCGTGGGGAAGGTAGCCGGCGTCGCGGTACTGCATCACGTCGGCCGCGCCGGTGCGCTTGCTCAGCTTCGCGCCGTGCTCGTCGAGGATCATCGGCAGGTGGGCGAAGTTCGGCACCGGTGCGCCCAGCGCCCGGTAGATGTTGATCTGGCGCGGGGTATTGTTGACGTGGTCGTCGCCGCGCACCACGTCGGTGATGCCCATGTCGACATCGTCCACCACCACTGCGAAGTTGTAGGTGGCATAACCGTCGCTGCGGAAGATCACCAGGTCGTCGAGTTCGCTGTTGGCGATCTCGATCCGTCCCTTGACCTTGTCGTCCCAGGCCACCACGCCATCGGTGGGGTTCCTGAAGCGGATGACGCGGTTGGGGTCGTCGCGCCAGCCGGCGTTGGCGTCTCGGTACGCGCCGTTGTAGCGCGGCTTCTCGCCCGCGGCCATCGCCGCTTCGCGCATCGCTTCGAGCTCTTCCTTCGTCTCATAGGCGTAATAGGCGTGACCGGCCGCGACCAGCTGTTCGGCAACCGCCTGGTAGCGATCGAGGCGCTGGGTCTGGTAGATCGGGCCTTCGTCGTAGTCCAACCCCAGCCAGTCCATCGCCTGCAGGATGGCGTCGATGGCCGCCTGCGTGCTGCGCTCGCGATCGGTGTCCTCGATGCGCAGCACGAACTGCCCACCCCTGGCCCGCGCCGCCAGCCACGAATACAGCGCGGTGCGCGCGCCGCCGATGTGCAGGTAGCCGGTGGGGGACGGAGCGAAACGGGTGCGGACGGTCATGGGGCGCGACATCGGCAGGGAAACGTCCATTTTAGCGTTGCAGACGATTTCCGCCCGGTTGACAGCCCGACTCCACCGCGCGCCGCCCTACAATTCCGCCATGACCACGCTGTTCGTCGCCGACCTCCACCTCGACCCGGAACGCCCGGAAAGCACCGCGCTGTTCGGGCGCTTTCTCGACTTTGATGCGCGTACGGCCGATGCCCTGTACATCCTCGGCGACCTGTTCGAAGCCTGGGTGGGCGACGACGATCCGTCCACGGCCGGCGCCTTCGTCGCCGAGCGCCTGCGCGCACTGGTCGATTCCGGCGTGCCGGTGTACTTCATCCGCGGCAATCGCGACTTCCTGCTGGGCAACGGCTACGCCGCGCGCTGCGGCATGACCCTGCTGGACGATCCCACCGTCATCGACCTGTACGGCGTACCGACGCTGATCCTGCACGGCGACTTGCTGTGCACGGACGACACCGCCTACCAGCAATTCCGCGCGCAGACCCGCGACCCGCAGTGGCAGGCGCAGTTCCTGGCGCAGCCGCTGGCGGCGCGGCTGGCATTCGCCGCCCAGGCGCGCGCGGCCAGCAAGGCGCGCTACGGCGAACTGGTGGCGCAGGGGCAGCAGGAAACGATCACCGACGTGACACCCGCGACCGTGCGCGACTGGTTCCAACGCTTCGGCGTTCGGCGCATGATCCACGGCCACACCCACCGCCCCGCCATCCATGACGCAGGCAACGCCTGCACCCGCATCGTGCTCGGCGACTGGTACACACAGGGATCGGTGCTGAGGGTGGATGTGGGCGGGTTTACGCTGGCGGCGCTGTAGCGCACCCAGGGCTTCCATTGATCACGTCTAGCACCCATCAGGCCAAGTTCTGGAGCGAAATCAAGGAGGAGGCAGCGGTCACAGGCCGCTGCCGGGGGACATTCGCGGAAGGACTTGGCCTGATGGGTGCGACCCGATGATCCGCACCTGCAAGGATCACTCCGCAGCCGCCAGCAAGCTTTCCAGTTCTTCCAGATCGAACCCGGCTTCCAGCCGCGCCTCGGTATTGAACGGCTTGTGCAGCACGCCGCTGGCGTATTCGCGCAGCAGTTCGCGGAAGCGCACGCGCGGCTCGACGCCGGCGCGCTCGCAGTGCCAGCGGTACCAGCGCGATCCCGCGGCGACGTGGGCGATTTCCTCGCGCAGGATCACTTCGAGAATGTCGGCGGTGGCGTCATCGCCCAACCCGCGCAGCTTCACGATCATCCCCGGCGTGACGTCCAGCCCGCGCGCCTCCAGCACGCGCGGCACCAGCGCCATGCGCGCCAGGCCGTCGTGCGCGGTCTTTTCCGCCATCTCCCACAGGCCGTTGTGGGCATCGAAATCGCCATAGTCATGTCTCAGTTCGCGTAGGCGCCCGCGCAGGAGGTTGAAATGCCGCGCCTCGTCGTTTGCCACCGACACCCAATCGGCGTAAAACGCCGCAGGCATGCCGCGGAAGCGATAAACCGCATCCCAGGCCAGGTCCATCGCGTTGAATTCGATGTGCGCGACCGCGTGGATGAAAGCGGCGCGGCCTTCGTCGGTGCCGAAGCCGCGGCGCGGCAGGTCGCGCGGGTGCACCAGCCGCGGACGCGGCGGCCGGCCCGGCATGCGGATCGGCTCCGGCGGCGGCGCGCCGTCGAGAACCGTAAATTCGCCGCGCGCGAAGGCGGCGGCCATCGCCAGCGTCAACGCAGGCTTGTCGTCCACCGTGGCGGCATCCAGGCAGGTGCGGGCGGCTTCGAACAGACCGGTCATGTGGGAACGTTGCCTGACGCAGGGGGAGTGCTCAGGTGTGTTTCAAGTCGCTCCCCGATACTCGCTTGGTTGAAACACACCTGAGCACTCCCCACCAGACATTCCCGAAGGCGATGGCGGGCATGCCCCGCAACCAAGCGAGTACCGGGGAGCGACTTGCGGGGCATGCCCGCCATCGCCCACCCGCAGGGCCACGTCAGTCAGCCAGCCCGCCGCTTCTTCTTCGCCTCGTCCGAACGCAGCTGCCTGAGGCGCTCGAAATAGCCGGCCTCGATCCCCGTGACGTACTCGCCGTTGAAACAGGAACTGTCGAACGTGCGGCCGGGGAATTTCGGGCCGGCCACCGCGGCTTCCAGATCCGCCAGATCCTGATAGACCAGCCAGTCGCAGCCCAGCAGCGACTCGATTTCCTGCTCGCTGCGCCCGTGCGCCACGAGCTCCTCGCTGGACGGCATGTCGATGCCGTAGACGTTGGGATGACGCACCGGCGGCGCCGCCGAAGCAAGGTAGACTTTCTTTGCCCCCGCATCGCGCGCCATCTGCACGATCTGCTTCGACGTGGTGCCGCGCACGATCGAATCGTCCACCAGCAGCACCACGCGGTTGCGGAATTCCAGCGGGATCGGATTGAGCTTGCGGCGGACCGACTTCGCGCGCTCGCTTTGGCCAGGCATGATGAAGGTGCGTCCGACGTAGCGGTTCTTGATGAAGCCCTCGCGGTACTTCACGCCCAGCACGTTGGCGATCTCCAGCGCGGAATCGCGGCTGGTGTCGGGAATCGGGATCACCACGTCGATGTCGTGATCCGGGCGCAGGCGCAGGATCTTCTCGCCCAGGGTGACGCCCATGCGCATCCGCGCCTTGTGGACCGAGATGTTCTCGATCATCGAATCCGGGCGCGCGAAATAGACGTATTCGAAGATGCAGGGCGTGTGCCTGCCCGGCGCCGCGCACTGGCGCGCGTGCAATTCGCCGCGCGCGGTGATCACGATCCCCTCGCCCGGCTCGACGTCGCGCAGCCGCTCGAAACCGAGGATGTCCAGCGCCGCCGACTCGGAGGCGACCATGTACTCGTCGCCGCCTTCGACGCTTCGCTTGCCCAGCACCAGCGGGCGGATGCCGTTGGGATCGCGGAAGGCGACCACGCCCAGCCCCAGCACCGTGCAGACCACCGCATAGCCGCCGCGCACGCGCCGGTTCACACCTTCCAGCGCGGTGAAAACGGCGTCCGGGGTCAGCGCCGGATGGCGGTCGAGCTCGTGCGCGAACACATTGAGCAACACTTCCGAATCCGAGCCGGTGTTGACGTTGCGGCGATCCTGCTCGAACACCTCGCGCCGCAGCGCCTCGGTATTGACCAGATTGCCGTTGTGGGCCAGCGCGATGCCGTAGGGTGAATTGACGTAGAACGGCTGTGCCTCGTCGCTGCCCTCGCTGCCTGCGGTCGGATAACGGCAATGGGCGATCCCGACCTTGCCCTGCAGCAGCGCCATCGCGCCGGCGTCGAACACGTCGCGCACCAGCCCGTTGCCCTTGTGCACGCGCAGGTGGGTGCCGTGTACCGTGCCGATGCCGGCGGCGTCCTGGCCGCGGTGCTGGAGCGCAGTCAGCGCGTCGTACAACAGGCCGGCGACTGCATTCTGGCCGACGATACCGACGATCCCGCACATGGCATTGGTTTCCGTGGAGTTCGCAGTGATCAGGGATGGGGGCGGACCATGCCGTCCTTCCCGGTCTTGGCTTTCACCTGCGTCTTGAGCGCATCGGCTTCGGCGCGGGTCATCACCGGCCCGACCCGCACCCGGGTCAGCGCGCCATGTTCGCCGCGCACGCTGTCGGTGAAGGCGTTGAAGCCAGCGCGACGCATTTCATCGCGCAGCTTGGTGGCATCCGGCGCCGAAGCGAACGCGCCGATCTGGACCACGAAGCCGGTGCCCACCGGATTGGCCGGCGGCGTCGGTGCCGGTTCCGGCTGAGCCGACGCGGGCTTTGCGGCTGGCGGGTTCGTGGGCTGCGCGGGTTTGGGTGTTTCCGCCGGTTTCGGCGGTTCGGTCGGCTTCGGCGCTTCCACCGGCTTGGGCGGTTCGGCCGGTTTCGGCGGCGGCGTGGTTTCTGCGGGCGTTGCCCCCGCCGGCGCGGCAGGCGCGGCGTCCAGCGCCACCACCTTGGCTTCCACGCTGCTGCTCACCTGTCCGGCGCGAACGCGGGCTGACTCGGCAGTGGCGCGATCTTCGAACGGACCGATCCGCACGCGCTGGGCATCGTTGCCGCCCAGCGTGATTTTTTCACGATAGCCGGGCAAACCGGCCGCGCGCAGGGCCGAGATCACCTTGTCGGCGTCGGCGACGGACTTGTAGTTGCCGAAGCTCACCACGAAGTTGCCGGCCGCCACCGCCGCGAGTGGCGCAGCCGCGGCGTCCGTATCCGGTTCCACTGCCGCCGGCTGCCCGGCCACAGGGGCCGGCATCCCGGTCGCACCGCCGGCGGGCGCCGCGCCGGGCGCGTCCAGCGGCAAATCCTCGGTGATGGTGTCGCCGCCGGCTTGGGGGGCGGCGGGCATGCGCAGCGAGACGCCGGAAACGCCGCTGTCCGGCGCCGGTCCCTTGACCAGCAGCGGAAGGAAGATCACCGCCAGCGCGATCAGCACCACCGCGCCGATCAAGCGCTGTTTCATCGAGACATCCAACGCCATGGGCTGCGCACCGGGGCCGCGGGGGAAAGGGGATTATACCGGTCGCAGGCGTCCGTCCGAATGGAATCAAGCCAGACGGTTCAGCCTTGCCCCAGACAGCGCAGCGCATCGGCGGCCACGTGGAACGAGCCGAAGGCGAGCACGCGATCGCCCGGGTGTGCGTCCGCCAGCGCCGCTGCCAGCGCCGCAGCCACGTCCGGATGCCGCGAACCGCCGCCGGCGGCGGTTCCTTCCAGCCGCTCCGCCAGCGCGTCCACGCCCGTGCCTCGGGCTCCGGCATCGCGCAGGCCGGCCAGAAACCAGCCGTCCACCTCGCCCGCGAGCCTTTCGACGACGCCCGCCGCGTCCTTGTCGGCCAGCGCGGAGAAAACGGCAATAGTTCGCTTGCCTGGCCGATTGCGCAGCCAGTCGGCCAGGGCCTTGGCGGCCTGCGGATTGTGGGCCACGTCGATCCAGACTTCGACGCCGTCGCGCTCGATGCACTGCAAGCGCCCAGACACGCGCGCCTGCGCCACGCCCTGTTCCAGCGCCCCTTGCTCCAACCGCAATCCCAATGCACGCAGCGCGGCGATCGCGCAGGCGGCATTGCGCAGCTGCGCTGGCGTCCCCTGCCCGCCCATCGGCATCGGCAGGTCGATCGAGCAACCGACTTCGCGCCAGCGCCACCGACCCGCATCCAGCGGTTCAGCGAAGAAATCGCTGCCGATCCGCCACGCCGGCGCCCCGATCGCATAGGCATGACGCAGCACGCTGGAGGGCGGATCGTCGTCGCCCAGCACCAGCGGCTTGAACGGCCGCGCGATGCCGGCCTTTTCGAAACCGATCGACTCGATGTCATCGCCCAGCCACGCCTGATGGTCGAGCGCGACCGTGGTGATGATCGCGGCGTCGGCATCCACGAGATTCACCGCGTCCAGCCGCCCGCCCATGCCCACTTCCAGCACCGCCAGGTCCAGTTCCGCACGCTGCAGCAGCCACAGCGCGCACAGCGTGCCGTACTCGAAATAGGTCAGCGTCACCGCTTCGCGCGCGGCCTCGACCGCCTCGAAGCCGGCCACCAGCGCGGCATCGTCCGCATCCACGCCGTCGATGCGCACGCGCTCGTTGTAGCGCAGCAGGTGCGGCGAGGTGTAGGCGCCGACGCGCAGCCCCTGCGCGCGCGCGATCGCCTCGACGAAGGCCACGGTTGAGCCCTTGCCGTTGGTGCCGCCCACGGTGATGACGTGCCGCGCCGGCCGCCCAAGCCCCATGCGCTGCGCCACTTCACGCACGCGCTCCAAGCCCAGCGCGATGGCGCCGGGATGTTGACGCTCGATGAATTCCAGCCAGCCCGCGAGCGTGCGCTTCATGCGTCGTCCTTCCCGATCCCGCGCTACAGCGCGCGATGCTTCGCCTCGCCGAAGAACGGCGTGTGGTGCGCGCAGTCGTTCAGCCGCACGACTTCCAGCGCCTCCACCGAAGGGCCTTCCAGCAGATTGAGCGTTGCCGGCGCCTGCCGGTAGCTCCACAGTTTCGACATCGGCAATCCGAGAATATGGCCGATCAACACACGATTGACCGCGTCGTGCGCCACCACCAGCAGGGTCTCGTCGCTTCCAAGCCCGTCGCAGGCGCGCTCTAGCGCGAGCCAGGATCGTTCGAACACCTGCTGCAGCGATTCGCCGCCCTGCCCCGGCATCTGCACGGTGTCCGGCGCGCTGCGCCAGGCTTGCAGGCGCTCGGGATCACGCTGCGCGATCTCGCTGGCAAGCAGTCCCTCCCAGTCACCGTGGCCGATTTCCAGCAGCCCCGAATCGAAGGTCAGCAGCGGCTCGCGCGCCGCACCCAGCGCCAGGCGCGCGGTCTGGGCAGTCCGCGCCAGCGGCGAGGCGACCGCCCGGTCAATGCGCACGTCGCCTAGGCGCGCACCCAACGCCTGCGCTTGGGCGATCCCGACCTCGGACAGCGGAATGTCCACCTGGCCCTGATAGCGGCCTTCGGCGTTCCACGGGGTTTCGCCGTGGCGGGCGAGCAGGATGCGCATGCGCGGCGATCTCCGGGTTTTGTGCAATGCACAAGATTACCAGAGACCGCCGGACGGTCGGCTCCCGTCAGGGCTTCGGCGCGACGCCCAGTTCCTCCAGCAATTGCGGCGCCGGCATGACTTCCTGCATCACCCAGCGCATGTAGCGCGCGTCCACCGAAATCATCCGCGTCAGCACCGGATCGAACACCCAGTTGCTGGCCACCGATTCGAGCGTGCCGTCGAAAGCCAGGCCCACCAGCCGGCCGTCGGCGTCCAGCACCGGCGAGCCGGAATTGCCGCCGGTGATGTCGAGGTCGGACAGGAAGTTCACCGGGACGGTGCCGAGGAGGTCGTCGGCCAGGCCGCCATAGCGCTTGGCCGCGATCGCATCCAGCAGCGTCTGCGGACTGTCGAAGGGTTCGGCGCCCGTACTCTTGGCCGCCACCTGTTCGAGCAGGGTGAACGGCGCCTGCACGCTGCCATCGAGCTTGGTGTAGCCGCGCACGTGGCCGAAGGTGATCCGCAGCGAGGAGTTGGCGTCCGGATAGATCGCCTCGCCCTTGCTGCGGCGATAGTCGGCCACTGCCTGGAGATAGATCGGCGTGGCAAGCATCGCCTCGCCGGAGCGGATCTTCGACTGCCGCTCCATCTCCAGCAGGGTCGGCATCACCGCCACCGCGTAGCGGATCGCCGGATCGGTGCTGGCTTCGAACGCGGCGCGATCGGCATGCAACCACTTCAGGCGCTCGTCGAGCGCGCCGAGCTTGCTGGCGTCGAGCTGACCCAACGCACGTTCGACCGCGGCGCGGTCGCCGCCGCCCAGCCAGGCATCGACCGCCGCCACGTGCTGGCCGGCCGGCAACGCCACGTAGCGATTCAGCCAGTAGGCCTGGAGCTGGCGATCCATCGACGGGTCGTAGCGGCGGTCCATCTGCCGCAGCATGCCCTCGACCATCGGCAGATCGCGATCCTGATAGCCGCTGTCACGATCGGCGTCGGGCTTCTGGCGTTCGATCGCCAGCCGATACAGCCGCACCGCGGTGCCGATCAGGCCGGTTCCATTGAAACCGCCGACGGTGTAATTGCGTTCCTGGACGCGACTGGCTTCCCGGGTCAGCTCGACCATCCGCGCGTGCGCCGCCAATGCGGCCTTGCCGCGCTCGCCCTGTCCGGCCAGCCAGCCCAGGATCGCAGCCTCCTCGCGACGCTTGATGCCAAGCACGTCGTTGCGGCGGAAGCCTTCCAGCTGGCCGTCGAAATTCTTCATCGTGTTGTTCCAGCCGGCCATGTTCGCGGCGTACTTCACCGCGATCTCTGGATTGGCCTTGCCGGCGGCTTCCACCAGCGCGATCTGGTCGCGGAAGGCCTGGACAACGGTCGGATACAGCCAGTTCTGGGTGTTCTCGAACTGGGCGACGGTGGCGTAGCGGTCGGTGCGGCCCGGGTAGCCGGCCACCATCACGAAGTCGCCGGCGCCCAGCGGGCGCTCGGCGAGCTTCAGCCAGTGCCTGGGCTGGTAGGGGACGTTGTCGGGCGAATACGCCGCCGGCTTGCCGTCCTTGCCGACATAGGCGCGGTAGAACGAGAAGTCGCCGGTATGGCGCGGCCACATCCAGTTGTCGATGTCGCCGCCGAACTTGCCGATCCCCGACGGCGGCGCATAGACGAGGCGCACATCCTTGATTTCGAGATTCTTGAACAGCCGATACGTGTTGCCGCCCATGAAGCTGTAGACGCGGCAGCGGTAGCCGGGGTCGGCCTCGCACTGGCTGGTGATCGACTTCTCGAACGCTTCCAGCGCATCGACGCGCTTGAGCGGATCGTTGCCGGCGGATGCGATTGCCGCCTTCGCCTGCGCCGTGACGTCGGTGATCGATTCGAGCACGTAGATGCGCGCGTTCGGGCCCGCCGACAGTTCGCCGCTGCGAGTGGGCGTGCTGAAGCCGTCGCGAATCAGGTTGCGTTCGGCGGTGGAGTTGAGCTGGATCGCGCCATAGGCGCAATGGTGGTTGGTCGCCACCAGGCCCTGCGGTGAAACGAAGCTGGCGGTGCAGCCGCCCAGCGACACCACCGCGCCCATCGGATCGCCGGTCAAATCGGCCAGCTGTCGCGGATCCAACCGCAGCCCGGCTTGCTTGAGTCGCGCGGAAATCTCGGGAAGCTGCTGCGGTACCCACATGCCTTCGTCGGCACGCGCCAGCGTGCTGGTCGCAAGGATCGCCGCGGCCAGGCCGGCGGCCAACAGGGTCTTGTTCATCGTCTCGTCCTCATCGGGGAATCAAATACGGGGTGGAAATTTTCATTCGGCAGGCAGCCGCAGCTCGCGCAGCAGCCGCGGCGCCGGATACACCTTGGCCAGCAGCCAGCGCAGGTAACGCATGTCGACGTGGATCGCGCGCTTGTAGCGCGGGTCGTACATCCAGCTGGCGCTGACCGCTTCCCAGTTGGAATCGAAGTTCAATCCAATCAGCCGGCCCTGCGCGTCCAGCACCGGCGAACCAGAGTTGCCGCCGGTGGTGTCGAGGTTGGTCAGGAAATCGACGGTCTGGGTCTTCAGTTCCGAATCGGCGGTGGAACCGAAATCGCCGCGTTCGATCGCCTCCAGCAGCGGCTTCGGAGCGTCGAACGGCACCTTGCCGGTGTTCTTTTCGACGATGCCGGCCACGGTGGTCAGCGCGCGGTAATCCACGCCATCGCGCGCACTGAGCGTACTGACGCGGCCAAAGCTCACGCGCAAGGTGGAGTTGGCGTCCGGATAGACCGCCCTTCCCTGCGACCGGCGATAGGCAATCAGCGTCTGCATGTAGGCCGGACGCAGCCGCAGCAGCTCGCCGGCCCTCTGCTTGGCTTCCTCGTCCAGGCGCAGCAGCGCCGGCTGCAAGGCGGCGGCGGCGCGCAGCAGGCTGTCGTCGGATGCCGCGAGTTGCGCGGCATCCAGTTGCAGCGCCGCCATGCGCGTGGCCTCGTCGCCCAGGCGGGTGCCGGCATACAGCGCATCGACGCGCGCTCCGGCCTCGGTGGCATCGTGGCCGAACACGGCGTCGAATTCGGGCACGCGCTGCGCCGCCGGCAGCGCGAAATAGCGGTCCAGCGCATAGCGCAACGTCGCCTTTTCCACCTCCGGGTCGTAGCGCCGCTGCAGCTGCCGCAGCCCGGCCTCGATCATCGCCTCGTCGCGCTGCTGATAGCCGGACTCGCGCTCGGCGTCGGGCTTGGCATGTTCCAGCGCGCGACGCTGCAACCGCACCGCCGCGCCGAGCAGGCCCGGGCGCAGGAACGGCAGCAGGAAATCGCGCTCGCGCGTTGCCTCACCGGCGTCGAGCTGGGCCTGCAGCGCGGCGATCTCCGCCTGGCGCGACCGGGCATCCGGCTGCTTCGCCAGCCAGGCCAGCATCCCCGTTTCGTCGCCGCGCCGCACGCGGATCGCATCGCTTCGGCGCAGCCCCTCCAGTTCGCCCTGCGCCCGCTTGAGGGTGTTCTTGTAGCCGGCCACGGTGGAGGCATACAGCACCTCCTTGCCAGGATTTCCCGCAGTCGCCCGTTCGACGACTTGGATCAGGCCGTCGTACATCGAGACGCGGTTGGGCAGCAGCCAGTCGATCTGGTTGGCGAATTCGGAGGCGGTGCGGTGCCGGAAGGTGATGCCCGGATAGCCCGCCAGCATCGCGAAATCGCCCTCGCGGACCGGCTCCGTCGAAACCGTCAGCCAGGCCGGCGGCCGATAGGGCACGTTGTCCTTCGAAAACGCCGCCGGTTTGCCGTCCCGGCCGACGTAGGCACGATAGAAACTGTAATCGCCGACGTGGCGCGGCCAGACGAAATTGTCGATCTCGTCGCCGTAGTTGCCGATCGCCACCGGGGGCGCGTTGACCAGCCGGATGTCCTTCAGTTCCAGCTGCTTGATCAGGTAGAAGTCGCTGCCGTAATACATGTCGGCGACGCTGCAGCGATGGCCGGCGTCCTGCTCGCATTCGGCGACCGCCGCCTTTTCTGCGGCTTCCACCGCATCGAAATAGGCGCGCCCGGTCTTGCCACGCGCGCCCTCGAGGATGCGGTCGGTGATCCTGTCGAAGGCGACGGTGACGTAGACCCGCGCCGCCGGACCGGCGGACACCTCGTCCTCCAGCGTGGCGGCGTTGAAGCCGTCGCGGATCAGGTTGCGTTCGGGCGTGGAGTTGTACTGGATCGCGCCCATGGCGCAGTGGTGGTTGGTGACGATCAGCCCCTGCTCGGACACGAAGCTCGCGGTGCAACCGCCCAGCGACACCACGGCCGCCAGGGGCGCGCGATCCAGGTCGGCCAGCGCGGCGGCATCGCCGCGAAAGCCGGCGGCCGCAAGCTGTGCAGACAGGCCCGGAAGCTGGGACGGCAGCCACATGCCTTCGTCGGCATGGGCCGCGCCTGCGGCCAGGGACATGGCGAGGGCAACGGCAAGGGGGCGTCGTGACATGGCGAAGCTCCGGCTGGGGCCGCTGGCGCGATCGGCGGTCGCGGCAAGGGAATGGAGCCAGTCATTCTAGCCGTTCGTCGCGCGACCAAGGCGTGGCGAAGGTCACGCGCGGCGAGAGGCAACGCCGGTTTGACCTGCGTGGCCTTAAAATGCCGCTGGTCCATCGAGAGAACACGGCCATGCCGGAAACGACCATGAAAGCGCTGGTCAAGCGCGAAGCGGGCAAAGGCATCTGGATGGAGCAGGTGCCGATTCCGGCGCCGGGGCCGAACGAGGTGCTGATCAAGCTGGAAAAGACCGCGATCTGCGGCACCGACCTGCACATCTACCTCTGGGACGAGTGGAGCCAGCGCACCATCAAGCCCGGTCTGGTCATCGGCCACGAGTTCGTCGGTCGCATCGTCCAGATCGGCGCCGCGGTCGGAGGCTACGAGGTCGGCCAGCGCGTTTCGGCCGAAGGCCACATCGTCTGCGGCCACTGCCGCAACTGCCGCGGCGGCCGCCCGCACCTGTGCCCGAACACCATCGGCATCGGCGTCAACCGCAATGGCGCGTTCGCCGAATACATCGTGATGCCCGTCTCCAACCTGTGGCCGATCCCGGACCAGATTCCCTCGGAACTCGCCGCCTTCTTCGACCCCTACGGCAACGCCGCCCACTGTGCGCTGGAGTTCGACGTGATCGGCGAGGACGTGCTGATCACCGGCGCCGGCCCGATCGGCGTGATCGCCGCCGGCATCTGCAAGCACATCGGCGCCCGCAACGTCGTCGTCACGGACGTCAACGATTTCCGCCTGAAGCTCGCCGCCGACATGGGCGCCACGCGCGTGGTCAACGTCGCCAACCAGTCGCTGAAGGACGTGATGTCCGACCTGCACATGGAAGGTTTCGATGTTGGCCTGGAAATGAGCGGCAACCCGCGCGCCTTCAACGACATGCTCGACTGCATGTACCACGGCGGCAAGATCGCGATGCTCGGCATCATGCCCAAGGGCGCCGGCTGCGACTGGGACAAGATCATCTTCAAGGGCCTGACCGTGCAGGGCATCTACGGCCGCAAGATGTACGAGACCTGGTACAAGATGACGCAGTTGGTGCTCGGCGGCTTCCCCCTTGGCAAGGTGCTGACGCACCAGCTTCCGGTCGATGACTTCCAGAAAGGTTTCGATCTGATGGAATCGGGCAAGGCCGGCAAGGTTGTTCTCAGCTGGAACTGACCGCGAGCGGCAACCGCTTCAGCGCGCGATCTTCACCATCAGCACCAGCCGGCTGTCGGCCGTCCTGCCGAAATCCGCGCGCGCCGTGGCGTTGGTGCCGTGATAGCCGAGCGCGATGTCCGCCGCCCCGAACCGACGGGCGATCCGTAGGTTCCAGTCGGTGTAATCACGCACCCCGGTTGCAGCGCTGTCGCGAAACACGTTGCGGCCGACGCCGGCCGACAGGCGCAGCGCATTCGGCAGCGCCCACTGCGCCTCGGCCGCGTAGTACAGCCCGGTCGTGCCGGTGTTCCAGACGTCGTTGCTGTAGCCGAACGACAGCCTGTAATCGTCGACCACGGTCAGGCTGGCGATCCATTCGTTGTAGTCCAGCGCGTCCGCGCCGGAATAGCTGTAGCGATTGAGCGACACGTCCAGTTCGACGGATTCGCCCAGGTCGCGCGCATAGCCCACCGTCCAGTCGATTTCGACCCGCGGGCCGCCCGCGCCGAAATCCACACCAGAAGCCCAGCCTCCCAGATACCAGCCCGCTTCCGATTCCACGGTGACGCCGCCCTGCAGGGCCGGTTTGCCGTCCGTCTGCGAGACGCCGCGGAACAGGTAGTCGGAAACCGCGCCGATTTCCCAGCTTACCGGGGGCTCGGCCTCTTCCTGCGCACGGGCAGGAGCCGCGGTCGCCCAGAGAACGAGTGTGATGACGAGCAGGCGCGGCGTGCTCATGCCCCGGAGTCTGACCGAATCCCGCCGGAAATGCGATCCGCGCAGTCGGAAGGACCGCCGCGGATCGCATTCGAACGGATCAGACGAACGCCGCCTGGCACCAGGCCATGATCGGATTCCAGAACACGCCCAGCACCAGCAGTGCCAGCGCGTTGACGGCGAAGGTGAAGCGCATCACGCCGTTCTCGCGCGCCTCCATCGGCGCATGGCCCTCTTCCGGCGCGTCGAAATACATCACCTTCATCACGTGCAGGTAGTAGTACGCGCCGATCACCGCGAACACGATACCGACGATCGCCAGCCACAGCATGCCGCCGTCGATCGCCGCGCGCAGCACCGCCAGCTTGGCCCAGAAGCCTAGGAACGGCGGGACGCCGGCCAGCGAGGCCATCACGCACAGCACCATCGCCGCGCTCCACGGATCGCGGGCGTTCAGGCCCTTGTAGTCGGCGATCCGGTCGGCCTCGAAGCCGCGCCGCGCCATCAGCACGATCGCGCCGAAGGCGGCGGTCGCCATCAGTGCGTAGGAGATCGCATAGAACATCGCCGACGCATATCCGACCGCACCGCCGCCGGCGAAGCCGAGGAAGACGAAGCCGACGTGGGAGATCGTCGAATACGCCAGCATGCGCTTGAGATTGGCCTGCACCAGCGCGATCACGTTGCCGACCACCAGCGAGAGCGTGGCCAGCACCGCCATCAGCGGCTGCCACTGCTCGGCCAGTGGCGCGGTCCCGAAGCCGAACAGGCGCACCACCATCGCGAACGCGGCGAGCTTGGGCGCCGAGCTGATGAACAGGGTGATCGGGGTGGGCGCGCCGTGATAGACGTCGGGCAGCCACATGTGGAACGGCGCGGCGCCGAACTTGAAGGACACGCCGGCGGTCATGAACACCACGCCGGCCAGCAGCAGCATCGGATGATCGACGCCCGCCGCGACATTGCGGATGGTGGGCAGGTCGAGGCTGCCGGTGGCGCCGTAGACCAGCGACATGCCGTACAGCAGCAGACCCGAGGCCAGCGCACCGAGCACGAAATACTTGATCGCCGCTTCCGAGGCCAGCGGGCTGTCGCGGTCGATCGCCACCAGCGCGTAGGAACTCAGCGCCAGCAGTTCCAGACCGAGATAGACCATGACCAGCGATCCGGCCGAGATCAGCAGCATCATGCCGAGCACGGCGAACAGCACCAGCACCGACACCTCGCCCTTGTAGATCCCGCGTTCGCGCAGGTCGGGCCAGAAGAACAGCAACGCGACCGCCGACACCACGCAGGTGCAGACCTTGAGCACGTCGGCCATGGTGTCGCGCACGAACATGCCCGACAGCACCGAGGCCTCGTCGCCGGAGCCCACGCCCAGCACGATCATGGCCCCGACCAGCAGCAGCGCCAGCACCGACAGGACGTGGGTGATGCCGCGACGGGCGTCGCTCACGAACAGGTCGATCAGCAGCAACAGGAAGCCGAGTCCGGCCAGCGTCAGCTCCGGGATCAGCGGCACCAGTTCGCTGGCAACCGGCATGGCAAGGGTGGCCTGCATCGTCGTCATGTCCTGAAA
This sequence comes from Thermomonas sp., assembly GCF_025993755.1. Taxonomy (GTDB): domain Bacteria; phylum Pseudomonadota; class Gammaproteobacteria; order Xanthomonadales; family Xanthomonadaceae; genus Thermomonas. Next base: position 27,994 of record NZ_JAMQHN010000093.1, on the reverse strand, counting down.
ATCGTTCCGAAATCGCGGCGAAGGATGTCCACGGGCGGGCTCACAGCAGTTTGCTCGCCGCCAGCTGGTCGGCCAGCTGGGAAATGGTCGGGGCCATCAGGTCGGTCAGCGGCTGCGGCCACACGCCGAGGATCAGGGTGCCCAGCGCGAACACGCCCAGCACGATCCACTCGCGCATGTTGATGTCCTTCATCGTCAGCACCGGCGCGTTGACGACATCGCCCCAGATGATCCGCTTGGTCAGCCACAGCGAATAGCCGGCGCCGATGATCAGGGTCAACGCGGCGCTCAGGCCGATCAGCGGGTGCGCCTGGAAGCTGGCGAGGATCACCACGAACTCGCCGACGAAACCGCTGGTGCCCGGCAGGCCGGAGTTGGCCATCGCGAACAGCACCCAGAACATCGCGAACCACGGCATCACCCGCGCCACGCCGCCGTAATCCTTGATCTGGCGGGTGTGCAGCCGGTCGTAGAGCACGCCGACGCAGGAGAACATCGCGCCCGAGATGAAGCCGTGGCTGACCATCTGCACCATCGCGCCTTGCAGGCCGAACTCGGCGGTGTCGTTGGCGCCCGCCACGCGCACCAGCTGGAAGGCGATGAAGGTGCCGAGGATGACGAAACCCATGTGGGCGACCGAGGAATAGGCGACCAGCTTCTTCATGTCGGCCTGCACCAGCGCCACCATGCCCACATAGACGATCGCGATCAGGCTGAAGGCGATCATCAACCACGCCCATTCCTGCCCCGCGTCGGGGACGACCGGCAGGGTGAAGCGCAGGAAACCGTAGCCGCCGATCTTCAGCATGATCGCCGCCAGCACCACCGAACCACCGGTCGGCGCCTCGACGTGAGCGTCCGGCAGCCAGGTATGGACCGGGAACATCGGGACCTTGATCGCGAAGGCGCCGAAGAAGGCGAAGAACAGCCAGGTCTGCTCGGTCATGCTCAGCGGCATCGCGGCCAGATCGGCGATCTGCCAGCTGCCGCCCTTCATGTACAGGTAGATCAGCCCGACCAGCATGAACACCGAGCCGAGGAAGGTGTACAGGAAGAACTTCATCGCCGCGTAGATCCGGCGCGGACCGCCCCAGACGCCGATCACCAGGAACATCGGGATCAGCATCGCTTCGAAGAACACGTAGAACAGCATCGAATCGAGCGCGCAGAACACGCCGATCATCACGCCTTCGAGCATCATCAGGCAGGCGAAATACTGGGCGACGCGCTTTTGCACCGAACCCCAGGCGCCGATCAGCACCAGCACGCCAACCAGCGTGGTCAGGCCGATCAGCGGCACCGACAGGCCATCCACGCCAAGGTGGTACTGGATGTCGTAGGCCGGAATCCACGCGTGCAACTCGACGAACTGCATTTCCGCCGTGGTCTGGTCGAACCCGGTGAACAGCGGCACCGTCAGTGCCAGGGTCACCAGCGCGAAGACAAGCGAAGTCCAGCGCGCGGCGTCCGGCCGGCGATCGCCGACGACGAGCGAGAGCACGCCGCCGAGGATCGGCAGCCAGATGAGGAGACTGAGCAGGGGCCAGTGGGTCACTCTTGCGGTTTCCTTCAGATATCGATTGCCGGCTTACGCCCAGAAGTGGTGAATCATGGCCAACAGCGCGACCAGTCCGACGATCATCGCGAAGGCGTAGTGGTACATGTAGCCGGATTGCAGCCTGCGGGAAATCGCCGCGACCACGCCGATCAGGTTGGCGCTGCCGTTGACGAACAGGCCGTCGACGACGCGGCTGTCCACCAGGTTCGACGCCTTGCCCAGCTGCACGCTGCCGCCGGCCAGCCCGCCGATCCACAGATCGTCCATGTAGAACTTGCGCTGCAGCACGCGGATCGGCGCCGCCAGCGCGCGCGACAGGCCTTCACGAAGTTCCGGCTTGACGACGTACAGCAGGGTCGCGGCGGCGAAACCGAGGCAGGCCAGCCAGAACGGCAGCGTAGTGAAGCCGTGCAGGGCAAACGCGATCGGGCCGTGGAACTCCTCGGCCACCTTGGCGACCATGTCGTTCTGTTGCAGCACGTGGATCGCACCGGCAAAGAACGGGGTCTGCTCGGCGTGACCCATCATGTCGGTTCCGAACAGCATCGGCCCGGCGGTGAAGAATCCCACGCCGATCGAAGCGATCGCCAGCAGCACCAGCGGCAGCGTGACGACCCACGGCGATTCCTTCGGCTCGTGGACGCCGTGGTGGCCATGGTCGTCGTGCGCATGAGCGTCGTCGTGCCCGTGCCCGGCCTCGACCTTGCGGAAGCGCTCTTCGCCGAAGAAGGTCAGGTACAGCAGGCGGAAGCTGTAGAAGCTGGTGACGAAGGTGCCGAGGATCACCGCCCACTTCGCGTACTGCGCGATCATGTCGCCTGGACGCGCGGCGGCGTGCAGCTCGGTCGCGGTGATGATGGTGTCCTTGGAGTAGTAGCCGCTGAAGAACGGCATCGCCACCAGCGCCAGCGTGCCGATCAGCGTGGTCCAGAAGGTGATCGGCATGTACTTGCGCAGGCCGCCCATCTTGAACATGTTCTGCTCGTGGTGCATGCCGATGATCACGCTGCCGGCGGTGAGGAACAGCAGGGCCTTGAAGAAGGCGTGGGTCATCAGGTGGTAGACAGCCGCCGAATAGGCCGACACGCCCAGCGCCACCGTCATGTAGCCCAGCTGCGACAGCGTGGAATACGCCACCACGCGCTTGATGTCGCTTTGCACCATGCCGATCAGGCCGGTCCAGAACGCGGTGGTGGCGCCGATGAACAGCACGAATTCCAGCGCCGTCGGCGACAGCTCGAACAGCGGCGACATCCGCGCCACCATGAAGATGCCGGCGGTCACCATGGTCGCCGCGTGGATCAGCGCCGAAATTGGTGTTGGGCCTTCCATCGAATCCGGCAGCCACACGTGCAGCGGCACCTGCGCCGACTTGCCCATGGCGCCGACGAACAGCAGGATGCAGATGATGGTGGGCACCGACCACAGGTGGCCGGGGAGAATCTCGAACGTCCGGTCGGCGATCGACGGTGCGTTCGCGAAGGCGGTGGCGTAGTCCAGCGTGCCGATCCAGTACAGCACGCCGGCGATGCCGAGGATGAAGCCGAAATCGCCGACGCGGTTGACCAGGAAGGCCTTGAGGTTGGCGAACACCGCGCTCGGCTTCTTGTACCAGAACCCGATCAGCAGGTAGGACACCAGGCCGACCGCTTCCCAGCCGAAGAACAGCTGCATGAAGTTGTTGCTCATGCACAGCATCAGCATGCTGAAGGTGAACAGCGAGATGTAGCTGAAGAAGCGGGTGTAGCCGTCGTCGTCGGCCATGTAACCGATGGTGTAGACGTGCACCAGCAGCGAAACGAAGGTGACGACCACCATCATCATCGCGCTGAGCTTGTCGACCAGGAAGCCGACGTTGACCGAGATGTCGCCGGCCTGCAGCCAGCCGTACACGTTCTCGTTGAACACCGGCGCGCCCTGCATCAGCTGCCAGAGCACGTAGGACGACAACGCGCAGCTGGCGGCGACCCCGAGGATCGTCACCGTGTGTGCGCCCGCGCGCCCGACGAAGCGGCCGAACAGACCCGCGATCAGCGAGCCCAGCAGCGGCAGCAGGACGATCAGGACGAGGTGGGTTTGGGAAATGGCCATGTGGTCGTCTTGTCTGGAACTCGGTCTTGCGTTGCGTGGAAGCGCGGAGGGGCGATCGCCTCACCCCTTCAAGGTGTCGATGTCCGCGACATCGATGCTGCGACGGTTGCGGAACAGGGTGACGAGGATCGCCAGGCCGATCGCCGCCTCGGCGGCCGCCACGGTCAGGATGAAGAACACGAACACCTGCCCCGAGGCATCGCCGAGGGAACGCGAGAAGGCCACGAAGTTGACGTTCACAGAGAGCAGGATCAGCTCCAGCGAAATCAGCAGCATGATCACGTTCTTGCGGTTCAGGAACAGCCCGGCGACGCTGATGCAGAACAGCACCGCGCCCAGCGCGAGGTAATGGCCCAGCGACAGGCCGGTCAGCAGCGCGTTCATGGCTTGGCCTCCTCGGCGGTCGCGTTCGCCGGCGTTTCCGGGCGAACGGCCTGCATCTTCACCATGCGCAGGCGATCGGCGGGACGCACGCGAACCTGCTCGGACGGGTTCTGGTGGCGGGTGCCTTCGCGACGGCGCAGGGTCAGCATCACCGCGGCCACCACCGCAACCGTCAGGATCACGGCGGCCACTTCGAACGGCAGCAGGAACTGGGTGAACAAGGCGTGTGCCAGCCACTGGGTGTTGGACAAGCCGGCGGCGGCGGCCGGATCGGCCGGCAGCGGCGTCTGGGTGGCGCCGCGCACCCCGATCAGCACCAGCATCTGCGCCAGCATCGCCGCGGCGACGACCAGACCGATCGGCAGGTAGCGCACGAAGCCCTCGCGCAGCGGCACCCGCTCCATGTCCAGCATCATCACCACGAACAGGAACAGCACCATCACCGCACCGACATAGACCAGCACCAGCATCAGCCCGAGGAACTCGGCGTTGCCGACGATCCAGGTGCAGGCCACCGAGAAGAAGGTCAGCACCAGCCACAGCACGGCATGCACCGTATTGCGCGCGCTGATCGCGGCCAGCGCGGCGATGGTCGCCACCGCCGCCGAGCACAGGAAGGAAAGGGTTGGGTAATCGAAGTCCATGCGTGCCTGCTTCAGCGGTACGGGGCATCGGCGCCGCGGCGATCGGCGATCTCGGCTTCAAGCCGATCGCCGATCGCCAGCAGCTTGGGCTTGGTCAGGATGTTTTCGCCGCGGTGTTCGAAGTGGTACTCGTGGATGTGGGTTTCCACGATCGAGTCGGTCGGGCACGACTCCTCGCAGAACCCGCAGAAGATGCACTTGAACAGGTCGATCTCGTAGCGGGTGGTGCGGCGGGTGCCGTCGTCCTGGCGCGGGCCGGCCTCGATGGTGATCGCCAGCGCCGGGCATACCGCCTCGCACAGCTTGCAGGCGATGCAGCGCTCCTCGCCGTTGGCATAGCGGCGCAGCGCGTGGATGCCGCGGAAGCGCGGCGACATCGGGGTCTTTTCCATCGGGTACATCAGCGTGTACTTGGGACGGAACAGGTACTTCAGGGTCAGCCACAGGCCGCCGACCAGTTCGATCAGCAGCAGGCTCCTGAAGTAGGAAACGATCTTGCCCACGCCTTACCTCCCCGCCTCGAGGATGCCGAAATACACCAGCAACGCGGTCACGAAGATCCACGCAATGGTGATCGGAATGAACACCTTCCAGCCCAGCCGCATGATCTGGTCGTAGCGGTAGCGCGGGAACGCGGCGCGGAACCAGATGAAGCTGCTGGCGAAGAAGAACATCTTGGCCATCAGCCACCACCAGCCGTCGCCGAGCAGCGTGCCGAGCACCGGAACGTCCGGGATCCAGGCCGCCGGTATCGGCGAGAGCCAGCCGCCGAGGAAGAAGATCGGGGTCAGGATGCTGACCAGGATCATGTTGGCGTATTCGGCCAGGAAGAACAGCGCGAACTGCGAACCGGAATATTCCACCATGTGGCCGGCGACGATTTCCGACTCGCCTTCCACCACGTCGAACGGCAGGCGGTTGGTTTCGGCCACGCCGGACACGAAGTAGATGACGAACAGCGGCGCCAGCGGAATGAAGAACCATTCGGTGAAGCCACCGTTGCCCGACTGCGCCATCACGATCTCGGACAGGTTCAGCGTGCCGGCGGCCACCAGCACGCCGACCAGGGCGAAGCCCGCGGCGATTTCGTAGCTGATCATCTGCGCCGAGGCGCGCATCGCGCCGAGGAAGGCGTATTTCGAGTTGGACGCCCAGCCGGCGATGATGACGCCGTAGATGCCCAGCGAGGTCATCACCAGCAGATAGAGCACGCCGGCATTGGCGTTGGACAGCACCACCCGGGCGTCGAACGGAACCACCGCCCAGGCCGCGAACGCCGGCACCAGCATCAGCAGCGGCGCCAGGCGGAACAGCACCGGATGCGCCACGGTCGGCTGCACGACTTCCTTGAACAGCAGCTTGAACACGTCGGCGAAGGCCTGGAACACGCCCCAGCCGACGTACATCGGCCCGTGGCGGACGTGCATCCAGCCGATCAGCTTGCGCTCCCAGACCACGTAGAAGGCCACCGCGATGATCACCGGCACCGCAATCACGAGGATCTTGAGCACGATCCACGCCAGCATCCCGAGCGTGCCAATCCCCAGCAGCGCATCGCGCAGCGGATCGATCGCGTAGGTCATCACCGGATTGAAGGTCGCTGTCATCATGGGCGGGCAAGGCTCACTGTGGCCGCGGCCGCGAGCGGCGCGGTGGCGTCATAACCGGATTCGATCCACACGCAGCCGCGGGCGACCCGCCTATCGTGCATGACCGGCAGCATTGCCGCTCCCAGCTTGCCCATTGCGTCATGGACCACACCGACGGCGGAGGCGTCTTCCGGGTGCACGCTGGCGCGCGGGCTCTTGTTCAGCGGATGCGATTGCAGCGCCTCGCAGCGGCGGACCACCGCATCGACGCGGTAGATCGCACGCGTGACGGCGACTTCCAGTCCTCCACCCGTCTGCGGCGCCACGCCGCGAGCCACGTTCACTTCCTTGCGCGTCATGCCGGCGCGCAGTTCGTCCAGCGTGGTGAACCCGAAGCCGGGAAGCGCCAGATCGCCACCCAATGCGCGCAGCACGCGCCAGCCGGAATGGGCCGCGCCCTGCAGCTTGCCGGCCGGCAGCGCCTGCTGTTCGATGCCGTCGAGGTTGGTCAGGCTGGCTTCGATCTCGGGGAAGGCGCCGATCGGCAGCAGCACGTCGGCCACCGCCTTGAGCGATTCGCTGGCATACGCGTTGAGCGCCACGACCTGGGCCGCGCCCAGCGCTTCCATCGCCGCGATCGGATCGACGCAATCCAGCGCCGGCTCGATGCCGTGGACGATGTAGGCGCCGCGACGGTCCTTGAGCATGGCGCGGGCATCGCGTCCGCTCGGAAGCACGCCCAGACGGGTCAGGCCGACCGCGTTGGCGCCCTGCGGGATGCGGCACAGGCTGGCGCCGGTGCGGGCGGCGAACGCCGCCGCCGCGGCGCGGATCGCGGCCGCGTGCGGGCCGTTTTCCGCGATCTCGCCGACGATGACCGCGGCACGGCCGGCGTCGCCAAGATCCAGTCCGGCCAGCGCCGAGGCCAGCTTCGAGGGCGCCACGATGTGCTTGCCGGCGCTGTCGAACGTGAACTCGAAATCGACCGGATTGACCACGAACACCCGCGCGCCGGCCTTCCACGCCTTGCGGACGCGCTGGTGCAGCAGCGGCACCTCGTGGCGCAGGTTGCTGCCGACGATGACGATGGCATCGGCTTTCTCGATCTGCTCGACGGGCATGCCGAAGGACTCGGCGCTCGCGCCGTCGGACAGGTCGATCTGGGTGATGCGGTGGTCGATGTTGCCGCTTCCCAGACCCTCGGCCAGACGCGCCAGCAGCGCGCCTTCCTCGTTGGTCGTCGCCGGATGCGCCAGCACGCCGAGCGCGTCGCCGGCATTGTCCTTGAGGATCTGCGCGGCGCGCGCCAGCGCTTCGTCCCAGGTGGCCTCGCGGAGCGTGCCGTTGTCGCGCACCATCGGCGCGACGGCGCGGTCTTCGCTGTACAGGCCGGCGCGCGCGTAGCGGTCGCGGTCGGAGAGCCAGCACTCGTTGACCGCCTCGTTGTTGCGCGGCACGCAGCGCAGGATCTCGCCGCGCCGGGTGTGCAGGAACAGATTGCTGCCCAGCGGATCGTGATAACCCAGCGACGGACGCGCGATCATCTCCCACGGCCGTGCCTTGAAGCGGAACACCTTGTCGGTCAGCGCGCCGACCGGGCAGACATCGATGACGTTGCCGGACAGCTCGGTGGTCAGCGGCTTGCCGTCGTAGGTGCCGATCTGCAGGTTCTCGCCGCGGTACATGCCGCCCAGCTCGTAGGTGCCGGCGATTTCAGCCGTCACGCGGATGCAGCGCGTGCAGTGGATGCAGCGCGTCATGTCGCTGGACACCAGCGGGCCGAGGTTCTCGTCGGCCACCGAACGCTTGCGTTCGACGAAGCGGTTGACCGAGCGCCCGTAGCCCAGCGCCAGATCCTGCAGTTCGCACTCGCCGCCTTGGTCGCAGACCGGGCAATCCAGCGGGTGGTTGATCAGCAGGAATTCCATCACGTTGCGCTGGGCCTGCATGGCCTTGGCGTTGCGCGTGAAGATCTTCATGCCGTCCATCACCGGCGTCGCGCAGGCCGGCGACGGCTTGGGCGCGGGGCGTCCGCCGACTTCGGTATCGACCATGCACATGCGGCAGTTGGCCGCGATCGGCAGCTTGGGGTGGTAGCAGAAACGCGGGATCTGGATCCCCGCCTTGTCCGCCACCTGGATGATCATCGCCCCCTTGGGCGCGGCCAGTTCGACCCCGTCGATGAAGACGGTCACCTGGTCCGGCGGCAGGTTCGGGTTGACGGGCTCGGCCATCACACCCCTCCCTGCACGGCCGCAGCGAGGGTGCCGGCCCGTTCGTCGTCCACATAGAACCGCTTGTTCACGATGGCGTATTCGAATTCATGCCAGTAATGGCGCAGGAAGCCCTGCACCGGCCAGGCCGCGGCCTCGCCGAAGGCGCAGATGGTGTGGCCCTCGATCTGTCCGGCGGCCGCGCGCAGCATCTTCAGGTCGTCGAGATTGGCCTGGAAGCTGGCGATGCGGTTGAGCATGCGGTTCATCCAGCCGGTGCCCTCGCGGCAGGGCGTGCACTGGCCGCAGCTTTCGTTCTTGTAGAAGCGGCTGATGCGCTGGCAGGCACGCACCATGCAGGTGGTCTCGTCCATCACGATCACCGCGCCCGAGCCAAGGCCCGACCCGGCGTTCTTGATGCTGTCGTAGTCCATCGTCAGCTTCATCATCACCTCGCCCGGCAGCACCGGCATCGACGAGCCGCCCGGGATCACCGCCTTGATGCGGTGGCCGTTTCGCACGCCGCCGCACATCTCGAGCAGTTCGGCGAACGGAATGCCGAGCTTGACCTCGTGATTGCCCGGGCGGTTGACGTGGCCGGAGACCGAGAAGATCTTGCAGCCGCCGCTGTTGGGGATGCCCTGAGCCATGAACCATTCGGGGCCGTTGCGGATGATCGCCGGCACCGAGGCGTAGGTTTCGGTGTTGTTGATGGTGGTCGGCTTGCCGTACAGGCCGAAGTTGGCCGGGAACGGCGGCTTGTAGCGCGGCTGGCCCTTCTTGCCTTCCAGCGACTCCATCAGCGCGGTTTCCTCGCCGCAGATGTAGGCGCCGGCGCCGAGCGCGTTGTAAATGTCGATGTCGATGCCGCTGCCGAGGATGTCCTTGCCCAGCCAGCCGTGCTTGTAGGCTTCGGCCAGCGCTTCCTCGACGTGTTCGAACGGCTCCAGGTGGAACTCGCCGCGCAGGTAGTTGTAGGCAACCTTCGTGTTGGTGGCATAGCAGGCGATCGCCAGCCCCTCGATCACCGCGTGCGGGTTGTAGCGCAGGATGTCGCGGTCCTTGCAGGTGCCCGGCTCGGACTCGTCCGAGTTGCACAGGATGTACTTCTCGCCGTCGCCCTTGGGCATGAAGCTCCACTTCAGACCGGTCGGGAAGCCCGCGCCGCCGCGGCCGCGCAGGCCCGAGGCCTTGACGATCTCGATCACGTCCGCCGGCGGGATCTTCTCGGTCAGAATCTTGCGCAGCGCCTGATAGCCGCCGGTCTTGAGATAGTTCTCGTACGACCACGGCCTGTCGAAATGCAGCGTCGTATAGACCGCCTGATGCGCCTCCGGCGCCGGGCCGACCGGACCCTTGCCTTCCGAGTAGTAGGTGTGTCCGATCATTACTTCAGCCCATCCAGCAACTCATCGACCTTCTGCGGCGTGAGCTTCTCGTGGTAGTGGCCGTTGACCACGGCCACCGGAGCGCCGCAGCAGCCGGCCACGCATTCTTCCTCGCAGCGCAGATAGACGCGCCCGTCCGGGGTCGATTCGCCCAGCTTCACGCCCAGCTTCCTTTCGGCATGCGCGACCAGATCCTCGGCGCCGTTGAGCCAGCAGCTGATGTTGGTGCAGAACGACACGCTGTTGCGGCCCACCGGCTCCAGTTCGAACATCGAATAGAAGGTGGCGACCTCGTAGGCCCACACCGGCGGAATGCCGAGATACTTCGCGACCGCCGCGATCAGCTCATCGGTCAGCCACCCGCCATTCTGTTCCTGCGCCGCGTGCAGGCCCTGCAGCACGGCCGATCGCCGCCGCAGCGCGGGGAACTTGGCCAGCCAGTGATCGATGTGGCCACGGGTGACGTCCGACAGCGCGGCCATCGGATCGATGTTGCGGCAGGCTTCGAAATTGCCGGTTGCTTTCATGGGTTGGAACCTCCGCGGGCTGCGGCGGGGCAACCGGCGAACGGGGTACGGGCACTCATCGATCCACCTCGCCGAACACCAGGTCGTAGGTGCCGATCATCGCCACCACGTCGGAGAGCATGTGGCCCTTGACGATCTCGTCCATCGAGGCCAGGTGGGCGAAGCCGGGGGCGCGCAGATGGACGCGGAACGGCTTGTTGGCGCCATCGCTGACCAGGTAGCAGCCAAACTCGCCCTTGGGCGCCTCCACCGCGGCATAAGTCTCGCCGGCCGGCACGCAGTAGCCTTCGGAGAACAGCTTGAAGTGGTGGATCAGCGCTTCCATGCTGTGCTTCATCTCGGCACGGGACGGCGGCGCAACCTTGTAGTTGTTGACCATGACCGGGCCGGGGTTGGCCTTCAGCCACTCCACGCACTGGGCGATGATGCGGTTGGACTCGCGCATCTCGGCAATGCGCACGAGGTAGCGGTCGTAGCAGTCGCCGTTGACGCCGATCGGAATGTCGAAATCGACCTCGGCGTACTTCGCATAGGGCTGCTTCTTGCGCAGATCCCACTCGATCCCCGAGCCGCGCAGCATGACGCCGCTCATTCCCAGGGCCTTGGCCTGCTCGGGCGCGACGACGCCGATCCCGACCGTGCGCTGCTTCCAGATCCGGTTTTCGGTCAGCAGGGTTTCGTATTCGTCGACGCGATCCGGAAAGGTCCGGGTGAAGTGCTCGAGGTAGTCGAGCAGCGAACCTTCGCGGGCCTCGTTGAAGCGCTTGAGCTTGCCGCCCTTGTGCCAAGGCGACTCCTTGTACTTGGGCATGCGGTCCGGCAGGTCGCGATAGACGCCGCCCGGACGATAGTAGGCCGCGTGCATGCGCGCGCCGGACACCGCCTCGTAGGTGTCCATCAGCTCCTCACGCTCGCGGAAGCTGTAGAGGAACACCGCCATCGCGCCGAGGTCGAGCGCATTGCTGCCCAGCCACATCAGGTGGTTGAGGATGCGGGTGACCTCGTCGAACAACGTGCGGATCCACTGCGCACGCTCCGGCGCCTCGATCCCCATCAGGGTTTCGATGGCGCGCACGTAAGCGTGCTCGTTGCACATCATCGACACGTAATCCAGCCGGTCCATGTACGGGATCGACTGGTTGAATGGCTTGGATTCGGCCAGTTTCTCGGTGCCGCGATGGAGCAGGCCGACGTGCGGATCGGCGCGGCGCACCACTTCGCCATCCATCTCCAGGATCAGGCGCAGCACGCCATGGGCCGCCGGATGCTGCGGCCCGAAGTTCATCGTGTAGTTGCGGATTTCCTGCCGGGCCTCTTCCGGATTGCTGGCGAACGGCTCGGAGCTGGGCATGACGTGCGCGTTCATCGGCGGGTCTCCCGGTCGAGGATGCGGTGTTCGATCTCTTCCTCGGCGGTGTCGAAGCGGCTGTCGTCGCGAATCACCCGCGCCACGCCCACGCGCGGCACCACGCTGGTGACCGGCGCATAGACCACGCGCTTGCGCTCGGCGTCGTAGTGCACCTCGACATTGCCGATCAGCGGGAAATCCTTGCGGAACGGATGGCCGATGAAGCCATAGTCGGTCAGGATGCGGCGCAGGTCGGGATGGCCGTCGAAGATCACCCCGTACAAGTCGAAAGCCTCGCGCTCGTACCAGTCCGCGCCGCGCCAGACGCCGGTGACGGAAGGCACCATCGGCAGGCCGTCGTCGGGGGCGAAGCAGCGCGCGGCGACGCGCTTGTTGTCGCGGATCGAAAGCAGCTGCATGACCACCGCGAAGCGCCTGGTTTCGCGGCGATCCGGGGCGATGCCGGCCGGGGTCGAGACCTGGTGGCTGGGCTCTTCGCCCCAGTTGAACCGGCCCGGGCCGTAGCCTTCGGCGCCACGGCCGAAGCCGTGCCAGTTCGCCTCGACGCCGTCCCACTCGTCGTTGCCATAGCCGAGGTAATCGACCCCGCACAGGTCGATGAAGGTATCGAATCCGAACTCGTCACGCAGCGCGGTGGCGGCCGACAGCCAGATTTCCGGGGTCAGTTCCAGCGTGATTTCACCGCGCGGCTGCGCGACCTTGAGCGCCTCGGCGCCGAAACGTGCGGCAAGCGCATCGACCAGCGTCGTGCTCATGCGCGCGCACCTTCGGGCTTGTCCGCCTTGGAGAACGGGTTCTGCTCCAGGCGGCGAATCTTCTTCTGCAATTGCAGGATGCCGTACACCAGCGCCTCGGCGGTCGGCGGGCAGCCCGGCACGTAGACGTCGACCGGAATCACCCGGTCGCAGCCGCGCACCACCGAATAGGAATAGTGGTAGTAGCCGCCGCCGTTGGCGCAACTGCCCATCGAGATCACCCACTTCGGATCGGGCATCTGGTCGTAGACCTTGCGCAGCGCCGGCGCCATCTTGTTGACCAGGGTGCCGGCCACGATCATCACGTCGGACTGGCGCGGCGACGGGCGGAACACCACGCCGTAGCGGTCGAGGTCGAGCCGCGCGGCGCCCGCGTGCATCATCTCCACCGCGCAGCAGGCCAGGCCGAACGTCACCGGCCACATCGAGCCGGTGCGCGCCCAGTTCCACAACGCGTCCATGCTGGTGGTGACGAACCCGTTCTGCTGCAGCGGGTTGCCGTCGCCGGCCCGCAGGATGTCGTCCAGCCTGCCTTCGGGCAGCGGATTGTTGGCCGCATCGAGAACGCTTTGGACGAGGTTGCTCATTCCCACTCCAGCGCGCCGCGCTTCCACACGTACGCGAAACCGATCACCAGCAGCACAAGGAAGGTGCCCATCTCGATCAGGCCGAACGCCCCCAGATCGCGGAACACCGCCGCCCACGGGAAGACGAAGGCGATTTCAAGGTCGAACACGATGAACAGGATCGCGACCAGGTAGTAGCGCACGTCGAACGGCATGCGCGCGTTCTCGAACGCATCGAAGCCGCATTCGTACGGAGACAGTTTCTCCGGGGACGGCCGCTTGGGGCCGAGCACGTTGCCGACGATGATCAGGACAATGCCGATGCCGGCAGCGACGATCAGGAACAGCAGGGGGGGAAGATACTCGGCCAGCACGCTTGCCTCATGCGTTGTGGAAGAGTTCGACGACACGAAGCCGTCGACCGGTAGCCGCGCATTCTACCCGCCGCGATGCGGCCACGGCCATACCTGCATCGCGTTTTCACGCGAACAGCGGCCCTCGTTCCCGCTTGCGATGCACCCAATCGCGAATGGTTCGCAACACGCGCGAACTGCGGCGGCGGCGAACCGCTCTTACCCGCCGATCACATCCACGCCGGTGGGCGGTGTGAAGACGAACGTTCCCGCGGCAAACGCCGGGTTGCGCTTCCAGTTGCTGAAACGGATCTCGGTGCGCTGGCCGAGCGCGTCCTCGTATTCCATGCGCAGCAACTGGTTGCGCAAGAATCCCAGGCGCGCGCTGCGGAACCCGGCCTCGGCGCTGCGAGGCTGGATCGACAGCCAGTTCAGGCCGTCGGCATCGCCGGCTTCCTTGACGATGAAATCGCGATCAAGCCGTGCCGGGTCGAGCAGGACGGCCAGCGGGCTGCTGGCTTCTTCGGCGCCCTGCGGGCGGCGGCTTGCCTGCTTCAGGTCTGGATCGAACACCCACACGGTCTTGCCATCGGCCAGGACCAATTGCGCGTAGGGCTGCCGGTATTCCCAGCGGAACAAATGCGGCGCCGACAGCGCCACGCGACCGGAGCTGGATTCCTTGCGCCGTCCCTGCGGGTCGTACACCTCCTGATTGAACTGGCCGTCCAGACCACGCAGGCCCGAGGCGAATGCCGCGAGGTCCTGACGCGCCCCTGCGTCGGCGATGCCGCTGGCGGACAACAGCACCACGGCCAGCGTGGCGGAAACGATGGATTTCATGCAGCACCTCCTGCGGCGTTGCGAACAGTGTGTCGCCACCATGCTGAATGCAGCATTCTCCGGCACCCGCGCGCAGGGCGCGCTTCCTCGGGCCACCCTGCCCTCAGCGCGGCGGCGGCGGTGCCAGCACGGCGCGATCGCCGTTGTGCTCAGGGGCGCTGACCACGCCTGCCGCTTCCATCGCTTCGACCAGTCGCGCGGCGCGGTTGTAGCCGATCTTCAATCGCCGCTGGACGCCGGAAATAGAGGCGCGGCGGGTTTCGGTGACGATCTGCACGGCCTGGTCGTACAGCGGATCCGCCTCCGGATCGATGCTGACCGGCGCTTCCGGCAAGCCGCCGGCGCCGACGCTGCTGCCGTCGTACATGGTCTGGGTTTCTTCCAGCACACCCTCGATGTAATCCGGGCCGCCGCCGTCCTGCTTGAGGTGCTCGACCACGCGATGCACTTCCTCGTCCGACACGAACGCGCCATGGATGCGCTCGGGCATGGCGGTTCCCGGCGGCAGATAGAGCATGTCGCCGTTGCCGAGCAGGGTTTCCGCGCCGCTCTGGTCGAGGATGGTGCGGGAATCGATCTTGCTGGAGACCTGGAAGGCGATGCGGGTGGGAATGTTGGCCTTGATCAGGCCGGTGATGACGTCCACCGACGGCCGCTGGGTGGCCAGGATCAGGTGGATGCCGGAGGCGCGGGCCTTCTGCGCGAGGCGCGCGATCAGTTCCTCGACCTTCTTGCCGACGATCATCATCATGTCGGCGAATTCGTCGATGAACACGACGATGAACGGCAACGGCTCCAGCGTCGGCGCGACCTCGCCCGATTCCGGCCCGGCCTTGAACAGCGGGTCGAGCAGCGGCTGGCCGGCGTCGATGGCGTCCTTCACCTTCTTGTTGAAGCCGGCCAGGTTGCGCACGCCCACCGCGCTCATCAGCTTGTAGCGGCGCTCCATCTCCGCCACGCACCAGCGAAGACCATTCGCGGCCTCCTTCATGTCCGTCACCACCGGCGCCAGCAGGTGCGGAATGCCCTGATAGACCGACAGTTCCAGCATCTTCGGGTCGATCATCAGCATCCGCACGTCCTGCGCGGAGGCCTTGTAGAGCAGCGAGAGCACCATCGCGTTGACCGCCACCGACTTGCCGGAACCGGTGGTGCCGGCCACCAGCAGGTGCGGCATCCGCCCGAGGTCGGCAACGATCGGCTTGCCGGCGATGTCCTTGCCCAGCGCCAGCGTCAGCGGACTGCCGGATTTGTCGTATTCCTTCGAGCGCAGCAGCTCGCTCAGGTAGATCATTTCCCGGCGCACGTTCGGGATTTCCATCCCGATCACCGATTTGCCGGGGATCACGTCGACCACGCGCACCGACTTCACCGACAGCCCGCGGGCGATGTCCTTGTCGAGCGAGGAAATCTGGCTGACCTTCACCCCCGGCGCGGGCTGCACCTCGAAACGGGTGATCACCGGGCCCGGATAGGCGCCCACCACCGCGGCATCGATGCGGAAATCCTTGAGCTTGAACTCGATCTGCCGCGACAAGGTCTCCAGCGTGTCCTCGTCGTAGCTCAGGGGCTGCGGCTTGGGTTCGTCGAGCAAGGCCAGTGGGGGAACACCCAAAACATCGCCGCCGTGGAACAACGGGATCTGCTGCTCGCGCTTGGCGCGCTCGCTCTTTTCGACCACTGGCGCGGTCGGCGGCTCGATCCGCACCGGCTCGCGCCTGGCGCGTTGCTGGCTGTCGGCGCGCCGCGCTTCTTCGCGCTCCTCGCGCAGCGCCCGCGCTTCGCCCCACTCGCTCGCGGTCTTCGCGCCCTGCCGTGCGCCGCGGTCGAGCAGGCCCGGCAGCGCCAGCACCCAGGCGCCGATCCGGTCCATGACCGCCAGCCACGACAACCCGGTGGCCAGGGTGACGGAGATCAGGAACAAGGTGACAAGGAACAGGTTGGCGCCGACCGGGCCGAAGCCGTGCAGCAGCGAGCGCCCGGCCAGGGTGCCCAGGATGCCGCCGCTGCCCGCGGAAAAATCGTTGGCCGGCACGCCGCGCAGGAACAGCAGGCCGCAGCTGGCCACCAGAAAACCGACGATGCCGACCAGGCGCAGCGCCGGACCGAGGTCGGCCCTGCCATCGCCATCGCTGTCCATCCCGAACAGCGCGATCCAGGCGATCGCGCCCAGCACGAAGGGCAGCAGGAAGGCGACATAGCCGGTCAGGAACAGCAGGAAGCTCGCGGTCCAGGCCCCGGCAATCCCGCCGAGGTTGTGGACCGGCGCCAGCAGGCTGCCGCCATGATCCCAGCCCGGATCCGACGGCGAATAGGAAAACAGGCAAGCCAGCAGGTACAGCAGCAATGGCGCGATCGCGATCAACGCGATGTCGCGCCACAGCTTGGGCAAGGATTGCGAACGGCTGCCGCGGTCACGCGACGCCGGTTTCCGGCCGGTCTTGCGAACGTCAGCTACCGCTTTCCCCACCTGCGATCAAACCTCAGGAATCTTCCGCACCTGCTTGATAGTACGTCAAAGATTCATGCCGTGCAGCGCCGGATGCACGATTTTCCCGGCTTCGACGTTGATGCCCTTCACCAGCGCCGCGTTGTTGCGCCAGCTGTCACCCGCCGCAAGCAGGTTGATCCAGGGCAGGATCGCCGCGCAAATCGCCTGCGAGGAGGTCTGCGGCACCGCGCCGGGCATGTTGGTGACGCAGAAGTGGGTGACGCCCTCTTCCACGTAGGTCGGTTCCTTCCAGTTGGTCGGGCGCGAGGTCTCGAAGCAGCCACCCTGGTCGATGGCGATGTCCACCAGCACGCTGCCCGGCTCCATGCCCTTGAGCATCTCGCGGTTCATCACGTGCGGCGCGCGCGCGCCGGTCACCAGCACCGCGCCGACCACGAGATCGGCCGAGGCCACTTCGCTGGCGACGAGGTCGTGGTAGGGGTACAGCGCCGTGACGTTGTTGCCGAGCCGGCGCATTTCGTCCATGCGGTCATGGCGCATTTCGAACACCGTGACGTTGGCGCCCGCCGCGGCCGCCAGCGTCGCCGCCGCACCGCCTGCCTTGCCGGCGCCGAACACCACCACCTTGCCGCGTTCGGTCGCCGACAGGCCGCCAAGCATCTTGCCCTTGCCGCCCATCGGCTGGTGCAGCAGGTGGGTGCCGACCTGGGTCGCCAGGGTGCCGGCGATCACCGACATCGGCGCCAGCAGCGGAAGTTCGCCATTGGCCAGTTCCACCGTCTCGAAGGCGATGCCGGTCAGGCCGATCTCCAGCAGGCGCCTGGTCAGCGCCGGTTCGGCCGCCAGATGCAGATAGCAGAACAGCAGGTGGTCCTTGCGCAGGTGCTGCAGGTCGCCGGCGATCGGCTCCTTGACCTTGACGATCATCTCGCCCTTTTCGTACAAGGCGGCGGCGTCCGGCGCGATCTTCACGCCCAGTCGGGTGTACTGTTCGTCCCCGAAACCGGACTTCAGCCCGGCGCCCTGCTCCAGCCACACCTCATGCCCACGCTTGACCAGATCGCCCGCGGCGGCCGGCACGAGCGCAACGCGCCCTTCGAGGGTCTTGGTTTCCTTGGGGACTCCGATACGCATGGTTCGCTCCTGATGGGTCAGTGTTCTTGCCGTGGTCAGCAGCGTTCCGGCGATCGCGGCTTGTATCGCTGCGCGGCGGCCGCCAAGCTAGAGGCTTCCCGCCGCCAACGCGAATCCTTCCAATTATAGGGACATTGCCCGCCACCATGACCACGCCCCGCCACGTTCGCCTCCTGATCCTCGGCTCCGGCCCCGCCGGCTGGACCGCCGCTGTCTATGCCGCGCGCGCCAACCTCAAGCCGGTCGTCATCACCGGCATGCAGATGGGCGGCCAGCTGACCACCACCACCGAGGTCGACAACTGGCCCGGCGACGCCCACGGCCTGATGGGCCCGGACCTGATGGCGCGGATGCAGGCGCACGCCGAGCGCTTCGATACCGAAGTCGTGTTCGACCACATCCACACCGCCGACCTTTCGCAGCGCCCGTTCGTGCTCACCGGCGATTCCGGCGAATACAGCTGCGACGCGCTGATCATCGCGACGGGCGCCACCGCCAAATACCTCGGCATCCCATCCGAGGAAACCTTCAAGGGCCGCGGCGTGTCCGCCTGCGCGACCTGCGACGGTTTCTTCTTCAAGGATCAGGACGTGGCCGTGATCGGCGGCGGCAACACCGCCGTGGAAGAGGCGCTGTACCTCTCCAACATCGCCCGCAAGGTCTATCTGGTCCACCGCCGCGACACCCTGCGCGCCGAGAAGATCATGCAGGACAAACTGTTCGCCAGGATCGAGGCCGGCAAGATCGAGCCGGTCTGGCACCACACCGTCGATGAAGTGCTGGGCAACGACGCCGGCGTCACCGGCATGCGCCTGAAGTCGGTGCAGGACGGCAGCACCCGCGAAATCGACGTGCAGGGCTTCTTCGTCGCCATCGGCCACAGCCCGAACACCGAACTGTTCAAGGATCAGCTCGCCATGCGCAACGGCTATCTGACCATCCGCACCGGGCTCGACGGCAACGCCACCCAGACCAGCGTGGAAGGCGTGTTCGCCGCCGGCGACGTGGCCGATCAGGTCTACCGGCAGGCGATCACCTCGGCCGGCTTCGGCTGCATGGCGGCACTGGACGCGGAGAGGTTCCTCGACGAAGGGCACTGATCCGTACCGAACCAATACCGGATCGCGCCCATGGGTCGCTCCTACAATGGGGCGATGGAGCTTCACCTGCCGCGACTCGGTTCCGACCCGGCATCGCCCTTCCCTCCGGTCGAGCGCGCGCTGGCCGATCCCGACGGCCTGCTCGCCTTCGGCGGCGACCTGTCGCCCGCGCGATTCCTCAACGCCTACCGCAGCGGCATCTTTCCCTGGTATTCGGAAGGCGAACCGATCCTGTGGTGGAGTCCGGCGCGGCGCGCGGTGCTGCGCAGCGATGGCGTCCATCTGCCGCGCAGACTCCGGCGCCAGCTGCGCCACAGCGGCTGGACGGTGCGCGCGGATACCGATTTCGTCGGCGTCGTTCGCGGCTGCATGGCGCCGCGGCACGGCCAGCGCGGCACCTGGATCACCACCGGCATGTTCGCCGCCTACCGCGAGCTGCATCGCCTCGGCCACGCACACAGTGTCGAGGTGTACGCGGGCGAGACCCTGGTCGGCGGTCTGATCGGACTGGCGTTCGGACAGATGTTCTGTGGCGACAGCATGTTCTCGGCGCAATCCGGCGGCTCCTCGCTGGCGCTGGCGGCGCTCGCCAGCCGCCTGCACGACTGGGGCTGGCCGCTGATCGACGCCCAGGTGCCAAACGCCCACACCGAGCGTCTGGGCGTCGAGGTCTGGCCGCGCGAGCGCTACCTCGCCGCGCTGTCGCGACAACGCGACCTGCCGGGCACTCCGGGACAGTGGACGGAACGCTTCGGTTCCTGGTCGGCTGCTCAAATCCTGACCGCCACACCACCACACGCTACGTAGCCAACGTCCATCGCAATGCGTCACTGCATCGGGAGTCGACGATCTCTGGGCACGGACAGTGCTGTTTGTTGACGCGGATAATCGCGGATGAACGCGGATCAAACCTTCAATCAGATTTTATCCGCGCCAATCCGCGTCAAAAATGCTTGTCCTGCCCCCTGCCGGAACCCGTCGCGAACCACGCACACAGACCGGTCAAGGCCGAAGGCCGCCGCCGGGTTCGGGGATGCCCGCACCCGGTACCGCAGGTGCGCGTTTTGCGAACAACCCGGCAACGTGCGAAAATAGTGGACTTTGGGACCGCATTCGCGGCGCCCGGTATGCATTCCGCCCATGGCGAAAGACGACGTCATCGAATTCGAAGGCACCATTTCCGAAACCCTCCCGAACACCATGTTCCGGGTGACGCTCGAAAACGGCCATGAAATCATCGCCCACATCTCCGGGCGCATGCGCAAGAACTACATCCGCATCCTGACCGGCGACAAGGTCAAGGTGGAGATGACGCCCTACGACCTGACCAAGGGCCGCATCACCTACCGGCACCGCTGAGGCTCCCGGGATCGATCCAAGACAAACGCCCCGCAAGGGGCGTTTCGCGTTTTCGCGCGGCGTTGACGTCGGTCAGTGCGAGCATGGGGGGCGCACGGCAACACTGTGCTCCCTGCGCCCACTCGTGTGACGACCATGCCCACCCGCTATCCCACGGTTTCGACCAACATCCTCGACGCCATCGGCGACACCCCGCTGCTGGACATCGACGCCGTCTTCGCCAAGTGCGAGTTCCTCAATCCGTCCGGCTCGATCAAGGCCCGGATCGCCAAGTACATCGTCGAACGCGCCGAACGCGAGGGCCTGCTCAAGCCCGGCGACACCATCGTCGAGGCCACCAGCGGCAACACCGGCAACGCCTTCTCGATGGTCGCCGCGGTCAAGGGCTACCGCATGCTCGTGGTCATGCCCGAGGGGCTGTCCACCGAGCGCGTGGCGATCTCGCGCGCGTTCGGCGCCGAGGTGCTGTTCTGCGGCACCTTCCACGTCAACGACGCGCTGGAGCGCGCGCGCCAGCTCGGCCAGCAGCCCGGCTTCTTCTTCCCCGGCCAGTTCGAGAACGAATGGAACGTCGAGGAAAACCGCAGCTGGCTCGGTCAGGAAATCCTGTCCCAGCTCGGCGGCCGCATCCCCGACGCTTTCGTGCACGGCGTGGGCACCGGCGGCACCCTGATCGGGGTCGGCCAGGCGCTGCGCGCCGTTAACCCGAACGTGCGGCTGTTCGCGATGGAGCCTTCGGAATCGCGCACCATCCTGTGCGGCGAAGTCGCGCTGCATCAGATCGAGGGCATCTCCGACGGCTTCATTCCCGGCATCTTCGCCCGCCACCGCGAACTGGTCGGCGACAACACCATCAGCGTGTCCAGCGAGGACGCGGTGGCCGAAATGCGCAAGCTGGCGCGCACCCGCGGCCTGCTGTGCGGCCCCAGCTCCGGAGCCCACCTGCTGGCGGCGCAGCGGATCCGCGCGCAGCACCCGGACATCAAAACCGTGGTGACGATCTTCGACGACGAAGGCGAGAAATACCTGCACGACTTCTACATGCCGCAGTCGTCCAAGCAGCCGCTGCCGTTCCACTGAGTCGCGCCATGCTGCTGCTCGACGCCCTGAGCCCCGCCCCGCGCACGCTGCGGATGTTCCTGCACGAAAAGGGGCTGGAGCTGCCGAGCCGCCAGATCGACGTGTTCGACGGCGAGAACCGCCGCCGCCCGTTCCTCGACGCCAACCCCGCCGGACAGACCCCGGCGCTGCTTCTGGACGACGGCACCTGCCTGTCCGAAGCGGTGGCGATCATGGAATACCTCGAAGAACTGCATCCCACGCCGCCGCTGATCGGCACTACGCCGCAGGAGCGCGCCCAGGCGCGGATGTGGCAGCGCCGCGCCGAGCTCAACATCACCGAAAACATCCACAACGCCTACCACTACGCGGAAGGCCTGGCGCGTTTCGAACACCGCATCCCGGTCGCGCCCGAAGCGGCGGCCGGGCTCAAGCGCGTTGCGCAAGACCGCATCGCCTGGCTCGATGCGATGCTCGACGGGCACGACTATCTGGCCGGCGCCCGCTTCACCTTCGCAGACATCTGGCTCTACGTCTGGCTGGACTTCGCCGATTCGGTGGGCCAGCCCTTCGACCGCCGCCTGCCCCACCTCGGACCGTGGTTCGAGCGCGTCGCCGCCCGCCCCAGCGCCGCCGCCAGCCTGTATCCGGACTGCAAGCCGGGCGGCGTGCGCGGCTGAACCTCGTTTGCTGAAGCCGAATGCTTGCGGCGCTCCGGAGGCAAGTCTGCACACGGTCCATCGTTCCAGATTCGAAACACTCAGGCGATAAACCGGGTATTTGTTTCAGAAAACCAGGTGCAATATCGTGACCATCGCCGCGCAACCCGCGTTCGCGCCCAAGGGAGCACCGCCATGAACACCACCCTCGCCATCGCCCGCAAGACCGTGCTTTCCACCCGCAAGGCGCCGGGTCGGCACTGGGTGGGCAACGGATTCCCCGTGCACGGGATGTTCGACTACAACAGCCCGGGCGTGCCCGACCGCAGCCCGTTCCTGCTGCTCGACTACGCCGCGCCCATGGAATTTTCGGCCACCCGCGAACGGCGCGGGGTCGGCAGCCATCCGCACCGTGGGTTCGAGACCGTCACGATCGTCTATGACGGCGAAGTCGAACATCGCGACTCCACCGGCGCCGGCGGCGTGATCCGCAAGGGCGACGTGCAGTGGATGACCGCGGCCGGCGGAATCATCCACGAGGAGTTCCACTCGGCCGACTACGCCGCGCGCGGCGGTCCGTTCGAGGTGGTGCAGCTGTGGGTCAACCTGCCCGCCAGGGACAAGCTGTCGGCGCCGCACTACCAGGGCATCACCGACGACCGGATTCCCGCGGTCGGCTTGCCGGACGACGCCGGCAAGGTACGGGTCATCGCGGGACGCTTCGGCGACAGCGCGGGACCGGCCAACACCTTCACGCCGATGAACGTGCTGGACGTGCGGCTCAAGGACGGCCACGCGCTGGATCTGCCGCAGCCGGACGGCTGGAACACGCTGCTGGTGGTGCTGGCCGGTCGGGTGACGATCAACGACGCCACTGCGCTCGACGCCGCCGAAATGGCGACGCTTTCCGCCGAAGGCGAAGCGCTTACCCTCGTCGCCAGCGGCGATGCCAAGATCCTGCTGCTGTCCGGCGAACCGATCGACGAGCCAGTGGTCGGCTACGGGCCGTTCGTGATGAACACCCGGCAGGAAATCACGCAAGCCATCGAGGACTTCAACAGCGGGCGTTTCGGAAAACTGCCCCGGGCGCGCGGCGCCCGCGAAGCCTGAGTCACCCCGGATTCAGGCCGCGCGCGCCGCGGCGAGCACGCTGCCGTCGGCCACCATCGCCACGGCGGCGGCCACTTCCGCATTCAAGGCCCGATCGCGATCCAGATGCGGGATGCGGCTACGCAGCGCCGCATGCGCGGCGGCGACCGCCCTGCCCGGCTGGAATTCGTCGGCGTTGGCCAGCTGCACGCGAAGCGCATCGACTTCGGCGAGGAAGTCCGCACGTCCGGCCGCTTCGCCAGGCGGGCCGCCCAGCACCTTGGCGGCAAAGCCTTCGGCATCGCTTTGCCGCGCCAGTTCACGCGCGGCATTGATCATGTCGCGACGCAGGTCCAGCGCCTGCGCGGCCACCAGCAATTCCAGCCCCAGCACCTTGCCCAGGTCGCCGACCATCGCCAGCACGTGGCGCGCCTCATTGGCGCCCATCGAGACGTGGTCCTCGGCGTTGGCCGAGGTCGGGATCGAATACACCGACGCCGGCATCGCACGCGTAGCCAGGTCGTTGACGATCGCCGCCGCGGTGTATTGCACGATCATGAACCCGGACTCGGTGCCGTCCTCGTTGCCGATCAGGAACGCCGGCAGTCCATCGTTGGTCGCAGGGTCGACCAGCTTGTTCAGGCGGCGCTCGCTGATCGAAGCCAGCACGGGTATGGCCGCCTTCAGATAACTCATTGCCAGCGCCAGCGGCATGCCGTGGAAGTGGCCGGCCGAGATCACCTGCTCCTCGACGTGGGCGGCATCGGTCTTGTCCGGGAACACCAGCGGGTTGTCCGTCACGGCATTGAGTTCGACGTCGAACACGCTCTTGGCCTGTTCCAGCGCATCGCGCACCGCGCCGTGGACCTGCGGGATGCAGCGCAGCGAATAGCTGTCCTGCGGCTGGTGCTTCTTGCCGCCGCGGAACGGCAGGAAGCGCTGGTAGAACTTCTCGCGACCATGGCGCTGCGAGAACGCCACCCAATCCCAGACGATGTCGAAGCCCAGCGCCTGCGAATCCGGCGTGTCCCAGCTATCCGGCTGCCAGGGGCGGAATTTCGGCACCAGATGGTAGGGAATGTTGGCCAGCGTGGAACCGTCCAGCAGTTGCAGCAGATGGGCGGCGGTCTTGACCTGACCGGGATGCGGGCGCAGCGCGTGCACCTCCGGCGCGAACGCGCCGAGGCGACCGGCGAAGGCGTCGATGGTCATCGCCGCGGCCAGGTCGGCGGTATCCAGCAAATCTTCGAGCTGCTGGATCGCCAGCACGCCGGTCGCCAGCATCTGCGCGGTGCCGTTGTTCAGCGCCAGTCCTTCCTTGTAGGACAGATCGACCGGCTTGAGCCCGCGCCGGGCCAGCGCCTCGCCGCCCGGCATCCGCACGCCGTCCACGAAGGCCTCGCCCCCGCCGATCAGCACGATGGCCAGGTGCGAGAGCGGCGCAAGATCGCCCGAAGCGCCCACCGAACCCAGCTGCGGAACCACCGGCACGATGCCGGCATTGAGCAGGTCGGCCAGCGCCTGCAGGGTCTGCACGCGGATGCCCGAATGCCCGCGCAGCAGGGTGTTGATGCGGATGCACAGCATCGCCCGCACCACCTCGGGCGCGAACGGCTCGCCCACGCACACCGCGTGGGTGACGATCAGGTTGTGCTGCAACTCGATTCCCGGCGCCCTCTCCGACGCCTGCGCGCCCGGCAGATCGTCGCGCAGACGATGCGCGCCCAGCAGCTTGTCGGCATTGCTGCCGAAGCCGGTGGACACGCCGTAGATGGGCTCCTGCCTGGACACCTGCTCGGCGAGGAAATCCGCGGCCCTGCCGACCCGTTCCAGCGTGGCCGGGGCCAGTTCGACCATCGCGCCGTAGGCCACGGCAACCAGCTGGGTGCGGGTGAGCGAAGTACCGTCGAGCAGAATGCGCCTCATCGTGGGAATCAACCTCAAGGAAAATGGTTTGCCTCAGCCAAGTCGGACGGGCTGCTCTCGTTCAACCCGCAGGACCGATGCCAGCTCGGCTTCGGCCACTTCGAATTGCTCGCCGCGGCGCAGGTCCTTCACCGTCACCACCCCACGCGCGGCCTCGTCCTCGCCGCGCATCACCACGAAGCGGATCCCGGCCTTGTCGGCGTACTGGAACTGCTTGGCCAGCTTGCGCGGCTCCAGCTGGGTTTCCACGTTCAGGCCCGCCGCCCGCAGCCGCTGCGACAGCGCCAGCGCATGCGCCAATCCCGCCTCGTCCAGCAGCGCCACCAGCACGTCCACCGAACTGTCGGCGGTGCTGACCAGCCCGGCCTCCTGCAGCTGGTAGAACAGCCGGGTCAGGCCGATGGAAATGCCCACGCCCGGCAGCTTCGACTTGGTGTAGTGGCCGGCCAGGTTTTCATAGCGGCCGCCCGAACAGATCGAGCCGATCTGCGGATAGGCATCCAGCGTGGTCTCGTACACGATGCCGGTGTAGTAATCGAGCCCGCGCGCGATCGACAGGTTCAGCGCGTAGCGGCGCTCCGCCACGCCCAGCGCCTTGAGCTGCTCGAGAATGGCGCGTAGCTCGTCGCGGCCTTCGTCGAACAGCGGCGTGCCCGCGCCCAGCGCATCAAGCTTGGCCAGCGCATCCGCGTGGCCATGCGAGCGCACCTGCGAGAACGCCATCAGCTTGTCGATGACCTCCGCGCCAAGCCCGAAGCCCTCGCCCGCCAGCGTGTCGCGCACCGCGTCGGGGCCGCGCTTGTCGAGCTTGTCCAGCTCGCGCAGCACCAGCAGCTGCGCCGCACCGATGATGCCCAGGCCTTCGAAATAACCGCGCAGCAGCTTGCGGTGGTTGAACTGGATGGTGAATTCGCCGATCGCCAGCCGCTCGAACACCGCCGCGATCACCGCCGGGATTTCCGCATCGAAGCGCGGCGACAGGCTGTCCTTGCCGATCACGTCGATGTCGCACTGGTAGAACTCGCGGAAGCGCCCGCGCTGGGCGCGCTCACCGCGATAGACGCGCTGCATCTGGTAGCGGCGGAACGGGAACGCCAGCTCGTGCTCGTGCTCGGCGACGTAGCGCGCCAGCGGCACGGTCAGGTCGAAGCGCAGCGCCAGCTCGGGCAGGCCGTCGTTCTGCTTCTCCAGCGCGCCGGTGGACTGCACGAAGTACACCTGCCGCTCGGTTTCGCCGCCGGACTTGGTCAGCAGCACCTCGGACAGCTCCATCACCGGCGTTTCCACCGGCAGGAAGCCGAAGCGCTCGAAGGTCTGGCGGATGGTGTCGAGCATGCGCTGGAACGCGATCTGGTCGCGCGGCAGCAGCTCCATGACCCCGGTGGGGGTGCGTGGCTTGATCAACGCAAGACTCCGCTCAGCGAAACCCGCATTCTAGGGCCCGGGCATTTTCAGCGCAGCAGGATCGTGCTGACATCGGGGTCGAGGCGTGGCGAAATCCCGCCCGATCGTTCCCGACCCCTTGCCGTTGCACCGGCATACCCATAAAATTGCCGCTCTGCCATCGGGGTGTAGCTCAGCCTGGTAGAGCGCTACGTTCGGGACGTAGAAGTCGCAGGTTCAAATCCTGTCTCCCCGACCAATGGCTTCGGCGAAAACCGGCCCAGCGCCGGTTTTTTCGTTTCAAGGCGCCTGCAGCGGTATCACCTCGACCTTGAATCCATCGCGACGCAGGCGTGCGATCAGGCCATCCGGTCCAGCCAGGTGCAAGGCGCCCACGGCCACCAGGGCGCTCTGCCGTCGGTACAGGTCCTCGATCGCGTCGATCCAACGCGCATTGCGATCTTCCAGCAGGCACAGTCGGGAACGCCGTTCGATTTGCTTCGCGGCATCGCTGAGCCCGTCCATGCGGTCCACGTCGGTCAGCCACGCATCGAGATCCCGCGCCCTGTAGGCGGCCATGGCTTCGGCCGAGTCGAGCTTCAGGAACATCGGTTTCTGCAGGCGTTCTGCCAGGACCTGCGCCTGTTGTCCTGTCGGCACGCAGTCGAGCGCCCGCAGCTGGTCTTCCAGGGATTCCAGATGCACCAGCCGTTTGCCCATGCCGCCGGCGATTCGCTGCAAGCGGATATCGACGTTGTCATCACCGCCCTGCTCGCCGCGCGCTTCCAGCAAGGCCAGGACCATCCACGGACGCATCCGCTGCAGATCGCGCACCTGCACGTCCGGCAGCAGTTCCCGCGCCTTGGCCATGGCATCGGCCCCCACCAGGCGATCCAGCGAGGTCCGCGCGGGCAGCCACCGATAGCCGTCCAGCCGGGTGTCCCATTGCGTATCGACATCGGCCTCGTTGACGAAGACCGCAACTCCATCCAGCAGCCGCCCCAGCGTGGCGTAATCGACATCCTGTTCTTCGGGCGTTCCGAAATGGATCGTGCCGAACAGATAGCCGATTCGTGGCGCCGAGCCGTCCTGCTTCGGCGCGGTAATCCGGAACAGCACGCCCCGATCGGATTCCGCTTCCGGATGCAGGACATCCGCCGTGCCCTGGTTGGCGACGCGGGACCGCACGCCGCGGGTAAGCCCTTGCTGCGGTTGCGCCGGCGCCTCCTGTCTTGCAGATGCCTCATCCTGGTCCGCCTGCGGCTGGACTGCGGTTCGCACGGCCTGGTTTGCCGTGCCCCCATGCAGGCTTCTCGTGGCATCCCGCGGCGTTTCCTGCAGCGGCAGCGCAAGGACGCCGGACGTCGCGAACGCCAGCAGCAGCATCGATAGTCGCAGTCCCGCGCGACGACTCCATCGGGACAGCGTCAAGTACTTCCGACTCTGCTGACTGGAAAACGGGTCATCGTACTCTGGCATGGCCACCCAGCCCGGATCGAATCTGGGAAAGACCGAACAATCCGTATTCCAGTCGATCCGAATGCGTGCTGGTCGCG